>NZ_JBAGKV010000051.1:0-23548 GCF_037049705.1 Janthinobacterium sp. LPB2021202312-11-4 | reverse complement strand
GCTCAAGTCGACGCTGCTGATAGAACCAATCAACAATCTCACCATCCGGTGCGTAACCGCTGACTGTATTGCGCAACAATTGCCTTACCTTTGAATAATCATCTTGCTCAATGGCTAAAAGTAGCTCTGCTAATCTGGACTTCAATACCTCCCAAGGCAAATGATCCTCGTTGGCACTCATAATCATTGGATGCTGAGTGGCGACAACGTTATCTCCGATCAACAACTCCTCGTAAAGCTTCTCGCCCGGACGCAGACCTGTAAATTCAACGGCAATATCACCATGTGGATTCCTTTCAGAGCGAACGCTCAACCCCGACAAGTGAATCATCTTCTCGGCCAGCTCGATGATTTTTACCGGTTCGCCCATGTCCAGCACAAACACATCCCCTCCCTGCCCCATGGAGCCGGCCTGGATCACCAGTTGGGCCGCCTCAGGGATAGTCATAAAGTAACGAGTGATCTTCGGATGGGTGACCGTTAATGGCCCACCGGATTTTATTTGTTTGTGAAATAACGGGATCACCGATCCGGAAGAGCCCAGCACATTTCCGAAACGTACCATGGTAAAGCGGGTCTTGTTCACATGAGAAACATTGGCAGTTTCGCCGTACAACACCGGAGCCACTTCACGACTGAGCGCCTGCAGCGTCATTTCGGCGAGGCGCTTGGTGCTTCCCATTACATTCGTCGGACGCACCGCCTTGTCAGTCGAAATAAGCACAAAGTTCGCCACATTTGCCCGCAGAGAGGCTTGTGCAGCACTCAATGTCCCCATCACATTATTCAGAACACCTTCAGCAATATTGTGTTCAACCATAGGTACATGCTTGTAGGCTGCCGCATGGTATACGGTGTCTACATGCCAGGTTTTCATAACATCCAGGAGTTTTTCTTGATCGCGGACAGACCCCAGAATAGGCAATAACTTTACAGACAATGACTCACGCACAATCCGTTGTTCGAGCTCTTGCAAAATACTGTAAAGATTGAACTCACTGTGTTCATAAAGCAGCAGCATTGTGGGTTGTAGTGTGAGAATTTGACGGCAAAGCTCCGACCCGATTGAACCGCCCGCCCCGGTTATAAGAACCGACTGTTCCTTGATGCAATGTTCAAGCAAGTCATCCTGAGGCGGTACCGAGTCACGGCCTAACAAGTCAGCAATATCAACTTCCTGGATATCATCAACTTTTACCCGCCCACTGGCCAGATCCATAAAGCCAGGTACGCTTTGTACATGGAGGGCAAATCCCCCCAGAAAATCCAATATTTCCCGGCGCCGCCCGCGATTCGCGGAAGGAATGGCGAGAAGAATCTGCTGAGCGCCGGTCACGTCAATCATCTGCTGGATGTGCTTGGGCTTATAGACATGCAAGCCTGAGATCACACGATCGGCAATGCTGCCATCGTCATCAATAAATGCGACCGGCCGCATGAGTCTCCCCATACGTAGCGCAGCAACCAATTGATTGCCGGCTGCGCCTGCACCATAAATGGCAACCTTCGGCAGTCCATCTTCTCGGCTGGTGAAAGGAACATGTTGCGCAGCCGTAAACCAGTCACCTAGAAAATACTGGCGCATCGCGAGGCGTAGCCCCCCGATCATGACCATGCTCAACCACCAATAATTAAATATAACCGAGCGAGGAACGAACGTCTGGTGGTTACTGCTCCAGTAAACAATCAGGGCAAGAATTAATGAAGACAGACTGACGGCCTTGATAATCGCAATCAGTGCATCGTTTCCAAAATAGCGCATTACCGCACGATACATACCAAAACGTACAAACAGTGGAATTGCGACGATTGTGGCGCTCAAAAATAACCATAAGTACTCTGTAAAGGGATTGATCAGTTCGTCAATACCCAAACGAACGACAAAGGCCATCCAAAGAGCGAGCCAGACGAGAAAAATGTCGGTCACCACCTGGAAGGCCCGTTTCTGCCGTCGCGTTAACCCTAGTAAGAAGGCTCTCAACTTATCCATAACACCTTGAAACACCTCTGTTACTCCTAAAATGCATCTGGCGCCACGATGAGTGATTCCAAAAAGCTCCCTTACGGAGAAGTCCTTTTGACCGGCCCGTAAGTCAAATCCTTCTGCATTAGAAACAAAAGACGGACCCTACCATTTGCTTAGCTGATTACTCTCCGGTCGCCAACTGCATAACGGTTCTGAGGACCGCACATGTTTTGTCCATTTCAGATTGTGTCAATGTGGGATGCACGAGAAACATCATGCTTGTTTCACCGAGTTCCTGCGCCACCGGCAAGCGCTTTGCCGGACGCCAGCCTGTATCCTCAAAAGCCTTCTCCAGATAGACCTCGGAGCAAGAACCAGAAAATACTGGAACTTCCCGTGCCAAAATCTCCGCCAGAATACGATCCCGATCCCAGCCCGGTTTAAGTTGCAGGGGTTCGACAAACACATAGCACTTATAAGCCGCGTGAACACTGCCTTCAGGCATCGACGGCACGCGCAACCCCTTCAATTGACGAGCACAGTCCCATATCTGCCCGGCATTGGCCAGACGAAGCATATGCCAATGGGTCATACGCTGGAGTTGAATCCGACCGATTACGGCCTGAACCTCAAGCATTCTCCAGTTGGTTCCGAAGCTTTCGTGCAACCAGCGGAAACCCGGCGGATGCTCACGTTCGTAGACAGCTTCCCAGCTCTTGCCATGATCTTTGAACGACCACATGTCCGACCACAACTTACGATCGTTCGTTGTAACCATTCCGCCTTCACCACCTGTAGTCATGATCTTGTCCTGACAGAAAGACCAGGCTGCGACATGACCGATCGACCCCACTGGGCGCCCCTTGTAGCTAGCTCCGTGAGCTTGAGCACAATCTTCGATCACTTTAAGATCAAATTCTTCCGCCAGAGCCATGATCAGATCCATATCACAAGGCCAACCAGCCAGATGCACACAGATTACCGCTCGGGTGCGAGGACTCAGCACCGCACGGATAGTCTCAGCGCTAAAGTTCTGCGAGTCGCGATCAACTTCAGCGAAAACCGGAACTGCTCCGGCATTGACGATACTCGAAACAGAAGCAAGAAAAGTACGCGGAGTAACAATCACCTCATCGCCAGCACCAATACCCAAGCCCTTCAAGGCAAGGTCCAGCGCAACCGTTCCGTTGGCAAGCCCGATAGCAAATTCGGTGCCTGCCCATGCAGCGAATTCCTTTTCGAATTCGCGCCCCTCTGTACCGGTCCAGTAATTGACCTTATTGGACAGAATCACATCACGTACAGCATTGGCCTCTTCTTCAGTAAAAGAAGGCCAAGGAGAAAATGGTGAATTCAACACAACCAGTACCTGTCAGTTTTCATCAGAAAATATGAAGGACTTATCAACAAGCCCTTGTTGCAATACGCTCAACACAGCAGAAGTGGCGTCAGTGTTTCAAGAACGGCCCAATATTTTGGCCGGCACTCCGGCGAATGTAACCTGGTCCGGCACGTCTGTAACAACTACGGCTCCGGCTCCAATCATAACCTGCGAACCGATACTCACAAGCTGTCGCACGCTGGCACCGATACCCACCCAGCTTAAATCCTGCACAGATACGCCACCGGCGAGCCGTGCGCCGGGGCTGATATGCACGCACGATCCCAATAGACAATCGTGATCAACACTACAACCCGTATTGAGAATAGCGCCACTACCAACGTTGGCATAAGCATTTACCACTACCCCGGCAAACACAACCGATCCCTCACCGAGAGTGGCATACCGGCTAAAGGTTGAATCAGGATGCAGCAGAGAAACCAGCGTAGCGCCTATCGCCTTGAGCTGATCAAGTTTTGCCTGACGGACTTGATTATTACCAATGGCCACCACCACACCGTCATACTCATGCAAAACAGCTAAAAGTGCCGCAGTGTCACCAACAACATTCCAGGCACCATTTCGGAGCAAGCCAGGCCAGGCGTCATCAAAGAACTCAATGGTTTCCCATCCACAGCATTCAGCCGTATCCGCAACGACTTTGCCATGGCCGCTCGCACCTAGAACGGCAAGTCGGCTCATGGCTTGGTGCCTGTGAACTTCGATGCCGTAACCTCGCCTTCAGCACTGATGCCGTCGCGTACCAGAACCTTTTTGATCGTCAGAAAGATCACCTTCACGTCCAACCAGAAAGACTGATTGTCCACATACCAAACGTCCAGTTTAAACTTTTCTTCCCATTCAAGCGCATTCCGCCCATTGATCTGCGCCCAACCGGTCACTCCCGGACGAACGTTGTGGCGACGATATTGCTCGGGACTGTAGAGAGGTAGGTATTCCATCAATAATGGTCGTGGTCCTACCAGACTCATATCCCCCTTGACCACGTTCCATAATTCCGGCAATTCATCCAGGCTACTGGAACGTAAAAAGCTGCCAAAGGGCGTCATGCGCTCAGAGTCCGGCAAAGGGTTACCCATTGCATCATGGGCATCCCTCATCGTACGGAACTTGATCATTTCGAATGGCTTCCCGTTCCGACCTGGACGTATTTGACGAAATAGAACAGGCGATCCCAATTTTTTGCGGATGTTCCAGGCAACTATTGCGATGATCGGTGCAAGCAAGATTAAGCCGAGCACCGATGCGAACAGATCAAAACCGCGCTTTATCATCTGGCCACACCCTCCAGCCAATCGACAAATCGATCTGCCAACTTGCGTCGGTCAAACTCCCGAGCCGCTAACTCCCGACCTCGCGAACCTTTTGCCTTCAGCTCTTCACGAGCATCTGCCGCCTGAATCAACGCATCTGCGAAAAGCACAGCATTATCGGGAGGTACGACAAAACCGCAATTTTCTCTGGAAATCATCTCGGCAAGCCAACCCGGGTAGTTATTTAAAACGGGTAGTCCCGAAGCGATGTAGTCGAAAAACTTGTTAGGCGATGTCCCGTAGTAGAAGGCCGGTACATTTGCCAATATTTGCAACCCCAGATCCGCGCTAGCCATCAAACCAGAAAGCTTGGCTTTATTCACCGGTTCATGAAATATCACATTGTCCAGATGTTCTTCAGCAGCACGCTGTTGGAGCGCGGGCTTGAGTTTACCCTGCCCAATCAAAACCAACCGAATGTCATCGCGATTGCGAAGCTTCAACTCTCGTGCAGCATCGAGTACCGCGTCTAGCTTGTTTGCCACCCCATGAGTGCCGGCAAAGACCGCCATCAAATGATCTTTATCCACTCCAGCAGGCAACCATGGCTCACTAGGGGCGTTGAAAATATCAAGGTCACAGCCATTAGGAATCATTGTAATTCGCCCACGCGCCACGCCCCGATGCGCAATACCATCAACAATGCCTGGCGACAACCCGATGAGCCTGTGAGCCGAGCGATAGCTCGCCCATTCCAGGAAAGACATGGCAGAAAGAATCATCGGATTACGAATGACACCCATTGCCTTGGGCAGCTCAGGCCAGAGATCGCGGACCTCAAAGATAAACGGCTTATTGCGAAACCAGCGAGCAAAAATACCGGGGATGCCCGCAGTCAATGGCGTCGTGGTCGCAAAAACAAGATCGTAACGCTCGGTTAGCGCAAGGCTAATACTGCGTAGCGCAAACTTCAAAAAACTGAGTGCTCGAACGAATAGGCCGTCGCTGTTGGAGTACGCCAAATCAAATTCTATGATTTCGATACCATCGACTATGCCTTTACGTCTTCCACCAACAAAAGGGCTATCCAGTCCAGTCTGACCACCACCATAGCTGCCACAAACCATGGTTACCTGATGTCCTCTGGCGACCAGACGACGGGCCATCTCATAGGACCTGATACCGGTCGCTCCTTTCGGAGTAGAAAAATGCTGATGAAAATAAAGAACTTTCATGTCTACCAGTGATACTCCGTAGTCAAAACGCCAGCCGAAGCCACCTCAACCTCAAGCACCGGCACTTCAGTTTTTTGTAAGTAGTAACGAGATTCCCAACCCTGGACCAGTTCCCGTCGCACGACAGGCATACTGCCCACAATAGACAACCGATGCGAACCATTGGTCAGAACGTCGCCCTCGATCCGCCAGTCCCCAGGCTGCAAGCGCCAACGTAGAACGGCGCGATCTTTAAATCCGCTGACTTCATCCCTGACCTGCATACCTGTATCGGTCAGACTGACATGACGCGTATGACGGCAACCTTTGCCGTCGATATACGTAGCACCACAGGAGCTAAGTTCAGGCCGATCAACCAGACTTTCGACTTGACGCGCACGCAACCAATCCCCAAACAGAAATCGACTGAGTCTAGGCATCTGGTCTCGCCCATCGAATTGAACTGTGTTGTGGCTGGCGGTTCCGGGGAAATAACTCAACCACTGCGCCGAGGTGTTGTAGCTATATGTACCTGCATCCCGGAGCAAGTTAAGACCTGCACGCCATAGATCCACATGCAGAGCATCTGCCTGACTGGGCCGAAAACGGAAACGCGGATAACGTAATACAGCCATTGCCTGTTCACGCCGTAAGAGTGCATAACCGCCATAATCAAATAGTTGACTACTTGGACGCTCCGCTACCGTCGATGGGGCAGTCAGCTGTAACCAGCGCAGTGGCAAATCCCATTCACCTGCCGCCTCATAGGCCCTCTTCCTGGCAAACAATGCCATGGACAACTGAACGGCTGGCCTAAAATCACGGTAGTCCGTATCTGTAAGGGGTAACAGTCGAGCCCCATCATTTGCGCCAATATTCGGAGCATCTCCAGAATGCTCGTCAACTAACGAAAATAACCAATTCGCGGCTGTCTTGGCTCTGAGTTGAAATGTAGTGGAGAACGCAGGGAGTCCGAGTTTGCTTCTCCAGACTTCGACCATGGAAAACGTATCGAGCATCACCCGATGATAGTTGACTGAGTATTGACTAAAACTGCCGTCTCGTTCAATCAAGCGAGCCGCGCGATTTTCAAGCCACTTCCGACCCAAACGCTGCCAATGCTCCCCGCCAGGACTGCCGCACAGCGTCAACCAGCTACCACCGACAAACAGTGCCGCAGCCTCAGAAGTGCCGTGGTTATTGTCTTGCGCCATCGCATAGCTCAGAGTCGGCTCAATACGCTTTAGATGCAGCCTAATCAGATCGACAAGTCCCGGCAATGGGTTAGCAAACTGTTCAAGAATTACTGAACTCATAGCCAAATGCAGTACACGAATGGAAGCCTCCTGACCGCACTTCCAATTCGGACCGCAATAAGGGGGGTTATTTGCACACCAATCCGCCAACCACTCGTTTAAATGCATCGTCCCTAAGGAGTCGCCAACACAGGACTTCTGGGCGAAGACCAACACCCAGTCGAAGCGCGATGCTTCCCAGATATTCTTGATATCTCCGACAGCCGCATCAAAATCAGGAATACGCCACCATTCCCGCTCGGCCTCAGGCACTCGAACCCCATTCAGGGGATTCAAATGCCAATCAGGGGGCGCATCAGTAACTGGGCATTCCCAGAATCCGAAATATCGGACCTGGGTATCCCATTGGGATGCACACGCCAGTGAGCCGGCCTGTCTTGTACTCTCTGCGAAAAAGGAACCTTGTGGAATTTCAGCTTTAAGGCGCCTGACCGGATTCAAACCAGTCTTGACCCCCAGCCGATAAGTCAATGCGCGACCCAAGTTACCAAAACCGAGAGCTATAGCCGTTTTGGCTTTCACAAGAAGAAGACTCATTGCTCACGCAAAATCCGTGCAACTTCGATACTCACCCGCGCCACTTCGAATATTTCATCGGAGGTAATCGGTGTAACGCCCCCGTTTTCCACGGCAGCAAGAAAAGCGGCAGCACATTCACTCTGCCCTTTGTTCTGTTTCCACAGATTAAGCTTGCTAAAACCAGGCCAGCCGAAACCTTTCAACTTACGGAAATTATCCAGTTGCAGGACGCGTCCCGCCGTAAAGACTTCAACTCGTTCTTTTGGAAAGCTGGCGGCGCCATTAGCCAAATAATGAATGGTGCCGAAAGAGCCATCCTCAAATCCCAGGGTAATCGCCGCTTTATCTTCCGTGATTGCAACAGCAGGTGTATTACCCATTCTACGGGCTTGGATCGAAACAATTTTGCTGCCGGCCAAAAAACGCATCAGATCAATGAAATGGCAGGCTTCGCCAATAATGCGCCCACCGCCCACCGACGTGTCTTGAGTCCAGTGATTCGCGGGAATCGCTCCGGCATTCATTGTCATGATGAAGGATTTAGGCTCTTTTACTGCAGCGAGCAATGCCTTAATCTTTTGTACCTGGGGCGAAAAGCGCCGATTGAAACCAACCATCAAATGAGGCTTGAGCCCCCGTTCGACAGCTTTTCGATAGACATCTTCAATTGTCGCCAATTCTTGGGGCTCAATTGCCAATGGCTTCTCAACGAAGATATGTTTACCAGCCTCAAGCGCCTGAGCAACAAAACGGGCGTGGCTGTCATGACGAGTGACAATTGCAACAGTATTGATCGCACTATCGCCAAGCATTGCACTGATATCAGTAGAAGCCTCTGCAAAACCGGCCTTGCTGCCATGTATGACACCGTTGATACCGCCCGCAGTGACAATGGTATGGAACTGCGCACCCGCAGCCTTGAATGCCGGTATCAGCATTCTTGACGCATAGTTTCCGGCACCGATGAAGCCAACTACAGGTTTGACCGGATCGAAACTAGCTATCGCACCCGGTGTCAATACGACTTTTTTGATATTCCGCTCGGCGTCACTTGATGTGTATTGAAGAATGATACCCAACGCCGAGTTATCAGTAGTGAGCGTCTGATAGGCATCCGCCGCATCTTCAAAGGCGAACCGATGGGAGATCAACGAATTGACCTCCAATTGGCCGCTGGCAAGCATGTCCAGAACGGCTTCAAAGTTACGTTGTTCAGTCCAGCGAACAAAGCCTATCGGGAAGTCATGCCCCTGATCTTCGTAACTAGGGTCATATCGCCCAGGGCCGTAAGAACATGAAACCTGGAATGACAGTTCCTTTTCATAAAAGTCAGCCCGATTCAGCTCAAGCCCTGTCACACCCACCAGAACAATGCGTCCACGCTTACGACACATATGTGCAGCCTGGGTGACGGGGTCGGACGACTTGGTAGAAGCGGTAATGATGACACCATCAACCCCTCTTCCGCGGCTGAATGTCATACCCGCCGATACAACATCTTCCCCCTTGCCTGGGTTGCAGGTTTCGGCGCCATAGTTACGGGCCAAAGCTAGCTTCTGTTCATCAAAGTCAATGGCAAGTACACGACAGCCTTGGGCACGCAGGAGCTGAACCGTCATCAGCCCGATCAGCCCAACGCCGGTCACCACAAAGGTTTCCCCCAGCGTCGGCTGAGCCAGCCGAATCCCCTGCAAGCCGATACTGGCCAGGACGGTAAACGATGCTGCTTCGTCGCTGACCGATTCTGGAACTACAGCACAGAGATTCTTGGGTACGATAACAATATCGGCATGAGGACCATTGGAAACAACTCGGTCCCCGGGCTTGAAGCCCGACACGTTACTGCCAACTGCGGCGACAACACCCACATTGCAGTATCCGAGCGGCAAAGGCTGAGCAAGCTTCGAGCGGACGGCCTCTACAGTTGTCGCCAAACCATCGGTCTGGACCTTCTGCAGTACCATGCGAACCTTATCTGGTTGCTGACGAGCTTTTTCAAACCAGTTAGCCCGGCCAAACCCTACGAGCATGCGCTCCGTGCCGGCAGAAATCAGCGTATTGGTCGTATTGATCTGTAGAGCGCCACTACGAACGGCAGGAGCCGGCGCATTAACCAATGACGTTTCACCGCTAGCCATGTTCTGAACAACCTGCTTCATGCATTCACACCAATAAAGTTAAAAATTCACTCATCACTGAGAAACTTGTGTCTAGCCATCTAGCTTACCATTGGATGACACAACAGTATTTGCGTTGGAACATTGCGCACCTCTCCTACCAAGCGGATCTTGCTTCAAGACCTCGTCAAGGCCCCCACCGGATGCCGCGTATAGAGCGCACGATTGTGCCGTAACCGGAAAAAAGCTGTAGCTGCTTTCACCCAGGCATGCGCCCACCGCTTCAACCATCGAGTGCGAAATCGCCGTCCAGATACTGTTTGCACCACAGCTCCATGCAGACGATGCCAAACAACGTATAAGCCGCGTCAATACGACCGGACCGATCAGCCTTGATCAGGTCCGCAACCGCTTGCGGGTCGAAAATCCCTCTCTTCAGCAGAGACGCAGGAGAAAGCACCTCATCAACTAAGGGTTTCAGGCGTCCTTGCAACCAGTTGCGAAGCGGTACGCCGAAGCCCGTTTTTGGGCGGTAGATAATATCGTGAGGGAGGTAGGGTTCCATCGCTTTCTTGAAAATCCACTTCCCCTCTCGACCTTTTTGTTTGATATCCGAAGGCAACGAACCCGCCAGACGTACAAGATCCAGATCCAGCAACGGAACACGAACTTCAACTCCCGCGGCCATACCCATCTTATCGGTGTAGTTGAGATTGTGATCAGTGAGAAAATGCTTACACTCCAAGGTGAGCATTTTATCAAGCGGCGTCGCGTCAGAAGGCAGGTGCGAGAGTGTTTCCCGCATAGGGGAAAATAGATCGTCCGCCGCCAATTGACGTCGTAAGTCAAACGCTAATAGTCTGTAAGCCTGATCAGGTTCAAGCCAGAGAAAATAACTGATCAAGCGATCGTCAGCAGGTAAGTCCGCGTAGCGAAAAGCCTTCCCGAGACGACGAGACAGCGGAGAGGACGCCGGAAGTAAGCTTGAGCTACTGGCCAGTACCGAACGAAGCGGTCGAGGCATACCCGCCCACCAACGCTCCTGAGCCAAAGCGAAATGACGACGATAGCCTGTAAAAATGTCATCTCCCCCTGCGCCGGAAAGAAGGACCTTGATGCCATTCTGGCTGGCCAGTTCCGAGATGAACAAAGCGTTCAACGCGGCCGGGTCCGGCGTAGGCTCATCAAGTAGATAAACCATCTCAGGCAGGCGATCCATCATCTCGTCACCGACGCCTACAACATGCAAATCGACATCAAGATGCTTGGCCACGCGCTGTGCGTAGGGAAGGTCATCGGCGAACCCCTCATTAGCAGTAGATCCGTTGTCAACACGAATACTGAAGCACTGCAACCGCCCTTTGTCCCGCATCTCTTGTGCTGCAAAGGCAACTATTGCACTGGAGTCCAAGCCGCCTGACAAAAATGAACCCAACGGGACATCGGACACTAACTGGCGCTCGACGGCAGTCTTGACCGCATCAGCGACATCAATAGCGACTTCACTGACTGATTTTGTCAGGGGCTTCTCTGAAATAGGCAACTCGTAGTAAAACCAACTCTTCTCGATGCGCCCATTACGTACGCACAGAGCCTGCCCAGGTAAAACTTTTTTGATATCCCGCACAATGGTTCGCTCGCCGGGAGACCACAGAAAACCAAGATGCGCGAGCACGGCTTGCGGATCAATTTCAGTTTTACTGAAGCCACCTCGGATCAAGCCTTTCATTTCACTTGAAAATGCAAAACAACCATCATTGGAATGGATATAAAGTGGCTTGACGCCGAGTTGATCTCGAGCTACCCAAAGTGTTTGAGTGTCACGTTCCCAGAAAACAACTGCGAAAATCCCGTTCAAACGAGTTAAACACTCAATGCCATAACGACAGAACAGCGCAAGCAACACCTCAGAATCAGACTGGCTTGTAAAGTGATCCCCCGCAGCCTCAAGATGAGCCCTCAGTTCTCGAAAATTATAAATTTCGCCGTTAAACACCATGACCACTCGCCCATCGGCAGAGACCATAGGTTGATGTCCGGCAGAAGTCGTATCAAGAATCGAAAGACGCACCTGTCCAAGCCATACACCAACATCGGTATCGGCCCAAACGCCCTGATCATCAGGGCCGCGACGTCGAATGAACGAGAGAGCCGAAGAGAAATCAATCGACTCCCGCGTTCCGTTATGAATGTATCCCAAAATTCCGCACATACCAGTTTCTCTAGATTGGGTTATTAACAGGCTCTTGGCGCTTTGAGCTCAATAATAAAAAAGGAAGCCATATAGACGCTATGAGAAGGGCCACCGAAGCCAGCTCTCCCCGAAAAAGGTGAAGCATGGAGGCGACGGCTAATGCATAAATACCCAACGCTCTATCACTTTGAGGGTTATAGACAACGGCGCCGTAGAGCCGTCCCCATATAAGTCCGAGAAAAAAGCCGCCGAACAACACGCCCAGGACGCCAAAATTCATGTAAAGCTCACCAAAAATACCTGGTGGCAGCGTCGTCCCTTCCATGAGCCACTTATTAGGCCAAAAAGCTCCCGTAAATATACCTGCCGCGGTGAGCGGCTTATTCGGAAAAAGCCCCGAAGGTATCAAAATCAATACAAGCATCAGCAGCGTCGTTCCGTTTTGCCACTCGAGCCCATGCGGCATTGCATCTATCAACACAGTCATTGTCTGTAATTGCATAAGATTTCCCGTGAACTGCGTCGCCAGAAAATGAACAAATGAAAGGAAGACGCCTTGATCCTCATTAATAAAAAAGAATCTGCCCGTGGCCAGAAACTCTTGCTTCAGCAAATGGTAAGCCATCAAGGACACAAACATCACAAACCCAAGCACAGCGCCTTTTACAAGGCTGACCCGCTTGACCCGGTAATGCCGAACTATAATGAGTGAAAGTACAATAATAAAAATCGTTGACTTTTGTCCTTGAAGGGCGCAGACAAACAACCCTCCCAAGAAATACAGCCAAAAACAAAAGCGCTCGGAAAGTGATTTCTTTTCGTCACGTGTCAGACGTATAAACCATGCCAGCGAGACAGAAAGCAGCAAGTTTTGTAGAAGAAACAGACCATTCAAACCTGCGAACGCTCTTATTCTGTCACTGGCTCCTTGGAGCAATCCTGAAACACCTCCGAGGATGACGAGAATCGTCACAAATGCCAACAGTGATGCCAGAGTAAACACTAATGACCTTTGAGAAAAAATCCTCGGACTTACTATGTACCGAACCTTGACAGGAATAGTCAGGAGAGTCTTCCTACCCAAATAACAACCGATCAAAACAAATGCGAGCGCTCCGCCGTACAACAGAAGCGCGTCATCAATCGAAGTACTTTTATCGGAAAAACTAAATTCCCAAAACTGACTAAAGCCATCAAACCCCATGATAAATGGATAGAGAGGAACAATGACACCCGCGAACCAAATCACCAAAAAGAAAAAACCAGCACTGAAACAATCAAAACCGGCTCTCCTGACTGGTGACAGCACGCGAACTCCCTCCAAATAATTTTCTTTCAAAATAATCCCCTCCCGGATTATAAATCAGCGAGGCGGATTCTCACCGCAGTTAGAAGCAGCGCTACTGATAAAAGCGCACCGACTGCATACGCCAAAACTCCAGCCCAACCACCCAGGCCTGGAATACCCAAGTAGAGGATTATCAGAACGAGCACACCTTCAATAACATTGACCTTCAGACTCAAACCGAAAACACGTAACGCAACCAGCATCGTGCCGCAAGCGAGAGCGATGGCTTTCAGCGGAAGCGTCAGCGCCAATACAATGACATACATGGCAGTCAGCTTATAAACGCCGCCGATGAGTAACAGCCAGGCTGATGATGCCAAAATCAATAACAAAGCAACTGCAGATGATACCTTGAGCATACTTTTTGAGAATGCCCTGTATCTCTCACGCAAATCACTTTTATGATTGAGCACTTCAACCAAATCAGGAAGAGCTCTTTGCGCAATGATCGCCAACGGCAGTAGACCTAGGACAAGGCTCAATATCGCTATACCGAAAAAACCTATGTCCTCGGTTCTTATATGAAAGGCAGTCAACATAAGAACCGGCAGGCTATCCACTAACAAACGAACGAAGAGGCTGGCATTGATGGTCAGCCCAGAGGTAGCAGTCGACATCACTTCCCGCCCATCCACTTGGCGAAAATCAAGGGCTGGTAAAATATAGGCTCTGAGCTTCCACCAAACAGCAGCAAGACAAAAGAACTCACCAAGATAACGAGCGATCATCCAGCCTTTGACGCCATACAACTTTGTTAACACAACATGCAAAACAACGCCAACTACAGTAACCAGCATCAATGCAAAATAGATCTCGCCTATTGCTTTTGCCCCTTGAGCAAACCCCGTAGTGACGCGAAGCAGATTAGTGAGCAATACCAATCCGCACGTAGTGAACACGTACGAACTAATCGCGGAGGTGAGCACGAATTTATGGGCTACGTATATCCCGACAATAACCACACCAGAAGTTATTCCAACCAATAAAAAAACCTGTCGGAGCACATCACTCTGGCGAGAAAGGCCACTGCTCGCAGCTGTATCGCGGATGGCGATACTTTGCATACCCAAGCTACCTGCCAACACGACAAGTGCAATAACTGTTTCTAAGGAGCGTACGACCCCGACGACTGAAGGATCTACCCAAGGCGTGATCAAAAACTGGCTTATTATTACGCCACCTTGAATACAAGCCGTAATAACAAAGAGCTGCAATAGCCTCGAATTCTCGAAGAGGCTGATCAGACGAGCTAACACGCAGCACCACCATTAACCTTGATAAATATTTTCAACGAAGCTCACCCCTACTTTGCCGGCGACAAGGAATCCAAAACACTTTTTAGCGCTGCACGACGGGCTGCGATTGAATAGTTTGAGGAAATCCATTGATGTCTGGCTTGCGCTTCCCCATCAGCAATCGGGGTCGCAACAACCGCCTCCATGGCCGCCGCAATTTCATCCTGGCTGTCTGGCTGAACCCAATAAGCGAAGTCACCTGCAACTTCTGGCACCGCACCGCGTGGCGAAGTTATGACCCGAGCCCCACAGGCCAGCGCCTCACCTATCGCATGCCCGAAACCTTCGTAAAGAGTTGGCTGAACGTAGGCCAGACAGTTCCGGTAATGGTGAAGCTTTTCTTCGTCGGAAATCATCCCGACAAACTCCACCTTGTCTTCTACGTCAAGCAGTTGCGTGAGTTTTTTTAATTCCTGAAGATAGTCACCATGTTTACCAGCAACGACCAACCGAAGATGTTTTGCGTTAGCTGAAACCTTTGCAAACGCCTCTATCGTCGGAATTAGACCTTTACGAATGGCATTTGTGCGGCTTGTCCAAGTTACTGTAAAAAAATAATCTGATTCTAGCGACGGATGTTCACCGGGAGAGTAGTAATCTGTATCGATGGCCAACGTCGCATAAACCGGGTTTCTAACCGGCAAATTAGATGTAACCTCGTCGCACTCTGACCTTGAAATAAAAAGATTTCTATCAGCCAGTAACAAAGAGGTTCGTAACACTGCCTTCTGCCACAATGGACGATCCAAGTAACACAGCCCTGGAATCTCCTTCCGACAGGTGGAGTAATCAAAAGCTCCAGTTACAATAACCGGCCGGCGACGTAGCTTTCCCGCGAGTAAAGGAAGTGGTGAATGCCCCCACCACCAGCAAAAATAGAGATCTGCTTTCCAATCTAATGTACCAGGTGTTCCAGACAGAACAACCTCGTGCCCAAGCTCTTTAAGAATCCGAATATCGACTCGATAGAACTCAACTTTATCAAACATCTCCCGCCAATTAGCGTGAGCGGACATATTAGCAAAAAAACATATACGCACAGTGCACCAAACCCGTTACCAGACACTAATTTTTAATGCGAGCCTTTTTGTTTATACATTGAAAGCAATGTATCATGTAAACTAGGCACATCAATTGCTCCTACCACATCAAAGAGTTTGGACGGACTACCGTAAAGCTCTTTAACTTCATCATTTCTGACAAAGGCGGGATCAACTATTATTTTTGGCCGATAACCTGCAATAAGCTCCATCTCATCAATTACACTTAACAAGGAAATGCTCCGACCTGAGCAAATATTTATAAATTCACCACACTGATCAGCCATCAAAAGTCTTGAATATGCCTCGATAACAAATCTCACATCAGAAAGGTCGCGAGAAACATCCAGATTGCCTAATCTGATTTCCTTTTCCCCACGAGCAAATGCGCCCACTATCTTGGAAAAGACGAATGACTCCGATTGACCAGGTCCAGTGTAGTTGAAGGGTCGAACAACCAATATAGGAAAACGGGGAAACCACTTACGTACAAGAGCCTCCATCGCCAGTTTACTCAGTGCATAATGATTAACTGGCAGTGGTTCCGCCGCCTCTGAAATGGGTGACGAGATCGCATTCCCATAAATATTTGCACTACTTGCAATAATGATTTTTTCAACAGCTATCCCAGCCTCCTTAATAGCATTAAGAAGGCTTTCCGTACCCAGAACATTGACTCGATAATATGATAATGAATCACTGCTTGTCACATGTGCTAAGGCAGCCAAATGGATAACATGGGTAGGTTGAACCCGTTTTATCCAACCGCTAAGCCTGTCAGTTTCATTCAGGTCCGCGTCCAGATGATCAAACTCACAAACTTGCCGTTGCCCCCCTAGGCCGGCGACCCGCCAGCCAGCCTCGGTGAGACTTTCCGCCAGATGCTTTCCAGTGAAACCTGAGAGCCCTGTGATTAAAACTATTCGAGCGTTACTTTGAGGTACCATTACGAGCCCTTCTTAAGTCAGCTTCAACCATTAACTGGCACAACTGCTCCAATGTGGTTTCTGGTTTCCAGCCTAGCCGCTCTTTTGCAAATGACGCATCACCAATCAACAACTCTACTTCGGCAGGTCGATAGAAGCGTGGATTGACTTTAACTCTGGTAACGCCGGTTCGACGATCAACGCCGAATTCTTCCGCACCGCTTTCACGCCAATCGATATCAACCCCAACCGCTTTAAAACTCATAGCAACAAAATCACGAACTGTTTCAGTACGATTTGTGGCTAGCACAAATGTTTCTGGAGTATCGATTTGCAACATCCGATACATACCATCCACATATTCCTTAGCGAAGCCCCAGTCTCGCTTGGCATCCATATTCCCAAGCTCTAAAACCTGCTGAGTACCAATTTCGATACACGCTACTGCATCGGTAATTTTTCGAGTAACAAACTCTTTGCCACGCAGTGGGGACTCATGATTAAACAAGATGCCACTAGTGGCAAAAATATCATACGATTCGCGATAGTTAATTGTTGTCCAATGAGCAAACAACTTGGCAACGCCATAAGGGCTACGTGGATAGAAAGGCGTGCTCTCTGACTGGGGGACAGCCTGTACTAATCCAAACATCTCTGAAGTAGAAGCCTGATAGTAACGAATTTTTGGGTTTACAATTCGTATAGCCTCAAGCAGATTAAGCGCACCGACCCCAGTAATCTGCGCCGTCGTAATAGGCTGATCGAAAGAAACACCTACAAAGCTTTGAGCTGCTAGATTATAAACCTCATCCGGCATGCAATTCTGAATTAAACGAATAGTTCCGGAGAGGTCGGTCAAATCAAATTCGACGAGGTGAAGATTGTCATGCCCAAGAACACCAAGTTCTTCCAGCCGCCAGAAACTTACAGAACTGGTCCGACGATACGCCCCATAAACTTTATAACCCTTAGACAAAAGCAACTCGACAAGGTAAGCCCCGTCCTGACCTGTAACACCGGTAACCAGCGCATTCTTCTGCATTTGAACAGCCCCTAAAAATTTAAACCTTAAACACGCCCATAAGTGTCATCAAATCGAACAATATCATCCTCACCCAAATATGTTCCTGACTGCACCTCTATAATCTCAAGAGGAATGGTCCCAGGATTGGAAAGACGATGAACATGGCCAATTGGAATATAAGTACTCTGGTTTTCGTTCAACTGAAAAACCCGATCTTCACAGGTGACCTCCGCCGTGCCAGAAACGACAATCCAATGCTCTGCACGATGATAATGCTTTTGCAAACTCAACGTTGCTTTTGGCTTCACCAATATCCGCTTCACCTGAAAACGCGAGCCAGAATCTATACTGTCATACCAACCCCAAGGTCGATGAACACGACGATGGACTTTTGATTCTGGCCTGCCCTTGATATTCAAAGCCTCGACGATAGCTTTGACGCCCTGACTCCGATCCTTGTCAGCAACCAGTACGGCATCGGGAGTTTCTACGATGACAATATTCTCAAGCCCCACGGCTGTTACTAACCGATGGGAGGCATACACCAATGTATTGGTGCTGGAGTCAATTATCACATCGCCATGAGTGGCGTTTTGTTTTTCATCCTTTTCACTTGAACGCCAAACTGCATCCCATGCGCCCAAGTCAGACCAGCCGGCATCCATTGTCAGCATCTTTAACGTAAGGCCCGCCTTCGGCGTTTTCGTACATTGTTCGATTACGGCATAGTCAATTGACTCTGACGGTATCAGGGAAAACGCGTCTACTTGAGGTCGAATAAAGCCATTATCTTGAACTCGGCTCGACCAAGCAGTTTCAGTGGCAGAGAAAATATCTTCCCTGAAGCTTTTCAATGCCTTTAACCAAACTGACGCACGCAGGACAAAAATACCGCTATTCCAAAAATAGCTTCCGTCTTTTAAGTATTTTTCCGCAGTTAACCGCTCTGGCTTTTCAACAAAGGCATCAACCCTTTTTACGTCAGAAGGGTCCTCTGAGTGGATATAACCATAACCTGTTTCTGGGCGATCGGGTTTAATCCCCAAGATCACGATGCTGCCATCTTTCGCAACATCGACAGCTTTACTGATCGTATCAGTAAAGACTTGAATATCGAGGATCATCTGGTCAGCGGGAACGACAATCAGGACAGGATCAGCCTCTTGCCCCAACTCATCCCGTGCATAGAGCGCCGCCAACGTAAGTGCGGGGGCCGTATTGCGTCCTATCGGTTCAAGAATGACAGCCGCTTGAGAAACATTCATTTCCCGAATCTGGTCTAGACACAAAAAGCGATGCTCGTCATTGGCAACGATGCATGGGGCCAGCAAATCGAAGCCTTGACCGCCGATATTCAAAAGCCTGCCAATAGCCTGTTGAAATAACGTCTCCCTCCCAGAAATTGCCAGAAACTGTTTCGGGTAAAGAGTTCTGCTAAGTGGCCAGAGTCGCGTCCCCACTCCCCCAGACATAATAACGGGTAAGATTTTCATACGAGCCAGATCCCGCGTGTATCAACAATCTGACGCCCTCGCAAGATTGATGAAGGGATACCTTTGAATGGCTTGTGATCCACTAACAACAACAAGACATCCGCTCGAGAAAACGCGTCTTCTATTGTGCATAACTCAACGTTTGATAGTGTCACCGGCAGAGAATCGATATTCGGTTCTACTACAATCACCTTCCCTGCGTGACGATTTGAGATGGTTTTTGTGATTTCCAGGGATGGACTTTCACGCAGGTCGTCGATATCAGGTTTGAATGCGAGACCAAAACAGGCAATAACAATGTCTTTTTCAGACTTCTCGGGATGACTAAATAGATGATCAGCCACCGCAGCATCTACTTTTTCAATAACCCACGATGGTTTTGAGTCATTGACTTCACGCGCAGTTTTGATCAGTCGTGCCTGACCATCTGCCTGACTGACGATGAACCAAGGGTCGACAGCAATGCAATGCCCACCTACGCCAGGTCCCGGCTGCAGAATATTGACGCGGGGATGTCTGTTGGCAAGTCTGATAAGCTCCCATACATCAACATCAAATTTGTCACATATCATCGACAACTCATTCGCGAACGCGATGTTTACATCGCGAAAGCTGTTTTCAGTCAACTTGCACATTTCCGCAGTTCGGGCATTGGTGATAATACACTCACCCTCCACAAACAATTTGTACAGCCGCGTCGCCGCTTCAGAGCACCTAGGTGTCATCCCGCCAATGACACGATCGTTTTGTACCAACTCACGCAACACATGACCTGGAAGTACGCGCTCAGGACAGTGCGCTACACGAATGTCCGATGCCTCGCCGTGAGTCTGTGGAAACGTCAAGTCTGGACGCGCTTCTGCCAGCCATAACGCCATCTTCTCGGTCGCACCGACGGGTGAAGTGGACTCGAGTATAACCAAATCACCCTTTTTAAGTACTGGCGCAATAGACTTGCTTGCAGACTCAATGTAAGACAGATCAGGAGCATGGTCATCTTTGAAAGGGGTAGGTACGGCGATCAAAAATGCATCCGCCGGCTCGGGTCGGGTACTGGCACGTAGATACCCTTCAGTGACAGCAGCATGCACGACTATATCCAAATCGGGCTCAACAATATGAATCTGCCCACAGTTAATGGTATCGACGGTCTTTTGATTAACATCAACACCGATAACTTTTAGCTTTCGCGCAGCAAAAACCGCTGCGGTAGGCAAGCCGATATAACCCAAACCAATTACAGAAATAGTGGAAAAACTCATAGCTGAACCTTACTTTTTAAAAGTGGCAAGAACGTTAACAATGCGCATACAGGCGTTACCATCGCCATAAGGATTATGAGCAAAGCTCATTTCCTCATAAGCCTTTTGATCGAGTAGAAGTTCACGTAAATTATGAGTTATCTTCTCTTCTTGTGTCCCCACCAATCTAACCGTACCCGCCTCGACAGCCTCTGGCCGCTCAGTAGTGTCGCGCATCACCAAGACCGGTTTGCCCAAAGAAGGCGCCTCTTCCTGCACACCACCGGAATCTGTAAGAATCAAGTACGCACGATTCATCAAATACACAAAAGGGAGATAGTCTAATGGCTCTATGAGATGAATATTTTTAATTCCCGCCAACAAGCGATTGACCGGCTCACGCACATTTGGATTTAGATGGACAGGGTAGACAATTTCGACATCATCAAATTCGTGGGCAATCGAAACCAATGAACTACATATTCTTTCAAATCCATCACCAAAGCTTTCACGTCGATGCCCCGTAACAAGAATAACGCGACGCTGACTGGGTAAAAATTTAAACTGCTCAGAAAACTTATTCTTTAGTAAATCATTGGACTCAAGCTTCTGTACGACCTCGAGCAGAGCGTCAATTACAGTATTTCCTGTCACATGAATTGTGTCCGACGCCACGCCCTCGCGAAGCAGATTCTGCTCCGATCCTTCGGTCGGGGCAAAATGAAGACACGCCAATGCACCTGTCAGCTTTCGATTGGCCTCTTCCGGCCAAGGGGAGTATAAATTCCCAGTACGAAGCCCGGCTTCGATATGAGCCACGGGAATTTGCTTATAGTATGCAGCCAGCGTAGTCGCAAACGTAGTCGCAGTATCACCATGAACCAATATGATATCCGGTTGATAACTAAGAAATACCTCCTTCATTCCTTGAAGAATACAAGTCGTCACATCGGTAAGATCCTGACCTGACTTCATAATATTAAGATCGAAGTCAGGCTCAAGCTCAAACAACTCTAGCACTTGGTCTAGCATTTCACGGTGCTGACCCGTGACACAGATTTTAGCGTCAAAACGCTCGTCTGCATTCAACGCCAAAGCTAGCGGAGCCATTTTTATAGCTTCCGGTCGCGTGCCGAAAACACTCAAGATCTTTAAAGTCATTAGATTACCAATGATTCCATATCATTATTTAGTCAGAGAATCGGCCCGAAAACTAGCAACACTGCCGTGCTGCTGCCTGATCTGCCGATTACACGTTGGCGGACTCTCGCCGCTCCAAACAGCAACCGTTTCGGTCTGGCAGCATAACATCAACAAGCGCGCGGACATAACGCCGTAGCTTGGCCAACCATTTTTCCAAGCCGACTCCCGCCTTTTTTACCTCACCACCGGCGGCCCAGCCACTGAAAAAACAGCGACAGCAGAAAGAAACCAAAAAACCGGCTACTTGAGTGCCGTGTCATTCACATCCGTCTCAATTTGCCAAAGCCATCGCCCAAAGGGCTTCACAATTCAAGTAACGTCATCAAATCCAAGGGCCTGGCGCCCTCCAAATCATCTCCCGCCCCCTCAACACCGACTATCAGCGATACACATGACGTGGCAAGCGTGCGCTGCTGCGAGATATTTTGATCAACGGGCTAAACACCCCGCTAACAATACAAACGGTCGTTCAATCTCTTACGACTCAAGCGCCTCAGCTTTACACCGCCTACCAGCCATCGCTTTCTTGCTGGTTTTATACAAACCAAGCACACCAATATCGACCAACATGTTAAAAAAAAGACAGCCTAAAGCTAAAAAAAAGCAAAAAAAAAAGGCACAGCCCCCCCTTTTTCGGCGCTCAAGTATCAAAAATTTCAGCTTGAGAACAATCCGCATATCAAAAGAGGAACCATACCCACATCAAAAATCCGCAATAAGTGCATCGCTACGCAGTCATACTAAAAAACTAATGACCTCGACCAAACAAGTAGCTTACCAAGACATAGCCAGCACCAACTATCAATCCGAATAGAAGCCCCAACACCATCACCAACGACTTCAAAGGCTTCACTGGCGTTTCAGGCTGCTCAACAGCACCGTCCATTCGATAGACCGCAATGTCTGCTGCCCTAATCTCGACGCCTTTGTAAAACTCATACTTCCCTTGCATTTCGCGTAAGCTAGCAATGAATGGGTCGTCTGACTTCCGAGACTCCAGATTTTCAATCTCAGCCTTTAATGCTTTGGTTCCGCGCATATAGATATGCGAACCATCCATGCTACCCGCAATTTCAACAGTAGGACTTCCGGTAATAACTGGAGGTTTTTCAATTCCAATGGCTTCCGCGACTTGCAGAGCTTCACGCAGTTTTACAATAGAATCCTCACGTGTTTTTTGACTATTTTCACGTGATGCTTTTATTTGCTGTTCTAGATTTCGAGCCCATACTTCGGCCTCTCGCGACACGTTTGATATCAGCTCCTGCTTAGCCAACTCACTCGCTCGAGAAATATAAAGTTTTACCCACTCTACCGCCTCAGCAGGGTTATTGTTTTGCACCACCACAGAATAACGATCAGGAAGATCTTTACCAGGCAGCGAAACCGACAACTTCTTTGAAAAATCACCATATATAACATCTTGAGGTTTTTGGCGCTCAGACTCGCTTAGCGATGGCAAATAAACGTTACTAAAAAAATCTTGACGGAGCGACTCCGCCAGCAAAGCCCCAACAAAAAACCCATATACATCCTTCACTGTATAAGGATTAAGCTCAGAGTCTTTCGTGCGACCATAGTTAATGTTCGCTATGTCATTTTGCGTCGGAGGTACCACATACCCTCTAGCCTCGTACTCCGGCTTGCTTAAATAAGCATAAGCAGCGGCACACAACAACGAAATTAGCATTACAACAAGTATCAGAATCTTTCTACTCCAGAGAGCCTGAAAGAGCTCCTGAATATCAACCTCTTCGTTTTTTTGGCTCCCTATGTGCTCGCCCAGCATACGTACCAACCCCTCTCATATCAATAACGGCGTCGCTTCTTTAAGTATCGACGAATGCTTTTCGAATGATAAAGATCACTCGCAAAACCTATGCTAGCAGCGACTCGTACAAACTGCATCCTTATATAAAGTATTTCCAGACGAAACGAATTAGGGAAGGTCTGAAGTACCCACCGTTTTTTTGATACTCCAACCATTTGGAGTTCAA
>NZ_JBAGKV010000050.1:0-26952 GCF_037049705.1 Janthinobacterium sp. LPB2021202312-11-4 | reverse complement strand
TACGCAACAGCGCCTGTGTAGGAGCGAAGCTTGCTCGCGAAGGCGTTGGGTCAGCCAACATCAATGTTGAATGTGAAGCCGCTTTCGCGGGCAAGCCTCGCTCCTACGGAGGATCTTTGCCGTGTGCGAAATGTGTGTACGCAACAGCGCCTGTGTAGGAGCGAAGCTTGCTCGCGAAGGCGTTAGGTCAGCCAACATCAATGTTGAATGTGAAGCCGCTTTCGCGGGCAAGCCTCGTTCCTACGGGGCTGTATCTCAGAAGTTGTACGCCAGTCGCGTGTAGTAATACGCCCCGCCAAATCCGAACGGTGAAAACTGCCCGTATTTGTAGCCACCGGCCCAGTCCTTGATGCCGTTTTTGTCCGGGTACACGTTGAACAGGTTGTTCGCCCCCAGCGCCACGGTCAGGTGCTTGGTCAGGTCGTAGGCCGCATCCAGGTCGGTGATCCACTTGGCGCTGAATTTGCGATCGTTCACCGGGTTGTTGTCGCCCTCGGTGTAACTGCCGAAGCGGGTCAACGCCAGGTTCAGGTTGTAGGCGGTGACTTTCCAGTTGGCGGCCAGGATCAGTTTCGATTGTGGCGTGGCGACGGTCAGGTCCTTTTGCAGGCGCCGGTCGAACAACTGGTAGCTGGAGCCCAGGCTGGTGAGTTTGGCCGGGTTGTCCTGAAGCTTCTCGATCTTGGTCTGGTTCCAGTTATAGGCGGCGCTCCAGCGTACCTGGCCGTACTCATCCAGTTGCTGGCGGTACTCGTTGACGATGTCGATGCCGCGAGTCCGGGTGTCCACCGCGTTGGTGTAGTACTGGGCAAAAAGGCCAGGCGACAACCCGTTGGCGACGAGGATTTGCGAGACCGCCGGGCCGCCCAGCAGGCTGGTGGAGACAATGCGGTCGCGGATGCCGATCTGATAGAGGTCGGTGGTCAATCGATAGTTGGCCGTCGGGTCGTACGTGAACCCGAGGCTGTAGTTCAGGGATTTTTCCGGCTTGAGCTTTTCCGCGCCCAGGGCCTGGGCTTCGGGGGTGTCCACCGGCAAGACCTTGACCGGCACCGAGACCTGCTCGCCATTAACCACGCCGCCCGAGGTAAAGGTGGATGAGGCATAAATGGTTTGCGCCAGGGACGGTGCGCGGAAGCCGTTGTTGACCGTACCGCGCAGGGCGAAAGCGTCGGTGATTTTGTAGCGGGTCGCGAACTTGCCGCTCCAGGTGCTGCCGATGTCCTGGGTGTAGTGCTCATAGCGCGCCGCCGTGCCGACATACCATTTATCCGTCACGTCGAGCCCCAGATCGACGTAAGTGACAACGTTGCTGCGGCTGATTTCTCCGGCGTCGGCGGTGCTGGTGCCGTTGTACGAGGCCAGCCCTGGCAGCGGTGTCCGGCCGGCAAACGGTCCGCTGGGGATCACATAATCGCCCGGCGTATACGACGCGAAGTCACCGGGTTCGATCTGGTATTTCTCCCAGCGGTATTCAAAGCCGAAGGAGGTTTGCAGCGGATTTTTCAGGCCGATGTCGAAGCCGCGACTGAAGTCGAGGTTGTTGGTCCACTGATCGAAAATCTGCGAGGCCAGGTTGAACGAGGTCGGGCTGGTTGGCCCCAGCGAGGGGTTGAGGGTGTTGCTGGCATTAAGGGTCGAGTCGTCCTCGCCCCAGGTAGAACTGGCGTCATAGTTCCAGCCACCGACCTCGCCCTTGAAGCCGCCCGCCACCTGAAAGTCGAGGGTACGGTTGCGCCGCTGGGCATGGATGCCGTCGGGGTAGGGCGTGTCCGGGTCGCCGGCCAGGGAGGTGATGTCGTTGGGCCGATAGTTGCCGGTGACCTTGGTGGTTTCCATGTAACTGGCCGTGGAGAAGGAATAGAACTTCAAATCATCCTGCAACGGCAGCTCAAGGTTGTAACTGGCGTTAGTGACTTTCTCCCGGCCCAGCCCGTAGCTGGGGTTCCAGCCGTGGCGATTGACGGTCTGGTCACGGCTGTCAGGGAAACCGGGTAATGAGTAAAGATTGCCCGTGGCACTGCCGGTGCGGTCGAAAGGTTCTTGTTCCTTGCTGTCCAGTGCCAGGTTGGCGAAGCCGTCGTTGGGCAGCGCCAGGCCGTAGTTGAGCGTCTGGTGCACGGTGTCGCCATCGCCGCTGCCGTAACGCCCGAATGAGGTTTCGGCGCTGCCGCCGTGGTCGTTTTCCTTGAGGATGATGTTGATCACCCCGGCGATGGCGTCCGAGCCATATTGCGCCGAGGCGCCGTCGCGCAGTACCTCGATGTGATCGATGGCCGAGACCGGAATCAGGTCGAGGTTGACCGGTACTGCGGCGGTGCCGATGCGCGCCAGGTTGTTGATCAGCGCGGTGTTGTGCCGCCGCTTGCCGTTGACCAGCACCAGCACCTGATCCCCGGACAGGCCGCGCATGGTCACCCCGCGCACCGACCAGGACGTCCCGCCGCCGTTGATCGCCGGCAGGTTGAAGGAGGGCAGCAGGCGGGCGAGCAGTTCCTTGAGACCGACCTTGCCGCTGGCTTGCAATTGCTCGGCGCTGATCACATCGATGGGCGATGGGCTATCGGTGATGGTGCGCGGCTGACTGCCGCGATTGCCGGTCACGACCACGGTACTCAAGGTCTTGTCCGGCTCGGTGTTCTCGGCGTGGGCCTGGAGGCTGGCGGCCAACAGGCTGAAAGCGGCGACGGCGTAATAGTCGTATTTCACTCGGGGGCTGGATGAGTTCATGACACCAATTCCTGAAAGATTGCACGCACAGGCGAACCCCTTCGCGAACGCTCGCGAATAACAGGGGTTGCCGGATTTTTTCTTGGGGCAGGGGTCAGGCCGCGTTGGCGCGTTTTACCCGATGAGGAATGTCGTCATAAGCGATCAGCACCCGTTCCATGCGGCGTGGGTAGTCGCCGTAGTTGTAGACCGGGTAGTGAAGCGTCGAGCGGTTGTCCCAGAACGCCACCGAGTTTTCGCGCCATTTGAAGCGCACTTGATGTTCGGGTTTGTTGAATTCCAGCAGCAGACGATCGATCAGTTGCTTGCTCTTCTCGGGCGTCCAGCCGATCACCGAAGGATTCTGCGAGAAGTTGATGAACACGCCATCCTCACCGGTTTCCGGATGGGTGCGCACCAACGGGTGAGCCAGAATCGGGTAGTCGTAGCCGACCTTGTCCAGGGCCTTTTTGAAGTCGTGGACCACATGCAGGTTGTCGATTTCTTCGCGCAGCTCATCGGGCAAGGCGCGATACACCGCGCCGGTGTCGGCCCACAAGGTGTCGCCGCCAACCGGTGGCAAATCGACTGCGCGTAACACGGCGCCGAGGGTTGGGCGCAGCAGCCAACTGGTGTCGGTGTGCCAACGGCCGCTGATCCTTGGGCCGTAGAGTTTGCGTTCGTCCTGGGCTTCAATCAGGTGTGCTTGCGGTTGTGTCGGGTCGTTTTGCTGAGTGGTCGGGTGGACGTAGAGCTCACCGAATTCACGGGCAAAGGCGATCTGCTGTTCGGTGCTGATGGCTTGGTCGCGGAAGAAGATGACTTTGTGCTCAAGCAGCAAGGTGCGCAGTTCATCACGCAGTGCCGGGGTCAGCGGCTGACGCAAATCGATGCCGCTGATTTCGGCGCCGATGGTCGGTTCCAGGCGGGTGACGTGCAAGGTCGGTTGGAGGTGCAGGTCGGTGCGGTGCAAGGTTGCAGACATGGTGTAACGCCTCTCGGTTGTGGGTTCAGCCTCCGCCTGGAGAGGGGTCGGATGTTGGGTGGGACAGATGAATCACCGATGGCGAGCGAGCGTGCTCCCTCGCCACAGGTTCATTGAGCGGTTGGCATGTCAGGTGGCTTAGATCACAAAAAAGCCATGGGTGGCGTCGCGGGCCAGTTGCGCCACCAGACCATATTCCCAGTCCAGATAGGCTTGCATGGCTTCGCGAGGGCTATCGGTGCCTTCATAGGGGCGGCGATAGCGGTCGATGCGCGGCGAGGCCAGGCGCGTTTCGCCATCCTCCAGCGGATGTTGCGCGGACACCCAACTGGCCGTGCCGCCCTTGAGCAGGAACACCGGTTTGCCGGTCAGGGCCTCGACGTCGGCGACGGCCAAACGGGCCAATTGACTGCTGCCGCAGGTCAGCACGTAGCGTTGCGCGGCGGGGATGTTGGCCAGCGCTTCGCGCAATTGCCCGCGCAGTACCCACCAGGCGCCGGGGATATGGCGTTTGACGTAATTGGCGCTGCTGGTGAAATCCAGCACCGCGATGTCGCCGTGAGTCAGCCATTCGGCCAGGGTTTCGTGGCTGATTTCTTCGGCCTGCGGTGGTGCAGGGACCGGCGCCTGCCAGGCCCCTTTTTCGCTGAAATGCGCAGGTTGCACGTCATCCAGCACATGCACTTCCCAACCCAGTTGCGAGAGCCAGGACGCGGACATGTTGGCGCGCACGCCGTCGTCATCTATCAGCACCAGCCGCGCACCGCGCACGCTGGCGAAGTGGTCGGTTTCCTGCACCAGTTGGCCACCGGGAGTTGAGCGGGCAGTGGGGAGATGGCCAGCTTCAAATTCCTCCGGGGTGCGGACGTCGAACAGGTAAGTGCTGCGGTCCGGTTCCTGTTGCCAGCGCTGCAGATCAACTAGGGTGGCGCGACCAACCAGCGCTTTATCGGCGACCCGACGAGCGTCCTGGGCAGCGATGTGGCGGTGTTCCTCACTGGTTGGCGCAAACCGGCGAGACTGCCCGTGTTGCAGCGTTTGACCGGCCAGGGTCCAGCCGATGGTGCCATTGCGCAAAGCGGAAACCGGGTTGGGAATGCCGGAGTTGATCAACGACTGCGTGCCAATGATGCTGCGGGTGCGGCCGGCGCAGTTGACGATGATCCGCGTCGCCGGGTCAGGCGCCAGTTCGCGGGCGCGCAACACCAGTTCCGCCCCCGGTACGCTGATGCCGGTGGGAATGCTCATGGTCTGGTATTCATCGAAACGCCGGGCGTCGAGCACCACCACATCGGCCTCGCGGTCGAGCAGCGCTTGAACTTCTTCCGCCGCCAGGGACGGCGTATGACGCTGGCTTTCCACCAATTCACCAAAGGCTTTGCTCGGCACGTTGACGTCGATAAACAGCTCGCCGCCAGCACGGCGCCAACCGTCGAGGCCACCCTCCAGCAGCGCGACATCGAGGTAGCCCAGGCCCTGCAAGCGTTGAGCAGCGATCTGCGCCAGACCTTCGCCATTGTCGTAGACCGTCACCGGGGTATTGAGCCGTGGAATCCGCGAATACACCTCCAGTTCAAGTTTCGACAAAGGAATATTGGCCGCGAACAGTGGATGAGCCTCGGCAAAGGGCGCTTCTTCGCGCACATCCACCAGGGCCAGTTCTTGTTTGTTCAACAGAGCCTTTCGAATCTCGGCGACGGAGCGGGTCTGCTCTTTTTTGACGGGGCTTGTACTCATAAGGCTTGGCTCTCTTTGGACAGATCCCAGATGTTGGGGAGAAAGGCGTTGGAATAACCGGAAATGAACAATTTCTCGCTGCCATCAGGCTGATACACCGCGCGGCGTACGGCCCCGATGTTGGCGCCATAGACATGAATGCTGATGGAGACCTGGTCTTCAAACGCGTTGCTGACCTGATGGATGTCGCCAATCTTCGGCGACACGGCTTCGACGTGACCGGGTTGAAGCTGAATCCGGTTACCTTCGGGGACCAGCGTGCCGTCGGTGTGACGGGCGAAACCCTGGGAATACTCCGCTCCGCGCAACATGCCGATCAGGCCCCAGACCCGGTGGTCGTGGATCGGCGTGCGTTGCCCCGGGCCCCAGACAAAACTGACCACGCTGAAACGCTGCCGTGAGTCGGCATGCAATAAATACTGCTGATAGCGCTCCGGGTCGGGTCGGGCAAAGTCGTCCGGCAGCCAGTCGTCATGGCTGACCAATTGACCGAGCAACTTGCCGCCACGGTGCAGCAGGTCGCCTTCGCGCGGGTTGCTGTCGATCAATTCCGCCAGGGCGCCTATGAAGGCTCTGAGTCTCTCCGGGTGTCGGGGCTGGGTCATGGCGATTCCATCGTTTGCTTCGAAGGGTGTTTGAGAATATCTAAGCATAATGATTGTGTTTAATATGCTATTTTTTAATGATTAGGTTATAGCTGAAAGGAATTTAGAACCCATCTGAATAGCGTTAGACGTTATCGATAGAGGCGTACGTACGCTTCGGGCTATCCAGATGCCAGCAATGGAACTATGCTTTTCAGACATCTTATTGACTGTTCTCTATGTGCGGGCCAAATGAAAATTGATGATATCGATGCCTTCGTCGAAGTGATCCGTTGCCAGTCCATCAGCCATGCGGCGGAGTCGTTGCAGCTGACCCAGCCGGCCATTACGCGGCGCGTGCAAAACTTTGAGCAGGCGCTGGGTGTCGAGTTGTTCGACCGCAACACCAAACCGCTCAAACCTACTTTGATCGGAACGCGGGTGTATGAACAGTGCCGTTTGATCCTGCGGGAGATGGATGCGCTGCGCGAACTTGTCGCCACCGACGCACCGCCCACCGGGCTGTTGCGCCTGGGCGTGCCGCAAACCATCGGCGACGTGGTGCTGCTCGATGCCCTCAAACACTTGCGCATGGAATACCCCGAATTGCGCGCCCAGGTGGCGACGGGTTGGGGCAGTCAATTGGTCGGCAAGATCGAGCGTGGCGAACTGGATGCCGCAGCGGCGCTGTTCCCGGCGGGCAAGATTTTCCCGGACAACATCGTTGGCCAGTCCATCGGCAAGATGGAACTGGTGGTGGTCTGCGCCAAGGCTCAGGTGCCCAAGCGCCCGTGCAAACTGGCTGACGTTTACCAGAATGGCTGGATTCTCAACCCCGACGGCTGCGGCTTCCGCGCCGGGTTGCAGCGCACCTTGTCCGATCAAGGCCTGGCCCTGCGGATCAATCTGGAAACCTTCGGTACCGAGTTGCAACTGGGGCTGGTCGCCGACGGCCTGGGCCTTGGCTTGGTGCCGCGTCCATTGCTGGAGCGCAGTGCGCATTTCGATCAGTTGGCGGTGGTGCCGCTCAAGGATTTCAAACCGGTGATGGACCTGTGGCTGATCTACCCGCACTTCCTCGGCAACCTGCAAGGGCCAGTGGATGCCTTCGGCAAACTGGTCGCCGGATCGTTGCAGAAGATCAAGAGTGCGGCATGACTGGCGTTGAAGACATAAAAAAAAATGATAATTAGCTTAGATTAAAATGTGCTTTTTATTATTTTTTGGCTTCCCATAGGCTGGCTGGAATTCTTAAGGCCATCCAGGAAGTTTTGCCATGAGCAGCGTCAGTTCGTTGTCCAGCGTCTCGAAAAATGTCCGCCAGCGCGTTACACCCGAAGAATGGGAAGTGCGGGTCAAACTCGCTGCGGCCTATCGGCTGGCGGCGTTGTTCAAGTGGACCGATCACATCTACACGCACTTTTCCGCGCGGGTCCCGGGGCCTGAAGAACACTTCCTGATCAATGCCTTCGGGCTGTTGTTCGATGAAATCAATGCCTCCAACCTGGTCAAGGTCGACATCGACGGCACTATCGTCGACGACCCGACCGGCCTTGGCATCAACTACGCCGGTTACGTGATTCACAGCGCCATTCACGGCGCCCGCCCGGATCTGCAGGCCGTGCTGCATACCCACACCCGCGACGGCATCGCGGTCTCGGCGCAGCGTGACGGGTTGCTGCCGATCTCCCAGCATTCCATCGGTTTTTCCGGACGTGTCGCCTATCACGGTTACGAAGGCATCGCCCTGGACCTGGACGAGCGTGAGCGGTTGGTGGCGGATCTGGGCGACAAAAGTGTGTTGATCCTGCGTAACCACGGGCTGTTGACGGCCGGTGTCAGTGTCGAGCACGCGTTCCAGCAACTGCATGGCCTGGAGCGCGCCTGCAATATTCAGATTGCGGCGCAGGCCGGTGGCAACGCTGAGTTGGTCTTCCCGCCGGCCGAGGTGGTGGCCAAGGTCGAGAAGCAGGCCGAGGCCTTCAAAAGTGGCCATGGCCCGGGTGTGGCGCGGCATTGGGATGCGTTGATTCGGCAGTTGGAGCGCAGTGATACGGCTTACAAAGACTGACATGACACATCAAACCCCCTGTGGGAGCGGGCTTGCTCGCGACTGCGGTGTGTCTTCAGCAATGGTGTTAACTGACACACTGCATTCGCGAGCAAGCCCGTTCCCACAGGTTGTGCACCCTTGGTGATTTAAGGTGTGCGGTCCGCCAGCGCTTCAAGCAAGTCCGCCGAAGGCACAAAGAACAAGCCGCCGGTCACCGCTGTGCTGAAATCCAGCAAACGGTCGTAGTTGCCGGCCGGTCTGCCGACGAACATGTTCTCCAGCATCAGCTCAATGGGCTCCGGCGAGCGGGCATAGCCGATGAAGTACGTGCCGAATTCCCCCGCGCCGGGCCGCCCGAACGGCATGTTGTCACGCAGGATTTTCACTTCCTCGCCGTCCTTGGTGATGGTGGTCAATGCACTGTGGGAGTTGCTCGGTTTGACGTCGTCGCCGAGTTCGATATCGGACAATTTGGTGCGACCGATAATCCGTTCCTGGGCCTCGACGGACAATGCGTTCCACGCGCTCATCTTATGCAGGTACTTCTGCACCAACACGTAGCTGCCGCCGGCAAATGCCGGGTCTTCATCACCGATGATGGTGAAGTCGACCGCATGCCGGCCGACGGGGTTTTCGGTGCCATCGACAAAGCCGACCATGCTGCGCATGTCGAAATAACGGAAACCCTGGACTTCATCGACCACCGTCACCGCATCGCCCAGCGCTGTGAGCAACTGTGTGGCCAATTCAAAACACAGGTCCATCTGTTCCGCACGAATGTGCAGCAAAATGTCCCCCGGCGTGGCCGGCGCATGGCGTCCTTCTTCACCAAACTCGCGAAACGGATGCAGCGAGGCCGGGCGCGGGCCGCCGAACAGCGTGTCCCAGGCATTCGAACCAAAGCCGCAGACGCATGACAAGTTGCCGGAGGGCACACGTTTGCCGACTGACCGGGTGAGGGCAGCGACGTCTTCGCACCAGGCTCGCACGGTGTTGGCCGGCTCAGTACCGAGCGCCACGGTGGCAACGATGAAAATCGCGCTGCTGGTGATGGGGCTATAGACGGCTTGCGGATCAGGGATTTGGTTGTCCATGAGTGAGGTCATCGTCATCAATGCAATGTGGAAAGACCTTAGCAGATCATGCTTTCGAAGCCGCCATCAAGGGATCAAACCGGCCACTCGATAAGACTCGATCATTTGGTCGTAGACCGAAATATCGTTACGTCCACGGGACACCAGTTGCGCCCCTTGAATGGCGCCAAATACCGACAAGGCCAGCCGTCCAAGCGCCTCCGGCCGGGCGTCCGGTTGCGTCAGCGCCAGCACCTGGGCCAACCACCGGACGTTGGCGTCGGTGAACCCATCCACTTCAACCCGCACTTCCACCGGCAGGTCATGGTGCTCGGCCGCCAGGATGCCGCACAGGCACATGCGGTTATCGTTTTCCAGGGCGGCGCGGAAGGCGCCGGTGTAGGCCTTCATCATCGCCGTGGGGTCGTTGGATTGCGCCAGCAACTGATCCAGATAACCGACGGTGTCTTCGGTGTAGCGCCTGGCCAATGCCGCGCCCAAATCGCCCTTGGTGGGAAAGTGGTAGTGGATGCTCGCGCTTTTGATCCCGACTTCTTTGGCCAATTCGCGAAAACTCAGCGCGTTGTAGCCGCGTGCCTGCACAACCCGGCGGGCGGCTTCAAGGATCGTCTGCTTGGTGTCTGTTGCCGTCATGATGTATTTGCCTACCTACCGATAGATATCTATTGACCTGAATGATCGCTGGCCGCATTGTCTACCTCCCGATAGATAGATAGCAATGGAGTTCACGTGAAGATCTACGACATCCCCGGTTTTCCTAGCCCGTTACGCGTTCGAGTGGTCATCGCCGAGAAGCATCTGGCCTCCAAAGTCGAGTTCATCAAGGTCGATTTGCCGGCCGCCGAGCACAAGCAACCGGCGTTTCTGGCAATCAACCCGACGGGCACGGTGCCGGTTCTGGAACTGGACGACGGCACTTACCTGGCCGAATGCACGGCCATCACCGAGTACCTCGACAACCTTGAAGGCAACCCCACGCTCACCGGCACCACGGCGAAAGAGAAAGGGCTGATTCACATGATGCAGAAACGCGCCGACGATCAGTTGATCGACGCCATCGGCATCTATTTCCACCACGCCACCGACGGCCTCGGGCCGCAGCTCAAACCGTACAAAAAGCCCGAATGGAGCGACCGCGCTGTCTGGGGCGAGATGCACCGCGACAAGGCCATCAAGGGTATGAAGTACTTCGACCAAGTGTTGAAAACCCAGCCTTACGTGGCAGGCGAGCAATTTTCGATGGCGGACATCACTGTGTGGGCGGGATTGGTCTTCGCCGGCTTCGCGCAGATCGCGATCCCGGAGGAATGCACGGCGCTGGTGGCCTGGAATGCGAAAGTCGGTGAGCGTCCGAGTGTGAAAAACCCGGCTTGATGTCCGGCGCTTTCCTGGTACTCAGTGTTACGACGAAAAAAGGGGCTTACCGCAAGGTAAGCCCCGTTTTCGTTTATGCGGAATCGCCGGTGATCAGGCCACTTTCTCCGCCGCTTGCCGTTCACGCTCGGCCACTAACTGGCGGGTCAGCGGGATCAGGCGTTTGCCATAATCGATGGCATCGTTCAGCGGATCAAAGCCACGAATCAGGAACGTGGTGATGCCCAGGTCGTAGTAGTCGAGCAAAGCTTCAGCCACTTGTTCCGGTGTGCCCACCAGCGAGGTCGAATTCCCTTGGGCGCCCAGCAGGCCGGCAATGCCGGTCCACAGGCGTTTGTCCAGTCGCGAACCTTGAGCGGCAGCCGCCAACAAACGCCGGGAACCCTCGTTCGGCGGTTCGCGACGCACAAAGCCGTTCTGTTCAGCCAGGGCCGTAGCCTGTTGCAGGATGAGTTCGGCCCGTTCCCAGGCCTGTGCTTCGGTGTCCGCCAGAATCGGGCGCAACGACAGGCTGAAACGAATGCTGCGCCCATGCTTGGCCGCTTCGGCGCGCACCTGATTGACCACTTCGCGCACTTGTTCGTAGGTTTCCCCCCACAGCGCGTAAACGTCGGCGTGCTTGCCCGCCACCGCGATGGCCGCCGCTGACGAACCGCCGAAATACAGCGGGATGTGCGGCTGTTGCGGCGACTTCACGGCCGAGTGCGCCCCCTCGACCTGGTAATACTTGCCCTGATAGTCGAAGGGTTTCTCGCGGGTCCATTCCTGGCGCAGCACATCGAGGTATTCATCGGTGCGAGCGTAGCGCTCGTCCTTGCCGAGGTGGCTGCCATCGGCGCGCAGTTCGCGATCATCGCCACCGGTAATGATGTGCACGGCGGTGCGTCCGCCATTGAAGACATCAAGGGTGTTGAATTGGCGCGCGGCCAGGGTTGGCGCGGCAAAACCCGGGCGATGGGCGATCAGGAACTTCAGTTTTTTCGTCACGCTGGCGGCATGGGAGGCAATTAGCGTGCTGTCCGGACTGTTGGAGTGAAACGCCACCAGGGCACGGTCGAAACCGGCCTCTTCGTGGGCGCGGGCCACCGTCTCCACATACTCGGGTTGCAACACCGGGCCACTGCGCGGATGGATTTCCGAAGAATGGTGGCCGCCGATGTAGCCGATAAATTCGATGCTCATGCTCAATTCCTTGTCATTGGATAGGCGAAATTCAAGCCTCCACCTGGCAGGGGGTCGGTCCGTGGTATCGAAAATAGGCGCAGCGGGGCAGGGCTGTGAAATGCCGTTTTGTTCTAAGTTAATTATTAATTAAATGAATCATAGTAATTTATAGATATCAGTAATACGCATTTTAATCCGCGCCACAGGTACAGCCGGCGTAGGGCGCGGGCTGAGGGTTTTAATTATGCAAATAATTTATCTGGATAATGTTCTATCTGATTTTTAATCATATTAGGTTATTCCCAAAAAGAATTTCACTGAGGTTTTTTATGCGAATAGCATGAATCCGAAGCCATATTCTTTATGAGGAAGGAAGCCTGATGACCGAAAAGACGTTCGATACGCCGAGCGCCAGCAGCTCATTTTCCGTCAACAAGGCTGCGGATCGCCCAACGGCATCCGGGCTGGCGCCCAACTGGCTGCGCAACTGGCGAACCCCTGAAGTCCTTCTGCGTTTGCTGAGCCCGATTGCGCTGCTGTTGTTGTGGGAACTGGCGTCGCGGTTCGGCCTGATCCCGCAGCGGATCATCGCCGCGCCGTCGCAGATCGGCGATACCCTCTGGGCCATGATTGTGTCGGGTGAGCTCGGCAAGCATTTGCTGGTCTCGCTGCAACGGGCACTGCTGGGCTTGAGCATCGGGGTCAGCATCGGTGTGGTCGCGGCGCTGATCACCGGCCTGTCGAAGCGCGGCGAGGTGATCCTCGATTCGCCAATGCAGATGCTGCGCACCATTCCCTCGCTGGCGTTGGTGCCGTTGTTCATTCTCTGGTTCGGCATCGGCGAGTTCACCAAGATTGCACTGATCGTTACCGGCACTACTTTCCCGGTGTACCTGAACCTGTTCTCCGGCATTCGCAACATCGACCCCAAACTGATTGAGGCCGCCAACACCCTGGGCCTGAATCGTCGCGAGTTGATCTGGCACGTCATCCTCCCTGGCTCCTTGCCATCGTTCTTTGTCGGCTTGCGTTATTCCCTGGGGATTTCCTGGCTGGCCCTGGTGTTTGTCGAGCAGATCAACACCACCGCCGGCATCGGCTTTCTGGCCAGTGACGCGCGGGACTTCATGCGTACCGATGTGATCGTCATCTGCCTGCTGATTTACAGCGTCCTCGGTTTGTTGATCGACGGACTGATCCGCACGCTGGAGCGTTTCGCCCTGGCCTGGCGCCCATCTTTTGTGAGGAACTGACATGTCGACTCTCGCGGCAAAACACCTGCAATCAGACGCACCGGTTCAACTGCGCAACGTTGTGCGTCAGTTCGGCCAACAACGGGTCATCGATGGCCTGGACCTGGACATCGCACCGGGCGAATTCGTCGCGTTGCTCGGGGCCAGCGGTTCCGGCAAAACCACCTTATTGCGCAGCCTGGCCGGGCTCGACAGTATCGACAGCGGTCAGTTATTGGTGCCCAAGGCCCGGGCGGCGGTGTTTCAGGAGCCACGCTTGATGCCGTGGAAACGCGCCTGGAAAAACGTAATCCTCGGCCTGCGGGTCCCGGACGCCAAGGACCGCGCCGTGCAGGCCCTGACTGAAGTCGGGCTGGCCCATCGTTTGGAAGCCTACCCGGCGACACTCTCCGGCGGTGAAGCACAACGGGTCGCTTTGGCCCGTGGCCTGGTGCGCGAACCGAAGTTGTTGCTGCTCGACGAACCGTTCGCCGCCCTCGATGCCCTGACCCGGATCAAGATGCATCGGCTGATCATCGAGTTATGGCGCAAACACACCCCGGCCGTGCTGCTGGTGACCCACGATGTCGACGAAGCGATCCTGCTGGCCGATCGGGTGATCGTGTTGGCCAACGGCAAGATTGCCGAGCAACTGAGCATTGATTTGCCGCGTTCTCGCGACACGGGGCAGGACGGCTTCCAGGCCATCCGTGCGCGGTTGTTGAGCCTGTTGGGCGTCGAAGTGGAAACCGCTGCGGTGGCTGAGCGCCAGACCACGGTTCGGCGTTTCGCCCATGCTTGATCGACGTCGATGGACATCGGCAATGGCGCTGCTCGCAGGCGCCGCGCTGTTGCTCGGTGGTTGCGGTGACGCTATCGAGCCACCAGCGAAAGCGGACCTGTCCAGCGTCACGCTGATCCTCGGCGATCAAGCCAAGGGTTTGCGCACGGTGGTCGAGGCCGCCAACGCGCTGGAGGGCATTCCCTACAAAGTCCAGTGGGCGAACTTCCAGGGCGCCGCGCCGCTGTTTGAAGCCCTGCGCGCCGGGGCTGTCGATCTCGGGCCGGCCGGTGATACGCCGGTGCTGGCGGCCGCCACCGGGGGCACGCCGTTGCGGATTGTCGCGGTACGGCGCAGCCAGTCGCGGGGGATTGCGATTCTGGTCCCGGCGGATTCGCCGATTCACAGCGTCGCCGATTTAAAGGGGCGCAACGTGGTGGTGTCGTCGGCCCGAGGCAGCATTTCCCAGTACCTGTTGATTCGTGCGCTGGCCAATGCCGGGGTCGATGAAAAGGACGTCAACGTCGGTTTTGTCCTGCCCACCGATGCGCTGTCGGCATTCAATGCCGGCAAGATCGAAGCCTGGGCCACGTTCGGTATTTATCAAGCGTTTGCCGAGCAGCAGGGCGCGCGGGTGCTGATCACTGGCGAAGGGATCAACACCGGGCTGACGTTCATCACCGCGTCCGATGAAGTGCTCACCGACCCGCTCAAGCGCCAGGCCCTCAGCGACGTGTTGCAGCGATTCGCCAAGGCGTTCGAATGGGCGCGGCAAAACCCCGATGAATACGCGCGGGTGTTCGCCAAGGCCAACGATGTTTCGCTTGAAGTTTCCCAACGGCTGCGCAGTTGGGGCGATGAATCGCTGGTGCCGGTCGAGCCAAGGGACGTGCAGGCCTTGCAACAGGTCGATGATTTGTTCGTCGAGAAGAAGATCTTTCCCCATCGGGTCGTCGTGGAGAAATTCACCGATGCCCAAGTGTTTTCCAACGAGTCGCTGGCCCTGAGTCGATCCGCTTCAACCCAGTAGACCCACGCCGATTGACCTCACCCGCCGGAGCGCTCCTGTCTCAATGACAGGGGCGTTTTTGTGCTTCCAAAACCCGAAGACCCCACGAGAAGCGAACCTAAGCTAATGCAAAAAAGATATTTATTAACGGTTTTTAAGATCGTTTAGCTTGGATCCATCGTTAGACAAATACCGTTTCACAGGGGAGTGAACCATGCCTCAGCCATTGGACATCAGTGCCTTACCGACCCTCGATCTGTCATTGCTCGAGGGCACCCCGGCCCAGCGCCAGGGTTTTCTTGATGACCTGCGCCACGCCGCTCGGGACGTGGGTTTTTTCTACCTGACCGGCCATGGCATCGACCGCGATTTGCTGAAACAGGTGCAGGACCACGCCCGCCAATTCTTTGCCCTGCCGGACAGCGAGAAAGTAGCGGTGGGCATGATCAACTCGCCACACTTTCGCGGCTACAACCGCGCGGCCTCGGAGATCACGCGCGGCAAACCGGATTTGCGCGAGCAGTTCGATCTGGGCGCCGAACGCGAGGTATTGCCGCAGGACGAAAACAGCCCGTACTGGGCTCGTCTGCAAGGCCCCAATCAATGGCCGGCGACATTGCCGGCGCTCAAGCCGTTGCTGCTGGATTGGCAGCACGCCATGACCCGCATGTCGCTGCGCCTGCTCCAGGCGTTCGCCCAGGCGCTGGCATTGCCGCAAGACGCTTTCGACCGGTTGTACGGCGACAAGCCCAATGAACACATCAAGCTGATGCGCTACCCGGGGCAGGCGTCCGACGCCAGCCACCAGGGCGTCGGTGCGCACAAGGATTCGGGCTTCCTGAGCTTCTTGCTGCAAGACCAGCAGGCCGGCCTGCAAGTCGAAATCGAGGAGGGGCGCTGGATCGATGCGTTGCCTCGGGACAACACTCTGGTGGTGAATATCGGCGAATTGCTTGAGCTGGCCACCAACGGCTATCTGCGCGCCACGGTGCACCGGGTGCAGTCGCCGCCCAAGGGCAGCGAGCGCTTGTCGATTGCGTTCTTCCTCGGTGCGCAACTCGATGCCGTGGTACCGCTGTACCCATTGCCCACCGCGCTGTTGCGTGAAGCGCGAGGCCCGGCCAGTGACCCCGATAATCCGCTGTTTCGTGATGTTGGCTGGAATTACCTCAAGGGCCGCCTACGTTCCCATCCCGATGTCGCCCGGCGTTTTTACGCTGATGCCCTGATCCCTAATGCACTGACTGCCTAACCCTCAAAGGACGATGAGTGTGTTCAAGAAAACAGGATTGACCCTGGCTGTGTTCGGCGCTCTGGTGGCTTCTTTCAATGCGCTGGCCCTGGAGCCCCTGCGAGTCGCGGCAGACCCGGTACCCCACGCGCAGATTCTCGCCTACGTGCAGAAAATCGACCCGAAGCTGAACCTGAAAATCATCGAGATCCCCAACGGCGTGAACTCCAACGAGCTGCTGGTGCATGGCGATGTCGATGCCAATTACTTCCAGCACTTGCCGTACCTGAAATCCCAGGAACAGGCCCTCGGCGAAAAACTCGCAGTGGCCGCCACGGTGCACATCGAACCGCTGGGGATCTACTCCCACCGGCACGCAACCTTCGCCCAGGTCCCGCAAAACGGCACGGTGGCCGTCCCGAATAACGTCACCAACCTGAGCCGTGCGCTGTACCTGTTGCAGGACAACGGCTTGATCAAGCTCAAGGCTGGCTTCAACGACCCGGCCACCGATCAGGCCACCCCGAAGGACATCGCCGAGAACCCGAAACAGCTGAAAATCCTCGAAATCGAATCACCGCAGATTCCCCGCGCCCTCGATGACGTAGACCTCGCGGTGATCAATGGCAACTACGCACTGGAGGCCGGCCTGGTTCCGGCCAAGGATGCGTTGGGCCTGGAAAAAGCCGAGCACAATCCTTACGCCAACATTCTGGTGACCACGCCAAAATTGCAGGACGACCCACGGATCAAGCAACTGGCCAAAGACCTGACGTCGCCGGAAGTGGCCAAGTTCATCACGGACAACTTCTCCGGTTCGGTGATTCCGGTCGGTCCGGTGGCCGTGGCGGCTGCCAAGCCATGATCGTCGTCGAGCAGTTGAGCAAAACCTACGCGTCAGGGCAGGCACCTGCGCTGGATCAGGTGTCCCTGAGCATCCCCGATGGCGCGATCTACGGGATACTCGGGCGCAGCGGGGCGGGTAAGTCGACGCTGCTGCGCTGCCTCAATCTGCTCGAGCGCCCCAGCTCGGGGCGCATTCTGCTGGATGGCGAAGACTTGACGGCGCTGTCCGACATCGAACTGCGCCGGCAACGCCAGCGCATCGGCATGATCTTCCAGGGCTTCAACCTGCTGCACTCGCGCAACGTCTTCGACAACATCGCCGTGCCGCTGGAAATTGCCCGTATCGGCAAAGCCCAGCGGCAGGCGCGGGTGCGCGAGTTGCTGGATTTGGTGGGGTTGAGCGACAAAGCGCTGGCTTTTCCCTCGCAACTGTCGGGCGGGCAAAAACAACGGGTGGGGATTGCCCGGGCATTGGCGGCGCGCCCGGCGTATCTGCTGTCGGACGAAGCCACCAGCGCCCTCGACCCGCAAACCACCGCCTCGATTCTTGAATTGCTGCGCGACATCAATCGCCAGTTGGGGTTGACCATTGTGCTGATCACCCATGAGCTGGAGGTGGTCAAGTCGATCTGTGATCACGCCGCGTCACTGGCCCACGGCCGGTTGGTCGAAGCCGGGCCGATTGCACAACTGTTGGCCAACCCGGATTCCACGCTCGGCCGCTCGTTGCTGCCGGGTTACAGCACGCCGTTGGGCAACGATGCCCTGGACCTGAGTTTTTTCGACAGCCTGTTGGCCACGCCGGTGCTTAATGAGCTCAAGCATCAAGGTGTGGAGCTGAACCTGCTGGCCAGCGGTGTCGAGTCCATCGGCGGGCGCCGGGTCGGGCGTTTGCGCGTGGCGTTCCGGCATCCCGCCGATGAGCTGCAACTGAATCGGGTGGTGGCGTTTCTCAAACAACGTGGCGTGAGGGTGGAGCGCTCATGAACAAAGTGATCGACTGGAACGAGATCTTTCAACTGGTGCTCACGGCGACCGGTGAAACCCTGTACATGGTGCTGCTGGCGGGGTTGTTTACCTTGTTGATCGGCTTGCCCCTGGGCGTGTTGTTGTTCATCAGCCGCCAGGGCGGCTTGTACCCGATGCCCCGGCTCAACAAAGGCCTGGGAGGGCTGGTCAACCTGGGCCGCTCGCTGCCGTTTGTGGTGATGCTGATTGCCTTGATCCCGCTGACCCGGCTGGTGGTCGGCACGACCCTGGGCAGCACCGCCGCCGTAGTACCGATCACCATCGGCGCTTTCCCGTTCTTCGCCCGCATCGTCGAAAACGCCCTGGACGAAGTCGACAAGGGTCGCATCGAAGCGATCCTCGCCATGGGCGGCGACATCTGGCATGTGATTTTCAAAGTGCTACTGCCCGAAGCGTTGCCGGCATTGCTGGCGGGGATCACGCTGACCTTGGTCATGCTGATCGGCTTTTCCTCCATGGCCGGCGTCATCGGTGGTGGCGGGTTAGGGGACCTGGCGATTCGCTATGGCTACCAGCGCTTCAACAACCAGGTGATGGTCGCCACCGTGGTGGTGCTGGTCATTCTGGTACAGAGCGTGCAAAGCCTCGGCGATCGGTTGGTGCGCTCATTGGCTCATCGACGTTGAGGGGATTTCTTATAACCAGAAAATATTTTCTATGCGATAGGACTATTGGAATGTTTATAAGAGATTGCTTTTAATCCTCGCTTCAACCCTTTGTGTGTGTTGATTTTTTAGCCGCCATCCTGTTCCGGAATCTTTTATGAGTGCGCCTGTTGCCGTGGCACCCGAGCCGCTGATTCGTGTGCGTGAGCTGAGCAAAACCTTTGGCGCCAGCCGTGCGCTGGATCGGGTCAGCCTGGACATTTACCCTGCCGAAGTGGTGGCGCTGTTGGGGGCCAATGGTGCGGGTAAATCGACGCTGGTGAAGATTCTGGCGGGCAGCCAAACCGCTGATGCCGGTGAGCTCTGGATCGATGGTCAACTCCGGCATTTTGCTTCGCCACTGTCGGCGCGCCGGGTCGGGATTGTCGCGGTGCACCAGCAGGTCAACGACGGCATCGCGCCGGGATTGAGCGTGGCGGAAAACCTTCTGCTTGATGAACTCTGTCAACCCGGCGCGGACTTCTGGCTCAACCGTAAGCGCCTGTTCGAACGGGCCGCGAGCATCGCTGCCGGCCTCGGGCTGAATCTGCCGCTGGAACAACCCATCGAGCGTCTCGGTCAGGCCGAACGGCAACTGGTGGTGCTGGCCCGGGCGTTCGCCCTGCAACCACGAATGCTGATTCTCGACGAGCCCACGGCGGCCTTGTCGGATGTCGAGGCCCAGCGCTTGTTTGGCTTGATCGACACCCTGCGCAGTCGCGGGGTGGCGATTCTATACATCTCCCATCGTTTGTCCGATCTGCGACGGGTGGCCGACCGCGCCATCGTCCTGCGCGATGGCCAGTTGGCCGGCGAATTCAGCGACCGGCAATTGCCGGAAGCGGTCGAGGCGATGCTCGGTCAGGCCCTCGACACCCATGTCTATGAACCGCGCGCAGCAGGCAGGGAGGTGCTGAGCTTGCGCGGGGCGAAAATCGCGCCGCCTAAACAGGACTTCGACCTGACCCTGCACGAAGGTGAAGTGGTGGTGCTGACCGGATTACTCGGCGCCGGCAAAACCGAGATCGCCGAGGTGCTGTTTGGCCTGCGCGAACCGGCGGCCGGCACCCTGCAACTGGACGGTATTGACTGGCAACCCGGTTCGCCACGCGAGGCTATTCGCAGCGGGGTGTTCTTTGCTGCCGAGGACCGCGCCAGTCAGTCATTGATTGCCGATTTTTCCCTGCGCCGCACCCTGACCTTACCGTTCCTTGAACGCTTTACCCGGGGCGGTTTCATCCGCAACCGGGCCGAGGCGGCGGCGGTCGAGGCTCAGGTCGCCGCTTTGGGGATCAAGACCGCCGGCATTGATGTGCCGATGAGTGCGTTGTCCGGCGGTAATCAGCAGAAAGTCGTGCTTGGCCGCTGGTTGTTGGGGGAAGGGCGGGTGTTGATTCTCGATGAGCCGTTCCAGGGCGTGGATGTACGCGCCCGCCGAGAAATCGGCCAGTTGCTGCGCGACAGTGCCGGTGGTCGCGCCACGCTGGTGATCTGCGCCGACGTTGACGAAGCCCTGGAAATCGCCGACCGGATTCTGCTGGTGCGCGATCACGCGGTGGTCGCCCACTACCCTCGCGCCGGTTTGAGCCGCGCCACATTGGTGGCGGCATTGGCTGGCGTAGAGGTCACCGTCCCAACCTTTCATGCCACGCCAAGGAGTAGAGCGAGTGCCTGATTCGAGTTCGCTGTTATCGACCGCCCCCGCACCCGCCGAGCGCCTGCTGCAAGCGCTGATCCGCTATGGGTTGCTTTGGGTGCTGGCGCTGATCCTGGTGTTTTTCAGCATCGCCGAACCGGCGTTTCTGCGGGTCGGCAACCTGTTTAGCATCTTGCAGTCGGTGTCGATTGTCGCGTTGCTGGCCCTGGGCGTGACCCTGACCATGGCCGTCGGCGGGCTCGATTTATCGATTGGCGCAGTGGCCGCCATGAGCTTGATGATCGCCAGTTACGTCATGGTGGTGCTCGGTTGGGGCGCGGTGCCAGCGGTGCTGATCAGCCTCGCGGGCGGGGCCGCGGTGGGGCTGCTCAATGGCTGGCTGATTGTGAAGATGCGGGTGCCGGACATCCTTGCGACCCTCGGCAGCATGTTCCTGGTGATCGGTGTGCAATTGATCCCGACTGGCGGACGCTCGATTGCGGTGGGCATGACCCTGCCCAATGGCGATGAGGCCGAAGGCACGTTCAGCGCACTGTTCCTGGCACTCGGGCGCGGCCGGTTGTGGGACACCGTGCCGATCCCGGTGCTGATCACCGCTGTGGTGGCGTTGGTGGTCTGGCTGTTTCTGGAGCGCACGCGCATCGGCCGATTGTTCTACGCCATCGGCGGCAACGAACAGGCTGCGCGCCTGGCCGGTGCGCCAGTGCAGCGGTTCAAATTGTTGGCCTACGTGCTGTCAGCCTTGCTTGCGTCACTGGGCGGATTGTTGCTGGCGGCACGTTTGGGTCGGGGCGACGTCAGCTCGGGCAACGGTCTGGTACTCGATGCCCTCGGCGCGGCGCTGATCGGTTTTGCCGTGCTCGGGGCGAAGAAGCCCAACGCTTTCGGCACCTTGATTGGCGCGTTGTTGGTGGCCACGTTGCTCAACGGTCTGACCATGCTCAACGCGCCTTATTACGCTCAGGATTTCGTCAAGGGACTGGTGCTGGTGCTGGCCCTGATGTTCACGTTCGGCCTCGCGCATCGGGCGCGTTGAGCTTTTCTTTTAACGTCTTGCAAGGAAGATGTATGCAGCGATCAATCAAGGGTTTTGTTCGTCACTGCCTGGCCACCGCCGTGCTCTCGGCGTTGGCGCTGAATGCCCAGGCCAAGGCATTACCCGGTGCACCGGTACCGTTCGACAAGGGCAATGTGCAAATCGCGCTGGTGGGTTATCTGTTCTCCGGGGACTTCACCGAAGCCTATTTGCGCGGTGTCGAGAAACAGACTGAAGCCCTCGGCGCGACCTTGCGCGTGTTCGATGCCCGGCAACAAGCCGCCAGTCAGCGCGAGATGATTGATCAGGCGATTGACCTTGGTGTTGACGGGATCATCGTCCAGCTCGGTCTGGCGGAAACCCTCAAGGGCCCGATAGACCGGGCCATCGCCAAGGGCATCAAAGTTGTCGCGTTCGACGTTGATCTGAACACGCCGCAGGTCACTCAGGTCGAGCAGGATCACCATGCGCTGGCGCGGCTGGCGCTGGATCAGGCCGTGAAGGACAACGGCACGAAGTTCGATGCTGGTTACGTCTACATCAGCGGTTTCACCCCGATGGAGCGCCGTGACGAGATCTGGAGCCAGGTCAAAGCAGCGAACCCTGGAATCATCGAAAAGGCCCGTTTCGGCACGTTGAACCCGCCGATTGCCAACTCGGTCGCCGATCAGGCCAGCGCCGTGTTGCGCGCCAATCCGGGCATCAGCGTGATCTTCGCGCCGTTCGACGAATTTGCCAAAGGCGCGAAAATCGCCGTTGACGAGGCCGGTCTTGGCAAGAAGGTGAAGATCTACAGCGCTGATATTTCCACCGCCGATATCCAGATCATGAAAGAGCCGGACAGCGCCTGGGCGGCCACCGCAGCGGTCAACCCGCAAGTGGCCGAGGCGATCAGCGTGCGCAGCCTGGCGATGCTGATTGCCGGGGAGAATCCGGGGCAAAAAGTGCTGGTGCCGCCGACCCTGATCACCCGTCAGCAACTGGTGGATCTGGATGTGAAAAATGTTCGCGACCTGGCGCAGAAACTACCTGCGTTTGGTGACACTGCGAATGTGGCGCGTGCTCCGTGGATTCCCGTCGCAGACTGAGTGATTAAACCCCTGTCCACCGTAGGGGGCGTTCATATAAGTTGCAGTTGTTAGTTGCTATCAGTTGTCGTGTGCTGAACTACTGTTGCTCAATCAACAGTCCGTTTGTCCGATATAACCTAAGTAGTATTGGTTCTTTTCCAACGATAACGGCCTCGTCTAGCATCGGCTCTTCTAACTTAGAGGGGCCATGCCTTACACCTGTTTCATGCCTTCACTGCCTTCCGGATTATTAAAACTACAGCAGACATTGCCGTGCACTTGTTGCCAACTTTTTTATAGTCGGCCGGGCCGGGTATTAGCTGCGATAAAGGAGCTGTCCCATGTATCACCGTTCTCGTTCATTACTCGCCGCGGCTGTTGTGACAGCCCTGACGCAACTTCCCGTGCAAGCCGAAGAAACCGCCGCGCGTGCCGACGACGACACACGGTTGGGGACCGTGCTCGTCACCGGCACACGCGGTACCGCCCGCACTGTGCTGGATTCGCCGGTGCCGGTGGACGTGCTGACCGCCGAAGACCTCAAGTCCGCCGGTGCCAGTGGCGGCGAACTCGGCCAGGCATTGCAGACGCTGTTGCCGTCGTTCAGTTTTCCGCGCCAGTCCAACTCCGGCGGTGCCGACCATGTGCGCGCCGCGCAGTTGCGTGGCATGAGCCCCGATCAGGTGTTGGTGCTGGTTAATGGCAAGCGTCGGCATACGTCGGCACTGGTCAATGATTCGTCGAAGATCGGCCGGGGCACGGCGCCGGTGGACTTCAACTCGATCCCGATCAGCGCGATCAAACGCATCGAAGTGCTGCGTGACGGGGCCGGTGCGCAATACGGTTCGGACGCGATTGCCGGGGTGATCAACATCATCCTCGACGATGCCCCGCAGGGCGGTGAAGTCTCTACCACTTATGGCGCTTACCACACCCATCAGGACGCCATCGGCAAGACCACCACCGACGGCCAGAACAGCATGACCACCGCCAAGATCGGCACACGCCTGGGCGAAGAGGGCGGGTTCATTCGCGGAGGCACCGAGTACAAGGATCGCGACCCGACCAACCGCGCCGGTTTCGATGGTTTCGCCGACACCCCAGGCCAGCGCAACTACGTGATGGGCGACGGCATCGCGCGGGACGTTAATGCCTGGTTCAACTCCGAACTGCCCCTGGCTGGCGGCAAGGCCTACTCGTTCGGCACTTACAACGAGCGCCACACCACCGGCGCCGAGTTCTACCGCTACCCGTCCGAGCAGCCGCAGTTCTACCCCAACGGGTTTCTGCCGCAATCGATCGGTGACAACCAGGACTTATCCGCCACGGCCGGTTTCAAAGGCCTGATCGGCGACAACTGGGACTTCGACAGCAGCGTCACCCACGGGCGCAATCACTTCGACTCCGCGACCCGCCGCACCCTCAACGTGACCTTGGGCGCCGACTCGCCGACGCGATTCGACACTGGGGAATACGAACTGCGCCAGACCACCGCCAACCTCGATTTCACCCGCGAGTTGCGCCTGGCCGAGCGCTCCTTCGTGCTGGCGGTGGGCAGTGAATACCGTTACGAAAACTACCTGACCTATGCCGGTGACGAAGCCTCGTACATTGGCACCGGGGCCGACGGCGCCAACGGTCTGCGCCCCAGCGAAGAGGTGAATCTGGATCGCAATGTGTTCGGCACCTACGCCGAGCTGTCCGGCGATCTCACCGACCGCTTCTTCGTCGATGCCGCCACTCGCTGGGAGCATTACGACGACGCTGGTAGCAAACTCACCGGCAAGCTCAGTGGCCGTTATCGCCTGACCGATCAATGGGCACTGCGTGGCGCGGTGTCGAACAACTTCCGCGCGCCGTCCCTGGCGCAAGTCGGCTTCCAGAACACCACCAGCAACTTCGGCACCGGCGGCACGCTCACGGATATCCGCGTGCTTTCGGTCAACGACCCGATCGCCCGCGCCCTCGGCGCCCAGAAGCTCGACCCGGAAACCTCGAAGAACTTCAGCCTCGGTGTGACTGCGCAGTTGAGTGAGCGCTTCGATGCGTCCCTCGACGTGTTCCGCATCGACGTCAAGGATCGGGTGACCCTGTCCCAACGCATCGGCAGTGACGCCCTGGAGCAGTACATCAACGACAACTTCGGCGTGGCCGGCGTGCACGACGTGAACTTCTTCACCAACGCCGCCGACACCCGCACCGATGGTGCCGAACTGGTGCTCAACTACCATCAGCCGTTGTACGAAGGTCTGTTGGGATTGACCACGGCTTACACCTACAACCACACCAAAGTCACCCGCACCAAAGGCACGCCGTCGCAGCTCACTGCGCTGGGCATTGGCAACGATGCGCTGGTGGGCGTGGAGGAGCGCAACACCCTGACCGACGCTGCACCGAAGGACCGCTTCATGGTGTCGGCGAACTGGGCCAGTCAGCATTGGGGCCTGCTCGGGCGCCTGACGCGGCAGGGCGAGACCACCCGAGTGTTCGATTTCGGTGATTCGCAACCGGAGCAAACCTACGGCGCGGTCTGGCAACTGGATGCCGAAGTGCAATACAAATTCACCCCCAAATTCGATATTGCCGTGGGTGGCAACAACCTGACCGACAACTACCCGGAGCGCTCCAAGTCGGAAATCAACTACGGCGGCAACCTGCCGTATGACGTGCTGTCGCCGATCGGCACCAACGGCGCCTACTACTACGCTCGCGCCACGTATGGGTTCTGACGGTCCGAAGCGGCACCTGCCGGTGGTCCAGGCATTGCTGGTCACGCTGGGCATGGTGATCACCACCGACATCCTCAAGACCGCGCCGACCGTGGCGCTGAATGTGGGGCCTGAGTACTTCTACCTGGTCTGGGTGCTCGGCGGTGTGTGCTCGATGGTCGGGGCGCTGTGTTTTGCCGAAATGGCCACGGCGTTCCCCCACCCGGGCGGCGACTATCACTTCCTGCGCACGGCGTATGGCGAACGGCTGGGCTTTCTGTTCGCCTGGTCACGCTTCTCGGTGATGCACACCGGGTGGATCGCCTTGTCGGCGTTTATGTTTGCCGATTACTTCAATGCGATTGTGCCGCTGGGGCCATATGGTTGCGGGCTGTTCGCCGGCGGGGTGATTGCGGCGTTGGTGCTGCTCAACCTCACCGGCAAGCACATCGGCTTCATCACCCAGACGGTTTTGGTGGTGTTGCTGGCGGCAGGGTTTCTCAGCATTGCCGGCGCGGGTGCCTGGCTGGCGTGGCAGGGTGTTGCAGTGCCTGAGGTGGTTGCTCCGGTCGCGCCGGAGCAAACCGGGATGGCCGGGTTCTCGTCGGCGATGATTTTCGTGTTCCTGGCGTTCGGCGGCTGGAGCGATGCGGCGACCTTATCCGCTGAAGTGCGCGATGGTCGGCGGGGGATTTTCATCGCCATGCTTGGCGCCCTGACCGTACTGATGTGCATCTATCTGGCGCTGAACTGGGCGTTTGTCCGGGGTTTGGGCTTCCAGGGGCTGGCGGCCAGCAACGCGCCCGCCGTCGAATTGTTGAACCGGGCCTTCGGTGCGCCGGGCGGGGTGTTGATTGTGTTGATGGTCGGGGTCGCGGCGGTGGCCAGCATCAACTCGACGTTGTTGGTCGGGGCGCGCACCACTTATGCCGCCGCCAGGGATGTGCCGCAGTTGCGCCGGTTGGGCGACTGGGATGAACGCCACGGCGTGCCGCGCAAGGCTTTGCTGGCCGAAGGGGCGGTGGCGTTGTTGCTGGTGGTGTTTGGCAGTTTTACCCAGAGCGGTTTCAACACCATGGTCGAGTACCTGACCCCGGTGTATTGGCTGTTCCTGAGCCTGAGCAGCCTGGCGCTGCTGATTCTGCGCCGGCGCTTTCCCCTTACGCCACGGCCGATCAAGGTGCCGTTGTACCCGCTATTGCCGCTGCTGTTTTTCGCCTTGTGCCTGTACATGCTGTATTCCAGCGTGACGGTGGTCGGCTACGGCGCATTGCTGGGGATTGGCGTGTTGCTGTTGGGCGTTGTGCTGCTGGGTGGGTTGAGCCGCTGGTCTTCAGCGACTCAACGGGCCCTGGGTTAAAACGACACTTCGGCCGGTTGCGAGAGGCGCAGCACCGACAGATCCCCGGTAATCCGCTTCCAGGCCAGGCGAATCGCTTCGATGTCCTTGGCACGCTTGGCGTCGTTCTCATGAAGAATCACGATCACCTTGGTGCCCAGGCGCTCCGGCTCCTTGGCGCCGTGGTCACGCCACTGGCCATAGGCATCGAGCACACTGAAGCCGTCCGGAAAACGTGGCGTGACTTCTTGATCGAGAAACTCGCGCCAGCGCGCGGGGCTGATCACACCATCCTTGCCTTCCAATGGCCCTACCGAGAAATACAACTCGGTGCGCAACCATTGCGCCTGTGCCGGACGCGAGGCATCGCCTTGCAAGGTCGAACTGGCGGGGTCTTTCGTATGAACCGAAACAGGTGGCGGGGTAGCACAACCGGCCACCGCCAGGAACAGCGCGGCCAGTAAAAGGCGTGGAGGCATGGAACGTCCTTATTTAGCGAGTTGGAGAACGTGGCCAGTATAGAGGCGGGGCTTAATAGCTAGAAAAGATTAAAAAGTAATTCAGGGGTTAACTTGGGGAATAAGCACGGGGTACTAAAATAGTTACGACTATTTAGGGAAGGTCTGAAGTACCCACCGTTTTTTTGATACTCCAACCATTTGGAGTTCAA
>NZ_JBAGKV010000005.1:0-292255 GCF_037049705.1 Janthinobacterium sp. LPB2021202312-11-4 | reverse complement strand
AGATATATGGATAGAGCACTTTGTCTCAGATGATACGGACAGAGATGTCAGCGATGCAGAGACAAAGTTCCTACAAATGGCGCAAAAGTTAACTCAACAAGTAAAAAGCTTACCTAAAGAATTCGGTTGGAATAGCAGTTTAAAAGCTTATGAGGACCATACTATCAAACGTACCTGGTCAGGGTTAGGGAAAAACAAAGAATACCAAATTAAACACCACATACAATTAATGCTTAGCGCCCTAAACAAAAGACTCTAACATCCAAAAGGCTGCCGAATGTATCTACTCAACTATTTGCTTCGCAGCCTTCCTCGACCATTAAATCGATTTATTTTATTTTTCTGCTTGAAGCAACCCACGCTAAGATCCAGAGCTTGACCCTATCGGGTTAACCTCATAACCTTGTCCCCCCGGCGCCTAAGAAACGCCTCAAGTAGCGGCCTGACCGCTCCCGAAAGATGCGGCTTTTTTGTGCCTACGGACTTCTCGTGGGTGTGAAAAAATCTCTGCTATGTCGGGAGTGGGCGAATACAAGACCCGAAAGGGGAATATGTCCGGCCTTCTACTTGGGGTTTCTTAACTCCCGGCGCCTTAGCCCTAAGAAAGCTATCAAGTAGAGGTAATGGATATGCCTAAGAGTTTTCCCTTCCTATTGAAGGAAATGACCTACATCCGCACCGAAGAAAATCTGCTTCCGCTCAAGGAGGCCGGCCATGTCTGATCCATACATGCCCACCGTCTTCATCCGCCAAAACCTCGAACTTCATACCCTCCTTCTGGAAAACCAGCCATGGTTCTGCGCCCGCGATCTCGGTCGTTTAATGGGCTTTCACCTGAATGATCGCGTGGTCAGCAAGTTGGATGAAGATCAGCGGCACACATTGCTGATCGACTACCACGGCCAACCAGAGAAGCGGCTGATGCTCAGTGAGTCCGGCGTGTACGCGTTACTGGTCTATCACTACGCGCCGGGGAATCGGTTGTTGCGTGAATGGTTGACTCATCAAGTGGTGCCGGCCTTACGTGATGCCGTGCCATCGAAGAACTCTGATCGGCCGATGTTGAGTTTGTTGGATTGGCCGGAGATGTCGTTGAGTCTGTTGCATTGGCAGGATGAAGGTTGGATACGGCTGCGGGATATGCCTTATCTGTTGCTCAATCGCACGCGAAGGCGCGTTCCAGCGGTTAAGCCTTGGTGGCGGAAGGTCTTGGAGGCGATTTACTCTTTGAAGCATTCGGTCGGTTAGACCTTGTAGGATCGACAGAATGAAACGTCGTAATTCTCTGTAGGGATTTTCGTAGACGGTCAACTGATTATCGTCCGAGGGTTTTCAACCCTCGGCGATGCTTTGAGCAGAAAGAAGGCTACTGGAGCACTCTTGAGAATCAAGCCATTTGCCTGGGCGCGCCGCTCAATCAGCTTCAATTACTTCTAACCGCTGCTTCAGCCTCTCATTCACCAACGCCCCGTGCGCTCCAGAATATAGTGGTCAGAATGAATTTCTCGATGGCAACTTGGACATACAGCCCCCACATAGCGCGGGTGATCTAACCCACCATCGGAGAGCCGGTTTACGTGATGCGGCTCTAAGTAGGGTGTGCCGTCCTTTTTCATAAAAGGCGCCGGCTTCTCACAGCTCTCACATTCACCCTCAGCGCGCATCAGCACATAGTGCGCAACCTTACGGCTGCGTTGATAGATCTTTCGCGGAGCGGATTGCCCTAGATCATCGTTGCTAGGTTTACATGCAGCTAGCGCAGCCAACCGCGCAGCAGCCAGAGACCCAGAAAGGTCAGCCTCATCTTCATCCCGTTCTTCAGCTTCAATTATTTCACCAGGAATGCCCACAGGAACTAACCGAAAAACAATCGCTTTCCGATCCAGGCCGCTCACGTCTGGCTGGGTCCGCTCAAACATGTCGGCACAAGAAAACTCCCCCATGTATTCGTTGCCGTTACCTTTACCGAGGGACTTAAACAGATGCAGCGCTAGACCATTCTCCGCATGATTAGCGATGGCTCTGTTGCCTCGGATGAAAGTCATCGGCCCGCGTTGTCCTTCACCGGTATAAAGGTACGCGCCTTTGTCCCAACCATCGGCATACCCGTATTGCTCACCACTATCTCCCGTGAACAAAAATATCGCAGGATAGGTAGCGGACTTTGCAATGCCGCTTTGCAGGCTCCCACCGAACGGTCCATTGATCTCAGTTTTTCTGTCGTAAACAGCTCCCGGCGTGAACTGCAACACCGGCTCGCCTTCCCCACGCGGTAACTCCACGATAGTGAAGCCTCGCTTTTCCAGGTAACTGTTGGTCGGGCGTCCACCGGAGAATTCGCCTACGGCAATGCCGGCCGCCAAAGATACGATTTTCTTCGCCGGATACAGTTCGCCGCCCGCGTGAATGGCATAACGGTGAGCTAGGTTATTTTCCCAGCCCTGCCACTCACGCCTACTCCGATACTTACGATCAAACTCCAGCATCGCTTTGTCTATTCGTTCCTTCGAAACCGCTTTGATCGCCACGAGTGCTGCCCTTCATCGACATTGCCGTAGGAATATTCCTACCGCCGTCAAAGTACCAAAGGGTTTCAATACGTAACAGGGCGAAAAGCCACTATTTCTCGGTGATGGCGGCCTTTTCAACCTTTTGATTGATTCAACACGTGCGCCATGACTCGCTACCCGCTATTAATACCCTCCCCCACTCAAGGACCCGAGCCCCCCCATGAAATTCGACCTCGCCTACTGCCTAAGCCTCGACGACAAACTGTCGATCTACGACGTGCGGGATTTGAATTTCGACGAAACCATGGAATTCGATTCCGCCAAAGAACACTTCCAATGCCCCAACGATGCCTGCCGGGCAGCCTTCGATGCAGCGAACGTACTGACCACGTTCAACGCCAAGAACGTGAATTACATTCGCACCCCGCACTTCAAGAACACGCCCAGTACGCGCCATGTTGCGGATTGCCCTTATGTCAGCCTGAAAGCGCCAGCGTCGGGTGTTGAGGGGGACGGCGCGGAAACGGATGACGGTCGCGAGGAGCATTTCCCGTCGGAATTGTTGCTGACTCGGCGTCAATACATTCGCAAGCCAACCTCCCCGGAATCCGCGCCGGATGTGCGTCGGGATGATCCGCAACCCACGTCGGCGGATAACCACTCAGAGCATTCACCCCGCGACTCGGCGCCGGACAAAACCAGTGTCTTCGCCCATCCGGTGGAGTGTTTTGTGTCGAACTTCGAGGACAAGGAGTTGCTCAAGCGCATGCCGCTGAAGATTGGCGAGCATTCGGCGCCTTACAGTTCTTTCTTCAAGAAGATTGAGTATCTGCAAGACAACAAGGGGCTGATTTACTGGGGCAAGATCAAAGAGATCAAGGATTACACCCAGAGTTTCCGCATCGATTTCGAAGACCGGGTCTGGTTCAAACAACCGGACGCGGCGAAGAAGAAGCCGTATTCGGTGAATGTGTATTTGAGCAAGAAGCTGATCGACAACTACCGCAAACGCAAAGCGTTCCTGGCAGAGATCAAACACGCCATTGAAAGCGGCAAGGATTTGTTCTGCTTTTTCTATGGCGTGACGCCGGAGTTCAAGCAGTTCCCGAGCAAGAAAAACCCCGACAAGTTGACCGAGGTTTTTAATGCCAATATCGAGAACCTGGATCACTTCATCATTCGTGAAGCGCCGGGGTTGGAGTAGGGATTAACCCTTGGGCAGGTCCAGTTTGATCGCGCCGGGGTGCTGTTTGACCAGCGAGTACGGCAGCACCGACCAGTCCGGCGAGTCGCATCCCCGCTGGTAACGGGCGAAGTAGCTTCCCAGGTACACGCCCTTCGCGGTGAAGTGCCAGTTGGAGTAGCCCCAAACGTCTTCGTTGGTGAAGTCGCAATTGTCATCATCGCCTTCGGCCGGTTTTTTCATTTCTTCGGGATAGAGCGCGGTGAATTGCTCGATCAGCCAAGGGACGAGGACGTCGCGCTGATGGCTGGCACGGGTGTCGCTGCCGGTGGTCGTCGAGGGTTTGTCTGCCTCGCCAATCCATAGCACGTCAGACAGCGCCAAAACACGACCGGTGTGAACGTCGAGGTTGAGCGGTGAGTCGCCGAAATCCGGGTGCGCACCACCGCAATCGTAGCCGATGGAAATGTTCAGGCTGACCACCTCAGGCGACAGGAACGTCGGGGTGGCGCCTTGTTCAAACTCGGCATTTTCCCCTCCCCGCAACTGGCAGCCGTAATAGTCGATGGCCTCGCTCCAGAGTCGCCCCAGCAACTGTTGATTGACGCGATCCTGATCCGCTTTCGGGTAGCCGGACTCCACGCTGAAAAGGGACACCTTGGACTCGGGCTCGGTCCACCATTGCAGGCCGTAGCCCATGAAGGTCTCTTTCTTGCCGGGTTTGAGCGTCAACCCTTGCACACGCAAATACTCGTAAGAATCTGTTTTCGGTAGCGCGGCGATAAAGGGCAATGCGTCCGCCGCCGGTGTTGGGAGTTTGGCCACGGTCAACTGCACCGGGAGGGTTTTGCCCTTGGGACTTTTCCATTCGCCCTGCCAGCCGTTGGTGGTTTGTTTGAGTCTCAGGGTTGGCCGGGGCTTGTCATCGCCGTAGCGGTTGTTGCCCTCGTTGAGCGTCAGGGTCTGGCCCTGGAGCGTGCCGCTGAGTTCGAGGTCGCGATGGAATTTCTCGTAGAAGTAGCGACCGGAGACTTCGCTCGCGTCGCGGGTATTCAGCTCCACCACGATCGGCATTTTTCCCAGGGTGCCGGTGAACACCTGCCCGCCGAATTCGGCATGGGCGGTTGAGACCAGCGTGAGAAACAAAGTGGCACTGGATACGAGCCGTAACAGACCTTTAAACATCAAATCTTCCTTGGATAAGAGAGCGCAAACGGGTGGGGTGCGCTTAAGGCAATTGCAGCGCGACGCTGCCGGGGTGTTGTTTGATCAGGGTGTACGGCAGGACGCTCCACTCGACGCTTCGGCACATGGCTTCGTTGTGAGAGAAAACCGGTATCAACTTGATGCCGGTGTCGGTGAAGTACCAGTTGGGGGAAAGCCACGACGGTTCTTCGCCATAGACACAGCCATCATTGCGGTCAGTCGTCGTGCTGACTTCTTCGGGATAGAGCGTTTGCAGTTGCGCTACCAGCCATGACGCCAACGCTTGCGGCTCGCCTTGACCGATTCGCAGCACATCATTCAGTGCCAGGGTCTTGCCGGTTTTGGCGTCGAGATTAAACGGCAGGTCGTTCTCATCCGAGTAATTCCCGCCGCAATTGGTCTCGGCATTGATATTCACACTGAGCACCGAGGGCGACATCCACAGTGGATCGGCCTTTTGGCTGTAGTGGGTCATGCCGTACCCGGTGAGGCATTCGTGATAGTTGAAGACTTGTTGCCATAAACGTCCCATCAACTGCTGATTGATGCGCTGACGTTGTTCGGCGGGGTAACCCGACACCACTTCAAACAACTGCATTTTTGATTGCGGCTCGCTCCACCATTGCAGCGTGTAGCCCATGAAGTTTTCGGTTTTGCCTGGTTTGAGTGTCATGCCGTGCAGGCGCAGAAAGTCGTAAGGCGCCGTGTCATGCAGCGTGGCGAGGTAGGGCAATGTGTCGGTGGGTATTGGTGCAATGTAGGCTTGTTCCAACACTATTTTCAGGACTTTGCCTTCGGGGTCGGTCCACTCACCGGACCAGCCGTGAAGTGTGGGCCAGAGACGGATACTCGGATGTGGAGTGCCGTGATTATTGAGGTCAAGGCTTTCATGGAGGGTGAGTTCAATACCTTCCTTGGCGCCGCTGAGCAGCAAATCCTTGCGGTATTTTTGATAGAAGTAACGGCCACTCACCACCTTGGGGTCGTCGGCGCTCAGCTCTAATACGATGGGCGAGTTGCCTAATGTTCCTGTGTAAACCTGACGGCCCGCCTCTGCCCGCAGCGCAGTAGAAACCGTCAGGCAGGCCAGCAGGATAACGCCGGTCAAGTGACTCAATCCTTTGAACATCGGTTAATCCTTGGGTAAATGGCCGTTTCCAGTCTTAAGGCAATTGCAACTCGACGCCGCCGGCGTGTTGCTTGATGAGGCTATAAGGCAAAACACTCCACTCCACATACGCACACGGCGCTTCTGCATGAGCGAAGTAAGGCCCGAACTTGATTCCTTTTTCAGTGAAATACCAAGTAGGAAACGGCCAGCGGTCCTCTTCACCGTATGCACAGTTTTCGTCGCTGCCCGGTATCTGATCGGGATAAAGCTTATGCAACTGTCCAACTAGCCACGGTGCCAGTTCTTTGGTGCGGTACTCGGAATAGGCATTGAGTGCGTCCGAGGACTGTTTGTCATCAAACTCTTCGTAATCCAGCGGCTTGCCCTGTCCAACCCAGAGGACATCTTCAAGCGTCAGCGACTTACCGGTTTTGGCATCCAGGTTAATGGGCGCCTCGCTGTAGTCCGGGTGAGGGCCGCCACAGCTAGCCTCAATTTCGACGTTCACGCTGATGACGTTTGGTGTGATCAACAACGGTTGAGTGGTTTGTTTATAGAAGGCATCGCTACCGCCAGCGAGGCATCCGTAATACCCCACGACTTGCCGCCACAAACGTTCTCTCAACTGCCGATTAATGCGATCCCGCGCTTCAGGGCTGTAGCCAGAAACAACTTCAAATATCGTCAACTTTGTTTGCGGCTCACTCCACCACTGCAACGAATAACCACTGAAGGTTTGTGTATTGCCTTGTTTGAGTTTCAGACCTTGCAGGCGCAGATACTCGTAGGGCTCTGCATCATGAAGCTTGGTGAGGTAAGGAAGCGTATCGGCCGGCATAACTGACGGTGTGGCTTCCACCAGTTCTATCTTCAGCGTTTTCCCTTGCCCGTTGCTCCAATCTCCCGATAAACGATGGGGCTCGATATTCAGTTGGAGTTTAGGCCGAGGCTCTTTTTCATCGAAAGGTTGTTCACCCTCATCAAGTACCAGCCTCTCGCCATTCTTGATGCCACTGAGGCGCAAGTCGTTACGGTATTTCTGATAGAAGTAGCGACCGCTGATGTTTTCAGCGTTAGCCGTTTCCAATTCCATCACGATCGGCATCTTGCCCAGCGTACCGGTGAAAACGCGTCGTCCGTCCTCGGCCTGCGCAGTGGAACACAGCATCAGTAACAACGTGGCAACGGGCGCCAGGCGTAACAATCCTTTGAGCATCGATCCATCCTTGAATAAGTCGCAGCGCACCGAACGGAATATCCGTGGCGTAATTAAAGCGACGCGGATTATGGCGGGGTTGCTTCGGGTAATCGAGCGTCATTACATGCTTTAGCGCAGCATCATGCTAACCATCACCAACACCAACAACCCGACATAAACCCACGCATGAAGACGATCCGGTATCCGCCCCATCCAACGCATCGCCAGCCGAATCCCCAGCAGCGAACCCAGCGTCAACAGCGCAAACGCCAGCACATCCACATACCCGATAAACCACGGCCCGAGGTCAAATTCGGTGAGCCCGGCCATGGCCATGTAAGTCAGCGTCCCGACCAACGCCACCGGCAAACTCAGCGGATTGGCCATTGAGGTGGCTTGGGACATGCTCAAGCCGCAGCGCCTTAACAGCGGCACGGTCATGACGCTGCCACCGACGCCCAGAAACGCCGCGATGGCGCCGATTCCTACGCCCAACACCTGAACCTTCTCCAATCGTCGTGGGATCAGGTTGTGGTGGTGTGTAAGAAAACCGCGCCTGAACAGGCAGTCCACAATCGTCACGCCGAGGTAGACGATAAACGCATACCGAATCACCTCACCGTTGGCCCACATGGCGGCAACAGCGCCAACCATTGCGCCCAACCCGATATACCCGCCCAACGGCCACAGGTAATCGCGGATGAGGTGGCCGGCGCGTTGGTGTTTGCGGGTGGCAATCAAGGCGTTGACGATCATCGCGCACGTCGAGGTGGCCACGGCGATGTGCATCGCCGATTGGCCGATGGGGTCGTCGGCGCCATGGCTGGTCACGAGCATGCGGTACAACAACGGCACCACGACAAACCCGCCGCCGAAGCCGAACAGCACGGTGCTGATGCCGGCCATGCAACCGAAGAGTGTCAGCAAGAGGTAGAACATCGCTGTGCATCCATTACGAAAGAGTGCTCGACGATAGAGCGGCGGGCCTTGGCCTGCTTCAGCAAGTCCGCCAATAATGTTCGCGTTTACGCCAATTGCTGAATATCGCTCGATGCTCAATGTTTCGATCAATCTGCTGGATGCCACGCCACGGCCGGTGGTGGCGACCGGTACGGATTATTCCTACGGCCACTTGTTACCCCTTCATACGCACCGACGGGCACAACTGCTCTATGGCGCCACGGGGGTCATGCAGGTCAGCACCCATGACGGCAATTGGGTGGTGCCGCCGCAGCGGGCGGTGTGGATTCCGGCCGGGGTGGCCCATGAAGTGTTGATGCTGGGGGTGAGCACGCGGAGTTTGTATATCGAACCCACTGCCGTCGATCTGGGCAGTCGTTGCCAGGTGATCAGCGTGTCGCCATTAATGCGGCATTTGTTGATGGCGGCGGTGGAGGTGCCGCTGGAGTACGACGAGTCGGGTCGCGATGGGGTGTTGATGCAGTTGTTGCTGCACGAACTCGGCTGCAGTACTCATCTGCCGTTGCACATTCCATTGCCCGACGATGCACGGCTGCTGGGGTTGTGTCAGGCATTTGTGCAGCAACCCGACGCTCATCAATCACCGCAGCAATGGGCTGATCAGTTGCACATCAGCTTGCGCACCTTCAACCGACTGTTCCGCCAACAGACCAGCCTGAGTTTCAGTCAATGGCGCCAGCGAGCCTGTGTGGTGCTGGCCCTGGCGCGGCTGGCCGCTGGTGAACCGGTGACGCGCATTGCCCTGGACTTCGGTTATGACAGCCCGGCGGCGTTCTCGACGATGTTTCGCCGGTTACTGGGGCAAGCGCCGTCCGTCTGGATGGAGGCGGCGAAGTAGCACAAATCAAAAAATCAGTTTGATCCGGGATCAAAACAACTGTACAAAAACACAGTACATTTTGAACAAGCACTCTCGAGCCCGGAGAACACCATGGCCTCTCTTGCGATGAAAATCACCCTGGAACGTATTGCCCTTTTCCAATTCACCCCGGCCCACAGCGCCCAGGCCCGAGCGATGCTGGGTTGGAGTGTGGAAGAGTTGTCTCGCGAATCCGGGGTTTCCGTGGAGGCCATCGAGCGTTTCGAGGCCGAGCGCGATGTGCTGGATGTCACGCGGCTGGCGTTGGCGTACCGGTTTGAATCGGAAGGGTTGGTGTTCTTCCCCGGGTTTGCGCCGGGCCGAGGGATGAATGTGAAAGGCTCGACGCCGAACCCGGTGGCGCGAGCGGATTATGCGATGGTTGAGTGAGGTGTCAGCACATGGATGATCGCGATGCGAGCACGCTGCGGGCCAATGCCGAGTACGTCATGAAGATCGGCATGCTCCTCGAAACCGGACGCCTGGGTAGTACGGAGGCGGCTGAAAAACTTGGGCTGACACTGGAAGAGCTGGATGAAATGCTCCGGGGAGAATCCAGCGACTGGACTGTCGCAAAGATCTCGGAGCATCTCAATCAGCCAAGGGATGAACGCCGCTAGCTAATTGCGGGCCGCTAGAATTGCCGGCGGCCCGGCGGCACCTTATCAAGCGCTCTGAGTCGCCACTTGATCCCGCTGTCCTTCCAGCGCCAGCCACCACGCGCTGCCGCGTTGCGGATACGCGATGTTGAACGCCTCGCCCATTTGCGGCGTGCTGATCGACACATTGCGCTCCCAGGCCAAGGCCAGGATGCGGTCGAAGGGTTCGTACCAGGCGTGCATCGACAGGTCGAAGGTGCCGTTGTGAATCGGCAGCAGCCAGCGCCCTTTGAGATCAATGTGCGCTTGCAGGGTTTGTTCCGGTTGCATGTGAACATGCGGCCATTCGACGTTGTAGGCGCCGGTTTCCATCAGGGTCAGGTCGAACGGACCGTACTGCTGGCCGATGCGTTTGAAGCCATCGAAGTAGCCGGTGTCGCCGCTGAAGAAGATCCGCGTGGCGCCGTCAATCATTACCCATGAGGCCCACAGCGTGCTGTTGCCATCGAACAGGCCGCGACCGGAAAAGTGTTGCGACGGCGTCGCGACAAATTGCAGGCCATCAACTTCAGTGCCCTGCCACCAGTCCAGTTGGCGGACTTTGCTGGCATCGATGCCCCATTTGATCAGGGTGTCGCCGACGCCCAGTGGCGTGAGGAAGTATCTGGTTTTGTCCGCGAGTTTGAGCACGGCCTGGTAATCGAGGTGGTCGTAGTGATCGTGGGATAGGATCACTGCTTCAATCGGCGGCAATTCTTCCAGGCTGATGGGCGGCTGGTGAAAACGCTTGGGCCCGGCCCATTGCACCGGCGAGGCACGTTCGGCGAAAACCGGGTCGGTGATCCAGAATTTGTCCCGCAGCTTGAGCAGTACGGTGGAATGGCCGAGGCGGTAGACGCTGTGATTCGGCGCGGCGATCAGTGCGGCTTGGGTCAAGGCTTGCACCGGGACGGCAGCGCTGGGGCGAGTGTTGCGCGGTTTGTGGAAAATCATGTTCCACATGATGCGCATTGTCTTGCGAAAGCCTTCGCGCTTGACCGGCGCGTGGTTGCGGAAGTGCCCTTCTACCTGATGGGAAGCCTCAGGCTGGGTGGCGTTATCCATGGGGGAAGTCGAAATGGCCATGTCTGAATGACTCCAGGAAAACCGCGCAATTCACGATTTTCCGCTTTGGGACGATAAATGGCCAAGGCATGCACGCATCAGCCGAAGATTCTATTAGTCACGGTGCAGGATTAACTCAGCATTACACTGCACAGTGTAGTTTCTAGGTTGCATCAAAGCCGATGACAAGTAAACTGCCAAGTGTAATTCCTTACCTCTTCCTGCCGAAGCGTACTTATGACAGCTCCACAACGCCTGACCGACCGAAAACGCGAAGCCATCATTCAAGCGGCGATCGCCGAATTTCGGGCCAACGGTTTTGACATCACCAGCATGGACAAGATCGCTGCGACTGCCGGCGTGTCGAAGCGTACGGTGTACAACCACTTCCCGAGCAAGGAAGAGTTGTTCGCCGAAATCCTCAGTCAACTTTGGGCCCGGGTCACTGATGAACAGGAAACGGCCTACCGCCCCGACCTGCCGCTGCGCGATCAGCTTCGTCTGATCCTGCTGGCGAAAGTGCAGATGATGGGCGACGACAACTTTCTCGACCTGGCACGGGTGGCGATTGCCGCGACCATTCATTCCCCCGATCGCGCCCGGAACATGATCGCTCGCATGGGTGAGCGCGAAGAGGGGCTGACGGTGTGGATTCGTGCCGCCCAGGCCGACGGCCGACTGAAACCGGTCGCCCCGGAATTCGCTGCGCAGCAGGTTCAGGGGTTGCTCAAGTCTTTCGCGTTCTGGCCACAGATCTCCATGGGCCAGACCGGTCTTTCGCCCGACGTGCAAAACACCGTCGTCGAGTCGGCCATGGACATGTTCCTGGCCTGCTATCAGCTCTAGATCAACGATCTGCCCGCGCCTGCATTCTCGGTAAATGGCTTCCAAGGACACTGATTATTCCCGTTGGAATAAATGACAATGTCTGCCGCTTTACCGATGAACGGTAGCTCTGAATAAAGCACTGCAAAGTGTTTCAGAATGAATCTGGCGCAGGAATTTATGGAAAACAAACGCGGCAAGGGCCTTTCATTTGCCCGACGCATCTACATGCCCCGGGCCGTCGGCCTGGGCATTGGCTGTATTTGTGTGGGCGCCGCGCTGTATCCACTGAATATGCCGGGCTGGGTCTGGGCGTTGATGCTGATCAATGGCCTCGTCTGGCCACATCTCGCCTACCAACTGTCCTCCCGCTCGCCCTACCCCTATCAGGCTGAACGCCGCAACATTATTGGCGATTCGTTGTGCGGCGGTTTCTGGGCCGCCGCCATGCAGTTCAACCCCATCGCGACCGTCACCGTGCTGTCCATGATGACGATGAACAACGTCGCGGCTGGTGGCTCGAAGTTATTCCTGCAAGGCGCCCTCGCTCAAATAGTCGGCGTGCTGATTGCCTGGCTGGTGTTCGGCGTGTCGTTTACAACAACCGCCACGCCGATCCAGGTGTGGGCCTGCCTGCCCTCGCTGACGCTTTACCCGTTGGCGGTGGGGATCGTGTGCTATCGACTGGCGTTCAAACTCGCCGAACACAAACGCACCCTGAGCGCCTTGAGCCGCACCGACAGCTTGACCGGCCTGCTCAACCACGGAGCCTGGAAGGACCTGCTGCAGGTCAAATTCCAACAGTGCCGGCAGAACCAGGTGGCGTCGGTGATTGCGCTGATCGACATCGACCACTTCAAAGCGATCAATGACACCTACGGCCACATCGTCGGGGACACGGTGCTGCGCCAGTTGAGCATCGAACTGCGGCGCACCCTGCGCGAAAGCGATCTGGCCGGGCGTTATGGCGGTGACGAGTTCTGCGTGATCCTGCCCAACATGGCGTTGCATCAGGCCAGGGAAGTCATGGAGCGTTTGCGCGAAGTACTGCATGACTATCGCCACCCGCAAGTGCCCGAGTTGCGGGTCAACCTGAGCATTGGCCTGTCGGCCTACCAAGCGGCATTCAGCGATGCGGTGACGTGGCTAAACGACGCGGATAAAGCTCTTTATGCCGCGAAAAATACCGGTCGTAACAAGATCAGCATTGCCTCGCCCCCTTCTGCCGACGGCACAGCAGCCCGTGTCCCAGCGCAAAACTTGTACAAATGATCAAAAAATCAAATTCTTGTACAACTTTATTAAGTTTTGTATAAGTATTTCACTGTCAGCCAGGGATCTCTGACATTGAGCAAGCAACGCCGAAAACCGCTTGGGTTTTCGGCCAGCAGGCGCACGAACAGGGACTGACTACTCGTTGTTCCCCTCATCTCGAGCACTGCCATCATGTTCTTCAATCGCCACCAATCCGCCCTCGACGAACTCCAGCAAACCATTGCCAGCCAGGCCGGTCTGTTGGACGCGATTGATCGCTCCATGGCGGTGATCGAATTTGACCTCGACGGTGTTGTGCTGCGTGCCAACGACAACTTCCTCAAGACGATGGGCTTTGAGCGCGATCAGGTTGTCGGCAAACCTCATCGCCAATTCTGCACCCCGGAACTCGCCCGCAGCAGCCAGTACGCCCAACTGTGGTCGCGACTGAAAAACGGCCAGTTCGAGTCGGGCACCTTTGAACGGGTCAACAGCAAAGGGCTGCCGATATGGCTGGAGGCCAGTTACAACCCGATCAAGGATGCCTCGGGCCGGGTGGTGAAAGTGGTGAAGTACGCCATGGACGTGACGGCCAAGGTCCAGCATGAAAGCGAGTCCAACGCCAAGTTGCAGGCCATCGACCGCGCCATGGCGGTGATCGAGTTCAACCTCGACGGCAGCATCATCACCGCCAATCAGAACTTTCTGTCGCGCATGGGGTACAGCCTGACCGAGCTCAAAGGTAAACATCATCGAATCTTCTGCACCCCGGAACTGGTCAACAGCAGTGCCTATCAGGACTTCTGGCGCCGGCTCAATCTGGGCGAGTTGTTTAGTGGCCAGTTCGAGCGTGTCGACAAGCGCGGGCAAACGGTCTGGCTGGAAGCCAACTACAACCCGGTGTACGACGCCGCCGGCCGTTTGTGCAAAGTGGTGAAATTCGCCTCTGACGTGACCGCCCGGGTCGAGCAACATGCCCAGGATGCCCGCAGCGCCACCGAGGCTTATCACATCTCGGTCGAGACCCGAAAAGTCGCGGAACAAGGCACCCAAGTGATCCAGCAAGCGGCCAGTGAAATGCGCGAAATCGCCGCCAACATCGCCGAATCCTCGACCTTGATTGCGCAGTTGGGTGAACGCTCGGAGCAGATCACCGCCATCGTCAACACCATCCGTTCGATTGCCGACCAGACCAATTTGTTGGCGCTTAACGCGGCCATCGAAGCGGCCCGCGCCGGTGAGCAGGGGCGCGGATTTGCGGTGGTGGCCGATGAAGTCCGGTTACTGGCCGCACGTACCAGCGGTTCCACGGCGGAAATTTCGACCATGATCGGTTTGATCCAGAGCGAAACCCGACAAGCGATCAAGAGCATGGACGGCACCCGAGATCGAGCGGCTGAAGGCGTCGAGCTGGCGAACCAGGCCGGGACGGTGATTTTGCAGATTCGGGATGGGGCGAGTAATGCGGTGCAGGCCGTCAGCATGTTTGCTAACGAGCGTGCGCCTGGTTGAAGTGATGAGGTGGGGCGGCGTTCCTTATTTGATCGGAAATCGAGGCGCCACATTCGCGAGCAAGCCCACACTGGGCCGGTGGTGCTCACAACCCCAGTGTGGGAGCGGGCTTGCTCGCGAAGGCGGACTATCATTCAACATCGATTCAGCCAATCAACACCTGCACGGGACTATAGTGAGCCCAAGTCCCGAATCCTTGCAGAGCGCACCATGAATTCAACCAAGTCCGCCACCAAACCCGCCACCGCTCCTGTCGATCACCTGCGTTTCCACCGCCCCCACGCTCACCTGGCACCGACCTTCGGCAATGACAAATTTGCCCTGCGCGCCGAGGCGTTTGCGCGGTTCTTCGGCACGCCGACGTTTCTCGGCGCGCAAACCCTGATCGTGGTGCTGTGGGTGTGCCTCAACCTGTTCGGCGTGGCGCACTTCGACCTCTACCCGTTCATCCTGCTCAACCTGGCGTTCAGCCTGCAATCGGCTTATGCCGCGCCGCTGATTCTGCTCGCGCAAACCCGTCAGGCTGCGCGGGACAAAGCCCAGTCCGACGCCGACGCGCAGCACCGCGAAGCCCTGGCGGTGGCCAACAGCGAACGCCAGGCTCAAGCCGCGCAGAACACCGCGCAGTTGCTGGAACTGCTGGAACAGAACACTCGTCTCACCGAAATGACCAAGAGCCTGACCGAACGCATCGAAAACCTGACCTCGGAAATGCACCAGCATTTTGTCCACAAGGACGGGCCGAAAGCCTGACGTTGCGTTCAGGGCAACTTCAGCGCCCGGCCGAGCTCATCGAACAGCGTCACCACCGAGCGCAAGGCGCGGCAGTCCGGGCGGGTCAATAACCACAGCGCCGTGTTGCAGCCTTGCAACGGCCCGGTCAATGGCTGCAAATCGTCGCCGATCAGAAAGTCCGGCAACGCCGCGACACCGAGCCCGGCCCGCACCAACTCCGTCACCGACAGCATGCTATTGCAGCGATATCCCGGCACAACGCCGGGCCATTGCTGGCGGCGCCAGGCAATCGTCGGATGATCCAGCAGGAAGTCGTCCGGCGCGATCCAGGTCAACCCGGCCAGATCGACGGGATCAACGCTGTTCAAATACGCCGGACTGCCACAAACCCGATACGCAACATCCGCCAGACGCCGGCCCACCAGATGCTCGGGGGGTGTGCGGGTCAGGCGCAGCGCAATGTCGGCATCCCGGCGGCTGAGGTTGGCGAAGTCGTTGGAGGTGCTGAGTTCGAGGGTCAGCGCCGGGTAGGACGGCATGAACTGCGCCAGGGCCGGCAGCAGCAAACCTTGCAGGACTGAATCGGTGCAGGTCAGGCGCACGGTGCCGCTGATGATTTCACCGCCCTGCTCGACGCCGATGCGCGCCGCGTCCAGCGCTTGTTCGGCACGCTCAGCCTGTTCCGCCAGGGTCTGGGCCAGGGTGGTGGGCAGGTAGCCGGCGCGACTCTTTTCGAACAATTGCTGACCCAGCGCGGCTTCCAGTCGGCGCACGGCGCGGAACACCGTCGACACATCGACCTTCAACAGCTGTGAGGCCCGAGCCAGAGAGCCGCCACGGACCAGCGCCAGGATCAGGGCCAGATCGGGATAGTCGAGCCGATAGTGCGTCGCTGCATTGATCAATTGGGATAACGCCAATATTGAGTGCGTGAACGCCAATCTATAGTGGCAACTCGTAACGAACAACCTGACTCTTGTGGCTGGCTCTTGCTCCCTCTCACAAGAGCGCCCTCGCCGCCGGGTTTGTCAGCACTTTCGTGAATCGCTGTTAAAGGAAAACCAAATGGATGCTGTTTCTCCTGTCATCGCCCTGCGCATCGCCCTGATCGGCGATTACGACCCGCACGTCACCGCCCATCAAGCCATCCCCGTCGCCCTCAGCCTGGCCGCCGAACACTCAGGCCTGGACGTGCAGTTCCAATGGCTGGCCACGGACCAGATCAACGCCGACACACCGTTCGATGACTTCGACGGTTTCTGGTGCGTGCCCGCCAGCCCTTATCGCGACATGGACGGCGCCTTACGGGCGATCCGTTTTGCCCGGGAACAACAGCGACCGTTCCTCGGCACCTGCGGGGGTTTTCAACACGCGGTATTGGAATACGCTCGCAACGTTTTGGGCTGGGCCGATGCCGAGCATGGCGAGACAGCGCCCGATGCCGAACGGGTATTGCTCACGCCGCTGACCTGCTCGCTGGTGGAAGCCGTTGACCGCATCCATCTGGTTGAAGGTTCGTTGCTCGCCAAGGCGTATGAAAAGTCCGAGATTCTCGAAGGCTATCGCTGCCGCTACGGTGTGAATCCGCAATTCGAACAGGCACTGCTCCAGCAACAACTCAGCGCCGTCGGTCACGACTCGAGTGGAGATCTGCGGGCGCTGGAACTCAAGGGGCATCCGTTCTTTGTCGCCACCCTTTTCCAGCCGGAACGTGCCGCGCTCAAGGGGACGCTGCCACCGCTGGTGCGTGCCTTGATCGAAGCCTGTGCGGGGCACAAGCAATGATCGCCAGTACCCCAGCGCCCCATTATTACGCGGTGATCTTCACCTCTATGCGCACCGACGGTGATCAGGGCTACGCCGAAGCCGCCGAGCGCATGGTGGAACTGGCTCGCGAGCAGCCGGGGTTCCTGGGTGTGGAATCGGCCCGGGGTGACGACGGGTTGGGGATCACGGTGTCGTACTGGGTCAGTGAGGCGGCGATCCTGGCCTGGAAGCATCATCCCGAGCACAGCGCGATTCGTGAGCGTGGGCGGCAGACGTGGTATGCGGCGTGTCATACGCGGGTGTGCAGGGTTGAGCGGGCCTATCGGTTTGAAAAATCGGTTTAACAGAGGAAAAGATCGCAGCCTTCGGCAGCTCCTACGGATCCCCCCCCGTAGGAGCTGCCGAAGGCTGCGATCTTTTGATCTTTTGATCTTCACCCCCGAACCAAACTACGCACCGCCGAAATCTCCGGCACTTCCCGCCGATTCATGTACACCCGCAACGGCTCGGTAATGTTAATACGGTCATCAATGTTCTGGTCCAGCAGCAACTGAATCAGCTCGCGCTTAAGGGTCATGGCGTTGTCGGGGCCTGGCGCCCAGACAAATTCACTGGTGGGAATAATGCCGTCATCCGCCACGTCCATGCCGAAGGAGTCTTCGCTGAAACGCACGATGTAGTGGCCGGTCTTGCGGTTGAGGCCGACGAAGCCGTTGAGTTGGTCGGCAGCCTCGCAGATGAGCTGGGAAGTGATGCGCATGATAAACCTCACAAAAGGTCGCTAAGGGACCGGTGATCGATGGTTTACACGCAGGGCTGGCGAACGGGTTTCCCTCTGCCGGGGAAACGCCGGGGCCAAGAGTACTGCAAAGAACCGCACAAAAGCGCAGAAAAAATCTGCTTTAAGCAGGTTTATGTCGGTCTGGCGATAGCGCTCGCGGCGCTCAGTTGTTAAAAGGTACGTCTTTGAAAACCACTGCGAAAGGACCTCGACCATGCCTGTTACCTTCACCAAAAGCGCCTTGGTGCTGAGCCTGTTGCTCGGCCTCGGCCAGGCACAGGCCGCCAGCCAGCCCAGCCCCACCGCACTGGCGACCACCTACGGCATCCCGCATCCGGCCGTGATTGCCCACCGAGGCGCGTCTTTCGATGCCCCGGAATCCACCGCCGCCTCCTACAAACTGGCCCGCGACCTGGGCGCCGATTACCTGGAAATGGACCTGCAGCGCAGCAAGGACGGCGTGCTGTTCGCCCTGCACGACAACAACCTGCAACGCACCACCGACGTCGCGAGCAAGTTCCCGGATCGCAAAGACGCGCCAGCCAACCAGTTCACCATTGCCGAGCTGAAAACCCTCGACGCCGGTAGTTGGTTCAACGCCGCTTACCCGGATCGCGCGCGTCCTTCCTACGTCGGCCTGAAGATTCTGACCCTCGACGAAATCATCGACATCGCCGAGGGCAACCCGCTGCACAAGCCCGGCCTGTACATCGAAACCAAAGAGCCGAAGCAATTCCCCGGCATCGAACATGACCTCAAAGAAAAACTTCAGGATCGCGGCTGGCTGAGCCCCGCAGGCTCGAAACTGGCGAAGAGCGAACTGGCGGTCGGCCAGGGCAAAGGCAAGGTAGTGCTGCAAACCTTCGAGAAGAGCAGCCTCGAACTGCTGCAAAAAGAAATGCCGAAGGTGCCGAAGATCCTGTTGCTGTGGGTCGGTGAAGGCAGCATCGAGCCGAAATCCAAGGTGACCTTCGCTGAGTCCGGCGACAAGGACAAAGCCACTTACTACGCCAAGCAAGAGCCGAAAAGCAAAGCTGAATTCCAGCAATGGGTCGAGTACGCCAAGGCCCAGGGCGCCATCGGCACCGGCCCTTCGGCGGCGCTGACCAAGGGCGGCGATCAGAGCTATTCGGACCTGGTGCAACCCTGGATGAACCAGTACACCCACGACCAGGGCATGCTGGTGCACGTCTACACCATCGACGATGCCGTGGATTACCAGAAAGTGATGGACGCCGGCGTCGATGGCATCTTCACCAACCGCGCCAGCGAACTGCTGAAGTTCTACAAACGTCCGGCGGCCGGCACCGTGGCGCAATTGCTGCAGAACAACGGCTACTGAGTGACACCAAACACCGAGTGGACGGGCCGCCTGTGGCTGGGGCGTGATTATGGCCTGATCCACGGTGAGCTGGGGCGCACGGCGCCCCATGCTCATTACGCTCATCAACTGATCCTTGCGCCCGACGCGCCGGTCACCGTCCAGCTCGACGGCATCGACCAAACGGCCCATCGGCTGTTTATCCCCTCGCACATCAACCACGCCATTGTCGATGCGCCAGCCCCCGTGTTCACCGTCTACGCCGAGCCGTTGAGCTTCGACGGTCAGACGCTGCGCGCTGCCGTGTTCGACGCGCCCCTGTCACTGGAAGGTCTCGATCACGCCGTGCGCCACTGCCCGCGCCGGGCGCTGGAGGATGGGCGGATTGAACGCGCGTTATCGGCCCTCGACGGCTTGTTGTCGAGCAAAGTCCCGGCCGGTGCCCTGGCCGCCGAGGCGCACCTGTCATTGAGCCAATTGCAACGGTTGTTCGCCAGCCAACTTGGCCTGCCGGTGCGCAGGCTGGTGCTGTGGCGACGGCTACGCCTGGCGATGGGGCTGATTCTGGCGGGCAGCTCGGTGACCGGCGCCGCGCACGAGGCCGGGTTTGCCGATTCGGCGCACTTCTCCCGCAGCCTGAAAAAACTCTTCGGCGTCACAGCTCGCCAAGGGTTGCAGCACATCGAATTGCATTTGCTGGATTGACTCAGCGGCGCAAGGGTTCAGGCACCGCAGGTTCCTGGCTCAACGACACCGGGGCGAACGGGTCCAGCAATTGCGCCATGTAGCCTTGGGGGAAATCCGGCCGACTGCCAATGCCCAGATCGCCCTGGCGCATTTCGTAGTCCTGCGTATAAAAAGCCGTTCCCAGCAGCCAGTCCCACAGGTTGAAGAACAAACCGAAATTCACGTCCCCGGCCCGGCCATATTTCATGTGATGAAAACGATGCACCGGCGCCCAGGCAAACACCCGGCGCAACGGCCCGAGCTGCATATCGACATTGGAATGTTGCAGCAGCAACTGGATGGCGATGGCGAACGCCAGCAGTGCCGCTACGTCCAGCGGAATGCCCAACAACAGCAACGGCAACAACCCCGCCGAAGCCTCCAGCAGTTGATGCAACGGGTGCTTCATCAAGCCATTGAAGCCGTACAAGCGTTGAACGCTGTGATGCACCGCGTGTAAACGCCAGAGCCAACGCACACGATGGCTGGCGTAATGCATCAGGCTGATACCGGCGTCGGCGATCACAATCGCCAGTGCCAGTTGCAGCCACAGCGGCCAGTCGCCGGGCCAGACGCCGTCGAATGACAGCAGCGCCACCAGTCCCGGCAACGCCAGCAATCCCAAGGCATTCAAGGTCTCGTTGACCAGAGCGTGAGCCACGTCACGGGCACGATCACCGGCCGACTGATTCCAGCAACGCTCATAGGGCGCCGCCCACTCGGCCAGGAATGACACCGCGAGCGCGACAAGAAACACCGGCACCAGCCATTCAAGCGAACGCCCGGCCACGCCCACCAGCCAAAGACCCGCGCCGATAAACCCAACCCAAAACACCGGTGCGTACAGCCCTGCAAGGATTCGTTTCATCACCACCTCCATTGATCGAGGTCGCAGCATGGAAGGTTGCCGGGTGATGCAATTGAACAAACGGCGCAATCGCCGCGCGGGAGGTTATTAAGGGTGAATTAAGTTGCGCCGGTTAACCTGAGCCCACTTAAACAGTTCACCCAAGGAAAGAAGCTTATGAAAACCCTGACTGCCCTGTTCGCCGCCGCTGCCCTGACCGTTACCGCTGGCCTGGCCCAGGCTGACGTTCGTGTCGACCAGATCCCTGAGCTGGTGAAAAGCGGCAAGATCAAGCCTTTGGAAGAAATGAACCAGGCCGCCCTGAAACTGCATCCGGGCGCGACCATCACCGATACCGATCTGGACAACCACTTCAACGGCTACGAATACGAAGTCGAATTGCGCACCGCTGAAGGTGTTGAATGGGACGTCGATTTCGATGCCGCCACCGGCAAAGTGCTGAGCAACAAGCAAGACAAATAATCACCGCCATCCCCTGTGGGACACCGCAATACCCTGTGGGACACCGCAATCCCTGTAGGAGCAGAGCTTGCTCGCGAAGACGGCGGCACATCCGACGTCGACGAAAGCTGACCCACCGCTTTCGCGAGCAAGCTTCGCTCCTACAGGGTTTATCGCTGGATTCAAGAACGCACGATCTTCGGGTCGTGCGTTTTTTTGTGCCTGTGTACGCTTGGGTCGCTAGAATCCGTTCACGGCGTTCAGGCAGAGAAAAGAAAATGGGACAAACAGCGGCGGCAGACATCGCCACAATCGGCAGAATCAGCGCCGTGCCGGCGATCCTTCAGGTCATCCGTGAAATGACCGGCCTGCGCTTTGCCGCCGTCGCTCGCGTCACTGAGGATTCATGGACGGCCTGCGCCGTGCTCGACCAATTGGACTTCGGCCTCAAGGTCGGCGGTGAACTGGATGTGGTCACGACCCTGTGCCACGAAATTCGCACCGCCCACGTCTCGGTGGTGATCGACAAGGCCAGCGAAGACCCGCTGTATCGCGACCACCACACCCCGCGCCTGTATCAATTTGAAAGCTATATCTCGGTCCCGGTGTTTCGTACCAACGGGCAGTTCTTCGGCACCATCTGCGCCCTCGACCCGAATCCGACCGAACTCAAGAGCAGCACCATCCAGTCCACCATGGAGTCGTTCGCCCGGGTGCTGTCACTGCAAATCGAGGCCGAAGAAAACCTGCTGCACACCGAGGCGGCCTTGCAGGAAGAACGGCAAAACGCCGAGTTGCGTGAGCAATTCATCGCCGTACTCGGCCATGACTTGCGCAACCCGCTGTTCGCCATTGGCGCCGCCGCCGAAATGCTCCAACGCAAATACCCCAACCCGGCCAGCGACAAACTGGTGCAACACATCCGCACCAGCGCCCGACGCGCGGCGCAACTGGTGGACGACGTGCTGGACTTCGCCCGTGGACGTCTGGGCAACGGCATTCCAGTCAGCGTCACGCCCTGCCCGGACTTGGCCGAAGCCTTGCTGCATGTGATTTCGGAAATACACAACGTACATCCGGACCGGGTCATCCGCGCCTCAATCGGCGACTTGCAGGGCACGCATTGCGACCGCGAGCGCGTTGCGCAATTGCTCTCCAATCTGCTGGCCAATGCGGTTGCCCACGGCGATCCCCAGGGTGACGTGGAAGTCACCGCGCTTGTCGATCAGGGCGCGTTGATGATTGCGGTGAAAAACCAGGGGCAGATCCCGGAGCCGGTACTGCCCCATCTGTTCCAGCCCTACGCGCGACCGACCCGGGATACACCCCAGGCCGGCCTCGGGCTGGGCCTCTACATTGCCAGCCAGATTGCCCAGTCCCACGGCGGCCGCCTGCACGTGGCGTCCACCGCGCAGAACGGCACACTGTTCACGTTCAGCCTGCCGCCGCCGGTTTAAGCCGACGTACTGACCATCGAACCGGACGTGCTGCTGCCTTCATCCTGCAACGCCTGCAACAACGCCGCCGTGGCGGTTTGCAACGACCCCGACGTGGCTGAGATCTGCGACTGCGCGGCCGCTACGTCGGCGGCTTTGGCATCGGCGCTTTCCTGCTTGGCCTGAGCCGCTTGCAGTTGCTGCTGTTGTTCCTGCAATTGTTTTTGCAGCTCGGCGATCTGCTTGCGCAGTTCCTTGACCGTATCGGATTCCGTGCTGCTGCTCGAACTGCTGTCACCGCCCGCCGGCGCGGCACCACCAGAAGCTTTGGTGGTATCGCCGGAAGCCGTGGTGCTGGAGGTGGCGGTTGTCGAAGTGGTGTCGTCGGTGCTGTCGCTGATCGAGGTTTTGCTCGTCGGCGTCGAGAGGGTCTGGTTGATCGAAACGGAAGTAATGCTGACCATGGGATTTATCCTATGTGGGTTCAGGTTAAATCCATCATCGACATCGTTTAGGCGGACTTGAGATCGACTGTGTACCGACTCGGTAAGTAAACCGGTACACAGCTTTTTTTGCCTCAGGCGCTGAGGCGCGACGTCACTTCATTCAACTGCCCCGACAAGCCGTGCAGGTTGCGGCTCGCCGCTTCGGTGCGCTGCACGTTGTCCAGATTGGTGCTGGCAATGCTGGTGATTTCGGTCAGGTTGCGCGAAATGTCTTCGGCCACCGAGGTTTGCTCTTCGGCGGCGGTGGCGATCTGGCGGTTCATGTCGCGGATGGCTTCCACGGCATGGGTGATGCGCTCCAGCATGGCGCCGGCCTCGGTCACTTGGGCGACACTTTCCTCGCTGCGGGACTGGCCGCTTTCAATCGCCTGGGCGGCGTCCACCGCACCGGTTTGCACGGTCTGGATGATCTGGTTGATCTCGATGATCGACGCCGCCGTGCGCTGGGCCAGGCTGCGGACTTCGTCGGCCACGACCGCAAAACCACGCCCGGCTTCACCGGCGCGAGCCGCTTCGATGGCAGCGTTGAGCGCTAGCAAGTTGGTTTGCTCGGCGATGCCGCGAATCACTTCCAGCACTTTGCCGATGCGTCCGCTGTCGGTTTCCAGACGACGGATCACGGTGGCAGTGTTGGAGATCTCGCCGCGCATTTGAGTGATGGTGTGAATGGTGCCCTGCATGACCTTTTCGCCCTGCTGGGCGGACTGGTCGGCATCATCGGCGGCACGCGCCGCGTCGGCGGCATGACGCGCCACTTCCTGGGCGGTGGCGGACATTTCGTTCATCGCCGTGGCCACCTGATCGGTGCGGTTGAACTGTTCGTTGGTACCGCCGGCCATCAGCGTGGCGATGGAATTCAGTTCGCCGCTGGCGCTGTCCAGATCCGACGCGCTGCGCTGCAAACGGGTGAAGGTTTCAGCCAGGAAATCGCGCAAGGTGTTAGCCGCCATCGCCAGTTTGCCCAGTTCATCTTCACGGTCGCTGGCCACGCGCTCGGCAAATTTGCCCTGGCTCAGTTGTGCGACGTAGTCGATCAGTTTGCGAATCGGATCAACCAGGTTGCGGTTGATCAGCCACAGGCTCAACAAGCCGATCAACAGACCTGAAGCGAGCATCACGACGATCCCCAGCAACACGGTGCGCTCGGCGCTGGCGCTGATCTGTGCCGATTGTTCGGTACCCTGCTTGCGCAGTTCGCCGACCAGTTCGCTCATCTGATCGCTGGTGGCGCGGTCCACGCCTTTCACGGCGGTGTCGCCGGCGGTGGGGTCGGCACCAGCGGCGACGTAGGCATCGCGACCTTTCAGGTAGGCGCTGCCCAACTGACGGTGTTCGTCACGCAGCCGCTCGATGCGGGTCTTGAGCTGGGCATCCAGGCCTTTCTGCCCGGCCAGTTCGCCGAGAATGCCCTGCACGTCACGCTGACGGTCTTCGAATTGCTTCCAGTATTTGTCCAGGTCCGCCGGCTGCTTGCCGCGCAGCAGGACGTTTTTCCATTCCTGAACCTGCACCTTGAATTGCAGGTTGGCTTCATCGATCAATTGCGACGTGCGCAGCGGACCGTCGATCAGGTTGGCGTAGTTTTGCACGCCGCTGGACAGGAAGTGAAAGCAGGCCAACGCGATCAGCAATATCGCCAACAGGCTGCCGCCGAGCAATGCGAGGATTTGGGCTCTCAGGGATTTTTGCAGCATCGAGTGATACTCATGACAGGAAAAAGGCACGCCTGATTGGGCGTGAAAGACGTCCAAACTTCCCTGTCTGCGATCCGGCTCGTGGCCAGAGCCGCGCAACCTAACACCTGCGTCATCGGCGTGCCAGAGCGGTTCTTGAATCATTTCCGACCATCGGTAACGCACACGTTTGCGCGCCACACGACTGTCACAAAACTGTCAAAACTCCTTGCGATGATGCGGCTCAAGTGAACCTGTGAAACCCGCGACAGGCGCTTCCTCTCAGCGAGACCTCATGAACCACAGCATCGATAACACCCATCGCGACACTGACTTGTTCGGCCTGCTTTACGGCTTCCGTTTTCGTCCGGGTGAGCGCGGCCGGGAGATCGATTCCGCCGAGGCGTTGCGCTGTTTGCAACAGAGCGAGGACAGCGATGAATTCCTCTGGCTGCACCTCAACCTGGCCCACGCGGCGTGTGAGCGCTGGATGAAAAGTCATCTGGAATTGCCCGAGGAGTTTTTCGAGGCGCTGCATGAAGGTTCGCGTTCGACGCGTATCGAGCACGTCGATTCGGCGTTGCTGGCGGTGGTCAACGACGTGGTGTTCAACCTCAGCAGCATGGTTTCGTCGGACGTTTCGACATTGTGGGTGTGCGCCCGCAGCAAGTTGATCATCAGCGCGCGCCTGCAACCGCTGCACTCGGTGGACAAGTTGCGCTCCTCAGTGAAGGCCGGTGAATGTTTTCGTTCGCCGCTGGAATTGCTGGTGCACCTGTTGCGCGATCAGGGCGAAGTGCTGACGCAGATCGTGCGCAAGACCAGCCAGAGTGTCGATCAGATCGAAGATGAATTGCTGTCCTCGCGCCTGTCGACCAACCGCGCCGAACTGGGCGCCAATCGTCGGGTGCTGGTGCGTTTGCAACGCTTGCTGGCGCTGGAGCCGGGGTCGTTGCTGCGCCTGCTCAATCGGCCGCCGCAATGGTTGCAGAAGGAAGACGTCAAGGAGCTGCGCAAATCCACTGAGGAGTTTGCGCTGATCATCAACGACCTCACGGCCCTCGGCGAACGGATCAAGCTGTTGCAGGAAGAGATCGCCGCCAACCTCAACGAACAGAGCAACCGCACGCTGTTCACCCTGACGGTGGTGACGGTGCTGGCACTGCCGATCAACATCATTGCCGGTTTTTTCGGCATGAACGTGGGCGGGATTCCACTGGCGGGCGACCCGGAAGGGTTCTGGATTCTGGTGGCGTTAGTGGCGACGTTTACCGTGCTGGCGGGGCGTTGGGCGTTTCGTAAACGCCAGGATTATTAAGATCAAAAGATCGCAGCCTTCGGCAGCTCCTACAGGTGCACACATTCCCCCCGTAGGAGCTGCCGAAGGCTGCGATCTTTCCGCTTCCTGATCAACGGATAAACAAAAACCCCAAACACTGACCCACCGCAGTCTCTCTGTCATATTTTGAAACGATCATGGGCAACACTCCTTCCCTCCTCAGGATTGTCCGTGATGGCTACTCCTTCTTTGTCTGCTGCTCAGGCGCCCGCCCGCAGCGCCAGACCGCAGCTCGATAAAAAACCCGGCCTGTTTACCCTGGTGATTTTCTTCGGCGTGCTGGCCAGCGGTTTGTTGTTCACCGCCTACAGCCTGATGCACGACATGCACGAACTCGGCACCGTGGTCACCACCTGGACCCCGTTCCTGCTGCTCGGCGTGGCGCTGGTGATCGCCCTCGGTTTTGAATTCGTCAACGGCTTCCACGACACCGCCAACGCCGTGGCCACGGTGATTTACACCAACTCGCTGCCACCGAACTTTGCGGTGGCCTGGTCCGGGTTCTTCAACTTCCTCGGCGTGTTGCTGTCGAGCGGCGCGGTGGCGTTCGGGATCATCGCGTTGCTGCCCGTAGAGCTGATTCTGCAAGTCGGCTCCTCTGCCGGTTTCGCCATGATCTTCGCCTTGTTGATCGCCGCGATCCTGTGGAACCTCGGCACCTGGTGGCTCGGCTTGCCGGCCTCGTCGTCGCACACCTTGATCGGTTCGATCATCGGCGTCGGCGTCGCCAATGCCCTGATGCACGGCCGCGACGGCACCAGCGGTGTGGATTGGGCCCAGGCCACCAAGATCGGTTACGCCCTGTTGCTCTCGCCGCTGGTGGGCTTCGGCTTTGCCGCGCTGTTGCTGCTGGCGTTGCGCGCCTTCGTCAAGAACCGTGCGCTGTACAAGGCACCGGAAGGCGATGCGCCGCCACCGTGGTGGATTCGCGGTCTGCTGATCCTGACCTGCACCGGCGTGTCCTTCGCCCACGGTTCCAACGACGGGCAGAAAGGCATGGGCCTGATCATGTTGATTCTGGTGGGCACCCTGCCGATGGCGTATGCGCTGAACCGCACCATGCCGGCCGATCAGGCGTTGCAGTTCGCCGCCGTGGCCGAAGTTACCCAGCAAGCGCTGGTGAAAACCACGCCGCTGCCGGCACCGGCCGACCCGCGTGCAGTGCTGTCCGATTACGTGCGCAGCAAGGAAGCCACGCCGCAATTGGTCCCGGCCCTCGCCGCGCTCGCCGGCAACATTGGTAACGAAGTGAAGGGTTATGGCTCGCTGTCGAAAGTCCCGGCCGAAGCCGTGGGCAACGTGCGTAACGACATGTACCTGACCAGCGAAACCATTCGCCTGATGGACAAGAACAAGGTCGGCAACTTCGACGCCGACACCAGCGACAAGCTGCAACTGTTCAAACAGCAGATCGACAACTCCACGCGCTTCATTCCGCTGTGGGTCAAGATCGCCGTGGCCATAGCGCTGGGGCTGGGCACCATGGTCGGCTGGAAGCGCATCGTGGTGACCGTCGGGGAAAAAATCGGCAAGACCCACCTGACCTACGCCCAAGGCGCGTCGGCGGAAACCGTGGCCATGCTGACCATCGGCGCCGCCGACATGTTTGGCTTGCCGGTCTCCACCACCCACGTACTGTCCTCGGGGGTGGCCGGGAGCATGGTCGCCAACGGCGGCGGCTTGCAGATGAAGACCATCCGCAACCTGCTGATGGCCTGGGTGCTGACCTTGCCGGCGGCGATTCTGTTGTCGGGCAGCTTGTACTGGTTGTTCACCAAACTCTTCTGACCGACCCCGGACCTGTAGGAGCAAGGCTTGCCCGCGATAGCGATCTCAAGAACGCCATCGCGGACAAGCCTTGCTCCTACGGGCTAGTGGGTGGCCGGGATGATGAGGGCCAGCCACTCCATGAACGCCCTCACCCGCAACGGCAAATGCCGCTGCCGTGCATACAGCAGCGACACTTCCATCGACGGCGCGTTGAACTGCGGCAACACCGCCACCAGTTCACCGCTTTGCAAATACGGTTGCATGCCCACCCGTGGCGCCTGGATCAAGCCGAAGCCGCCCAGGCACGCTGACTCATAACCATCGCTGTTGTTCACCGTGATACTGCCGGCCATCGCCACACGGTGCAGCTTGCCCGCCGCCTCATACTCAAACCCCTCCGAACGCGAACCCAGCACGCCGACGTAATGCACCAGCCGATGCTGCGCCAGGTCTTCGATGGTTTGCGGCACGCCGAAGCGTTGCAAGTAGGCCGGGCTGGCGCAGTTGACCATGGCGAAGTCGCACAAGTGTCGGGCCACCACCGACTGATCCGGCTGCGCCCCGACCCGCACCACGCAATCAAAACCTTCACTGAGCACATCGACCCGGCGGTCGGTGCTGCTGATTTCCAGTTCCAGATGCGGATGCCTGGCCATGAACTCCGGCAGGCGCGGCATGACAAATCGCCGGGCCATGATGCTTGGCAGGTCGATGCGAATCCGCCCGGCCAGGGAGGCTTCGTCCTGTTTGAACAACCCTTCGATTTCATCCATGTGCGAGAGCAAATCCTTGCTGCGCTCGTACAGCACCAACCCGTCCTGAGTCGCCTGGACCTTGCGCGTGGTGCGTTGCAGCAGGCGCGTGCCCAGCAGACTTTCCAATGCCTGAACGTGTTCGGACACCGTGGAGCGCGGCAAGCCGAGGCTTTCGCCGGCGAGGGTAAAACTCGACATTTCGCTGACGCGGACGAAAGTGCGCAGCAGTTCCAGTTTGTTCATGGGGATGACCTGTATTGTTCGGCTTAACCGACCAGTGATTCCGATTTACCTCTGTTTATCACTACAGGCCGGATAAATAAACTTCCTCCATCAGTCACTCACTGCTTGAGGAAACACCATGAATCGCAAAATCGCATTGATCACCGGCGCCAGCCGCGGCCTCGGCAAAAGCACTGCCCTGCACTTGGCGGCCCAAGGCATCGACATCATCGGCACCTACAACAGCCGCGCCGATGAAGCCCAGGCACTGGTCGCTGAAATAGAAAGCTTGGGCGGCCGCGCTGCGATGCTGCAACTCGACGTTGGCCAGAGTGAAGGCTTCGCCGCGTTCAGCGGTGAAGTCGCCAAAGTGTTGAACCAGCACTTTGATCGCCCGCGCTTCGATTTTCTGGTCAATAACGCCGGAGTGGGCGTGCACGCCAATTTCGTCGACACCACCGTGGCGCAGTTTGATTTGCTGATGAACATTCATTTGAAGGGGCCGTTTTTCCTCACACAGACCTTGCTGCCATTGATGAATGACGGCGGTCGCATCCTCAATATCTCCAGCGGTCTGGCCCGTTTCAGCCTGCCGGGTTACGGCGCCTATGCGGCGATGAAAGGCGCGATGGAAGTGCTGACCCGTTATCAGGCCAAGGAGCTGGGTGATCGCGGGATTGCGGTGAATGTCCTGGCACCGGGCGCCATCGAGACCGATTTTGGCGGTGGCGCCGTGCGCGATAACAACGCGGTGAATCAGATGGTCGCGAGCAATACCGCCCTGGGCCGCGCCGGTCAGCCGGACGACATTGGTGGCGCGATTGCGCTGCTGTTGTCGCCGGGTGGCCAATGGATCAACGGCCAGCGGGTGGAAGCGTCGGGCGGGATGTTTTTGTAAGTAAATCGCCAGGATCAAGAGATCGCAGCCTTCGGCAGCTCCTACAGGATCGGGTTTTCACGCGGTCAATGTAGGAGCTGCCGAAGGCTGCGATCTTTTGCGTTTACCCTTCGCAAGAATTGCGCAAAACCAACCGCTCCCGCACCACGTCATACCCCCAGTGGTAAACATAGGTGTACGGCAGAAAGAACAGCAACACCCCGATATCCAGCAAGAACGCCTGCCACAGGCTGATGCTCAACCACCAGGCAATCAGCGGCACGCCCATCACGATCAGGCCTCCCTCGAACAACAGCGCATGCACCACCCGGACCCAAGCGTTGCGCACAATGGTGTAGCGCTTGAGCAAGCGGTCGAAAAACCTGTTGAAGACCACGTTCCAGGCCAGGGCCAGGGCGGCGATGGCCACGGTGGCGACGCCCATTTCCAGCATCGGTTTGTCCATGACCCAGGCCAACAGCGGGGTGCAGATCAATACGGCCAGCAGTTCGAAACCGATGGCCTGGCAAATACGTTCAGTAATGGATTTGTTGGCGTTCATGGCCAGACTCCCTGAGTGACGGTGGTTGCGATGATCCGCCGGCACACCGATACTTCCTAACCAATAACCATCGATCAAGGCGATAGTTCATGGCCTCTCACGAAGTGTTGCTGGCGTTTGTCGAAGCCGCGACCCAAGGTTCGTTTTCGGCGGCGGCGCGTAAACTCGGGCGCAGTCAGTCGACCATCAGTGCGGCGGTGGCCAGCCTGGAGATCGACCTCAACCTGACGCTGTTCGACCGCAGCAGCCGCAAGCCGAGCCTGACCGCCGCCGGGCATGTGATGCTGCAACGGGCCGAGGACATCCTCGCCGCCACCAGTCGCCTGGAAATGGCCGCCAGTCAACTGTCCCAAGGCACTGAGCCGAAGTTGACCGTGGCAATCTCCGACACTTATCAATCCGACCGTTTCGAAGCCGCCCTCAGTGCGTTCGAACAGCGTTATCCCGACCTGGAACTCGAATGCCTGATCGCTGAATGCGATGACTTGGTGGCGTTGGTGCAACGGGGTCGGGCCCATGTTGCCTTCGCCGAAATGCAGGACAGCTACCCGCCGGACCTGGTCAGTTCGACCGTCGACGAGCGCACGGAAATCGCCCTGTTTGTCGCGCAAACACATCCATTGGCGGCGCTCAGCGGGGTCGATCAAGCCGTGCTGCAACAGCATCGGGAATTGCGTCTGGCGACCATCGTCAACCCGTATGAAAGCCGGGCGAAGGGCCGGGTCTGGTCGGCGCCGAGTTACATCATGCTGCTGGAAATGGCCCAGGGCGGATTTGGCTGGGCGCCGCTGCCACGCTGGCTGGTGGGGCGCTTTGGCGCCGGGTCGCTGGTGGAACTGGAAGTGCGGGGCTGGCCAAAACCGGTGTATGTCGATGCGCTTTGGTCGCGCCTGCATCCGCCGGGGCCGGCGGGCAGTTGGTTGCTCGGCAAGATGTTGGAATAGCGGTGCCGCCATTCGCGAGCAAGCCCGCTCCCACAAGGGGATCTTCGGCGTGGTACAGACCCCATGTGGGAGCGGGCTTGCTCGCGAAGGCTCCAGCCCGGCCAACAACTCTTCAAAACTTGATCACGCCGCCTCAATCACCATCGGCCGATTCACCTGAAAATACTCATGCAACCCCCGCAACGCCGGCAACTCCAACGCCTGCGCCGCGTAACACAACCCCACCCGGCGCGTCGGCGCCGGCAGGTGCAAGGCCCGGGTCACCACCCGCTCATGCCCGCTGACCAACGACTGCGGCAACATCGCCACACCGACCCCGGCGGCCACCATATGCAGCGCCTGTTTCAACGAGCCGGCATGCCCGGCCAGCGCTTGCGGCGAGCGTCCGTACAACGCCATCAAGCGCTGATGGGACGGGTGTTGCGGGCAGGTAATCCAGTCATCGATCGGCGTCCAGGTTTGCCCCGCCCCCGTCGCGGCCATCGGATGCCCGACCGGCAGCGCCATCACATAGGACTCTTCCCACAACGGCAGGAACAGTTCGTCCTCGCAGCACATTTCTTCCACGGCCAATCGACCGTCACCGTGGCAGCCCTCCTCCAGCGTCAGCAACAAATTGGGCAAGGCCTGATGGGCCATGCGCACGAAGGCTTCGATCTGGCTGTCGGCAATATCACCTTCGATGCCCAAGGTCAGCGGCGCGCGGTTTTCCCGGCCACGAAACAAACGGCTCAGGGCCTCGGCTTCGGCCACCATCCGCCGCGCTTGCGGGTACAGCACCCGTGCTTCGTCACTGACTTCAACACCCCGAGGCTGACGCACAAACAGTGCGACGCCCATTTCTTCTTCGAGTTGCTTGATGGTCACGGACAAGGTCGGCTGGCTGATGAACAAGCGCTGGGCCGCCGAGGTGATGTTGCGCTCCTCGAACACCGCGAGGAAGGCTTTGAGATGACGGACATCCATAGGAAATTCCGATAGCAGACAGAGGAATAAGGCATTTTTCAGCCTGTACGGCGGTAAATATACTGCGCCCCACGTTCAGATATTTGTTTTTCTTATTTCAGGAGTCGAGCCATGGGCAAGCCATTGATCATCATCACCGGGGCCAGTTCGGGCATTGGCGAAGCGACCGCACGCCTGCTGAGCGCTGCCGGTCATCCGCTTCTGCTGCTGGCGCGCCGGGTTGAACGCCTGGAAGCGCTGGAGTTACCGAATACCCTGAGCCGCCGCGTCGACATCACCGACCGCGCCGCCCTGCTCGCAGCCGTCGCCGAGGCTGAAGTGCAATTCGGCCCGGCGGACGCCTTGATCAACAATGCCGGCGTCATGTTGCTGGGCGAGATGAGCAAACAGGACCCGGCCCAGTGGGACCAGATGCTCGACGTCAACGTGAAGGGTTTGCTCAACGGCGTGCACGCGGTGGTGGCCGGGATGGTCGAGCGCAAGCACGGCACGATCATCAACATCAGCTCGGTGGCCGGGCGCAAGACCTTCCCGAATCATGTGGCTTATGTCGGCACCAAATTCGCGGTACATGGCCTGTCGGAAAACCTGCGCGAAGAACTGTCGCCGCACAATGTGCGGGTGATCACCATTGCCCCGGGCGCAGTGGAAACCGAATTGCTGAGCCACACCACCGATGAAGCGATCAAGACCGGTTACCAGGCCTGGAAACAGGACATGGGCGGCACGGTGTTGAGCGCCGAGGACGTGGCGTCGGCGATTGCCTATGCGTATCAGCAGCCACAGAACGTGTGTGTTCGCGAGATTGTGTTGACCGCGACCCGGCAGCAGGCCTGACACTCCAGCGCAGGTCCTGATGGCGCCTTCGCGAGCAAGCCCACATTTGATCTCCTGTGTGCCGCAGATCGTATGTACACAAGCGATCCACTGTGTGAGCGAGCTTGCTCGCGATGGGGCCAGTGAATTCACATCACTGCAACGCCTTGATCCGTCCCTCGATAAACCGCCGTTCCGGCTCCAGCCGCGTCAATTCCAGCGCCCGCTGATACGCCTCCCGAGCCTCGTCCACCCGCCCCAACCGCCGACAAAACTCCGCCCGCGCCGAGTGTGCCAAGTGGTAATCCTGCAACGCCCCACGCGCCAGAATCCCTTCCACCACCGTCAGTCCCGCCAACGGCCCGTCGCGCATGGCCAGCGCCACCGCGCGGTTGAGTTCGATCACCGGCGACGGCACCGCCCGCAGTAGCAAGTCATATAACCCTACAATCTGCGGCCAGTCGGTCTCCCCGGCCGTCGGCGCCTCGGCATGCACCGCCGCAATCGCCGCTTGCAGGCAGTACGGCCCGAACCGTCGCAACGTCAGCGCGCGCTCCACCAACGCACAGCCTTCGGCAATCATCCCGGCTTCCCACAACGAGCGGTCCTGCTCATCCAGCAGGATCAGTTCGCCGCTGGGCGAAGTCCGCGCCGGGCGTCGTGATTCGTGCAACAGCATCAGCGCCAGCAAGCCCATCACCTCAGGTTCGGGCAACAACTCCATCAACAAACGCCCGAGACGAATGGCTTCGCGGGTCAAATCTTCACGGGTCAGTTCGGGGCCGACTGACGCCGAATAACCTTCGTTAAACACCAGGTAAATCACCCGCAACACGCTGTCGAGGCGCTCGGGCAATTCCGCCAGGGACGGCACTTGATAAGGGATTTTCGCGTCGCGAATTTTCGCTTTGGCCCGGACGATGCGCTGGGCGATGGCGGTCGGCGCCGAGAGAAAGGCCCGGGCGATTTCTTCCGTGGTCAGGTCGCAGACTTCCCGCAGGGTCAGCGGTACTTGTGCATCCGCCGCGAGGGCCGGGTGACAGCAGGTGAAGATCAGCCGCAGGCGATCATCTTCCAAATCTTCATCACTCCAGTCGGCCTGCTCCAGCTCTTCCAACTGAGCCACCAGCAACGGTCGCGAGGCGTTGAAACGCGCGCGCCGACGCAACACATCGATGGCCTTGAAGCGCCCGGTTGACACCAGCCAGGTGCGCGGATTGTCCGGCACGCCGTCGCGCTGCCAGCGCTCGACCGCGACGAAGAACGCCTCGTGCAAGGCCTCTTCGGCGAGGTCGAAATCGCCAAGCAAACGGATCAACGTCGCCAGGATGCGCCGCGAGTCTTCGCGATAGACCTGCTCGACCCGCGCCTTGACCGCCTCCGCCGACATCAGTCCGGCATGCCTTCGGTCACCAGCGTCACCAACCGATCCAGGCTCTGCCCCCAACCGTCATGGAAACCCATGGCTTCGTGGGCCTGGCGATCTTCTTCGTCCCAGTGCATGGCGCGGGCGGTGTAGAGGGTTTTGCCACCCTGGTCTTCGAGGGTCACCTCGGCGCTCATGAACGGTTTGCCCGACGGAATCCAGCCGGGGATAAACGCGTCGGTAAACACCAGCCGCTCCGGCGCGACGATCTCCAGGAACACGCCCATAGTCGGGTATTCGCTGCCGTCCGGGGCGCGCATCAGGGTGCGAAACTGGCCGCCGACCCACAGGTCCATTTCACACTCCGGCGTGGTCATCCCGTGGGGCCCCCACCACTGGACGAGCAACGCCGGCTCGGTCCAGGCGCGGAAGATTTTCTGCCGGGGCGCGTCGATCAAACGGCTGATCGACAACTCGAATTGGGCAGGCTGTTTTTTCAACGGTTGCGGGCTCATGCAGCTCTCCTGTTTGTCTTTTTTATTCAGGGATTCAACTGGCGAACGGGGCGCACCTCGACACAGCCGACCCGGGCCGCCGGAATGTTGCCGGCAACCTGGATGGCTTCATTGAGGTCCTTGGCATCGATCAGGTAGAAGCCGGCCAACTGCTCCTTGGTTTCGGCGAACGGGCCGTCGGTGATCGACAGTTTGCCGTTGCGCATGCGCACGGTGGTAGCGGTCTGCACCGACTCCAGCGCCTCGGCGGCGACCATTCGGCCGCTGCCCTGGATCGACTCGGCATAGGCCATGCACTCGGCATCCTCAGGGCTGTCGGGCAGTGAATGCAGCGCCTGTTCGTTGCTGTAAACCAGGCATAGGTACTTCATGGGGCTCTCCGGGATCGGCTGATCAACTATGGCTGCTGTTTGGCGCTTTCGTGAAAAAACCGACGATCAGGGTTTCAGGTCGAACAACGCGGCGCCGCTGGTCATGTCGAACGGTGCCGACCAATGCTCATGGACGATCTGCCACAGCCCCGCCGCTTGCCGATAACACTGGGTGCCGCGCATCCAGCAAGCCTGGGTTTCGCCCTGGTCATTGGTGCCGCCGCAATGGGCCAGAAAATGCGCGAAGGCCACCTCTTGTGAGGGCGTGATGTCGATCTCGTGGAACTCGAAAATGTGCGGGCCGGGGCACATTTCCATGCACGCCAGCCAATGCGCGCGGTACGCCGCTTTGCCCTTGAATTGCAGGGCCTTGACCGCGTCGAAGGAGACGATGTCGTCGGCATACAACGCCATGACTTTTTCCACGTCCTTGGACATGACGGCCTGACGGTAGCTTTCAATCAGTTGATGAATCTGCGATTGCGCGTTCATGGGGGATCTCCGTGTTTTTTTTGGTGAAGACACCTTTAGTCGTTCGACCCGGCGATGAATCGACAGCCGAAATAAAAATAATCCATGAACGCAAACTCGCTAGAATCCGAGACACATTTTGTGTTGGAAAAGGACACTCCAGTGACAGCCCTACTCGTGCCTTACGAAAACCTGACCCCCCGGCAGCGCCAACAGGTAGAGGCCATCGAAGTCCACAAAGAACAGATCCGGTTCTCCGGTGACATCCACGGTGCATTGCACAGTTTGTTATCCAAACCCGGCCCCGGCGTCAAAGGCTTTGCCTTGCTGGTGGAAGAGACGCCCGTCGCGTTCCTGTTGCTCAAACGCCCACCGGCGTTGCCGGCCTGGGCCGATGAACACAGCGCCACGCTGCACGCGTTGCAGGTTGATCAGCGCTCCCAGGGCAAAGGCTACGGCAAGGCCTGCCTGCAAGCCCTGCCCGAGGCGGCGCGCCTGGCATTCCCGGAAATCAAAGGGCTGGAATTGTCGGTGGATGCCGACAATGACTCGGCCATCGCGCTGTACGCCAAATTTGGCTTTGTCGACAGTGGCGAGGCGTACAAGGGCCGGATTGGTTATGAACGGCGGATGGGGTTGGTTTTTTGATTTGTTGAAGGAAAATGCGCCTCCACTAAAAAGGGCTGCCTGAGGCAACCCTTGGGAGATGTAACAAGCTGTCAGAGCAAAAGACAGTAGTCGAGTAGTTGTTTCTCGATACTCTGCCGCTGGCCAATAACCAAAGCCACTACGACCAGGCCTTCACTTGGGAACACTTCATACAAAACCCGCTGCCCCATCGGCAGGTACTCACGAAAATTGGTCACTCCAAGGCTTGCCGCTTCTTGGCAAATACCATAAACAAGCGCCTGACTGCTCAGAGCCGTAACGATCTGCATCACCAGTTGGTCAACCATCTGTGCCGCTTTTTTTTGACCGCATTGCTGCACCAGATAGTGCTCTAACGAAATGACCCCATGCTCCGCAGCGGTCGCAAACTCTACTCTGAAGACCTCAGGCATCGTTATCGTCTTGCTGCAATTGACGCCGCTGCGCCAGCCTGGCGAGTAATGCATCGCCAGAAATCAGCTTTCCCTGCTCCTTATCGCGAGAAGAGAACGAAAGCAGCTTGATCAACGCGATCGCCTCATCCCGTCGCTTACGCTCTTCGTAAGACTCGATCACATAAGCCGGAACGCCGTTCTGAGTGACGAGCATTGGCTCGGAAAGATCCAGTGCCGCCGCATTTTTCTTAACAAAACTGATTGTTTCTACTCGCATCTTTCATTCCTCTACTCGCCATCTGGGCAGGACGGACGCCGCAACAAGGTCTGAATTTAGGCTATTAAAAGACCTTCTACAACTCTTCATTTTCTTCCGTTACAACTCCAACACCATCTCATGCCACGCCATCCCGCCATGGTCCGACGCCGACGGCTTGATGTAGGCAAACCCGAACCCGGCATACAGCGGGATATGCCGTTCCTTGCACATCAGATGGATGCTGGCCTTGCCCATCCCGCGCATGCGCTCGATGAATTCCGCCATCAGGCGTTTCGCCAGACCTTGCCCCTGATAATCCGGGTGCACCACCACCGACATGATCACCACATGCGGGCCGGCCGGGTCGTGGCCGATCAGTTCCTTGAAGGCTTCGTCCGACATTTCGACTTCAAACGCCGCACCGGAATTGACGAAACCGGCTACAACGCCATCGACTTCGGCCACGATAAAACCATCGGGCCAAGTGGCGATGCGGGTGGCGATTTTTTCCCGGGTGGCGGCTTCGTCGCCTTCGTAGGCAACGGTTTCGATGGCGTAGCAGCGGTCCAGATCGGCGGGGATGACGTGGCGGATGACGGTGTTCATGGCGGCTCGGTTTCAGCGTTGGAAAGGCCTGGGATCATAGAGGAATAAGGTGTTCATATCGATCACCGTCGGCACCGTAAAGCCTGCGTATAGGCGCTGTCATCGCGCGGCGATTCGGATTATTGCTGTTCCCTGTCTCTGATCATCCATAGGGGAACACACCATGAGCAGCGTTCAAATCGGCCTTCTTATGCTGTTGGGCATCAGCACGTTTGGCTTCATCACGTTGTCGGTCGATCTGTTGCGGGCACGACGGTTGAAACAGGGTAAATAAGCCATCGAGAGGCGGACGAAGGGTCCGCCTCTCGCTGTTTTCAGGCCTTGAGCGGCAACCAGATTTCCAGGGTTCCGGTGTGCAGCTTCGGGTTGAAATCCTCGCTGTAGCGTTCGAACTCCGGGGCATCCGCCGCCGCGCGTCCGGACTGCGGCAGCCAGGTTTTCCAGATGTATTGAAAGGTCTGGGGCAAGGTGTCCAGCGAACCTTTGTGCTCGAACACCGCGTAATGCTGGGGCTGAACCTCGACCCAACGGTACTTCTCGGGCAGGTCGTCGAGTTTGCTGATTTCCACGCCGGCGATGTATTCGAACCCACCCATGCCGTCGGGATTGCAGCAGATGCCGTAGGTCACTTCGCTTTTCTGACCGGGAATCTTGCCAATCTCGGGAATGAATTTCTCCCAGAGGTCGGGGATCTGCTTGGACGTTGCCTGGGTAAATCGCCCGCCCAGCCCGGCAATGAGCAGGAAATGCCCGCTCTCGAAACGTGGCTCGGCCGGTTTGACGCGTGTTTGCTCATCCATGATTCAACTCCTGGTACAAAAAAGTGGGTTCGGCTGGGAGTATAGAAGCCAAACCCGATTCGCCCACTCAGAGCCCCGGCAACTGCTCGACGGCGGCTTTGACAATAAACTCGTTGTAGCCCGATAGGATCACGTACACCGCGAAATAGCAGAAGATCGCCGCCGATGCCATGTAGGAGTAGCGCAGCAGCTTGTCACCCAGCAGTTTGCCGCCGTGACTGGCGGCGAAGCACAAACCGGCACTCCAGAGCAGTCCGGCACAGAAGAACCCGCTGAGGAACAACGCCGAACTGAGCGGACCTGAAGCACCGGAACGCGCAATCAGCGTACCGCCCACCGCCGCGAACCAGAGAATCGCGCTGGGCGACGACATCGCGAGGAAAATCCCTCGGAAAAACTCTTTGCGGTGGGAGTTTTGCCCGACTTCCGCAGTCTGGGCCAACACCGCTTCATGGTGGATGGCCGAATAAATCATCTTCGCCGCGAAGTACACCAGCAACGCCGAACCGCCAATCCACAACACCCAGCGCACGGTTTCGTATTGCAGCAAAACGGTCATCCCGGCCAGCGCCAGCACGGCGTAGATCAGGTCGCCGACACAGGTCCCCAAACCCAGCGCAAAGCCTTGAAAATAGCCGCGTTGCATGGCCAGGGTGATCATCGCGATATTGGCCACGCCGATATCCAGGCACAACGAAAGGCTCAGCAAGAAGCCACTGCTAAATTCCATCTAGGGATTTCCTTCGGACAAATTTGTTTACACAGTCACTGGACAGTGTGCCACAACAGCCCTTACATTCCGCCACAGGCCACCGCAGTGGCCAGCGTCGCTCGGACGGTTCCGGGCGCTCACGTTATCCGAGGCAACAATGGCTAACCCAGGTTCGCCGCGCCGCTTTGCGCGCATAGATCGACTCCCCCCTTACGTATTCAACATCACTGCCGAGCTGAAGATGGCCGCCCGTCGTCGTGGCGAAGACATCATCGACTTCAGCATGGGCAACCCCGATGGCCCGACCCCGCCGCACATCGTCGAAAAACTGGTGACCGTCGCCCAGCGCGAAGACACCCACGGTTACTCGACGTCCAAGGGCATCCCGCGTCTGCGCCGGGCGATTTCCAATTGGTACAAGGATCGCTACGCGGTCGACATCGACCCGGAAACCGAAGCCATTGTCACCATCGGTTCCAAGGAAGGCCTGGCGCACTTGATGCTGGCCACCCTCGACCAGGGCGACACCGTGCTGGTGCCGAACCCGAGCTACCCGATTCACATCTACGGTGCCGTGATTGCAGGCGCCCAGGTGCGCTCGGTGCCGTTGATTCCGGGGGTGGACTTCTTCGCCGAACTGGAAAGCGCAATTCGCGGCTCGATCCCGAAACCGAAAATGATGATTCTCGGCTTCCCGTCCAACCCCACCGCTCAATGCGTGGAGCTGGATTTCTTCGAACGCGTGATCGCCCTCGCCAAGCAGTACGACGTTTTGGTGGTGCACGACCTGGCCTATGCCGACATCGTCTACGACGGCTGGAAAGCCCCGTCGATCATGCAAGTGCCGGGCGCCAAGGACATTGCGGTGGAGTTTTTCACCCTGTCCAAGAGCTACAACATGGCGGGCTGGCGGATTGGTTTCATGGTCGGCAACGCCGAATTGGTCAACGCCCTGGCGCGGATCAAGAGCTACCACGACTACGGCACGTTCACCCCGCTGCAAGTCGCGGCGATTGCCGCGCTTGAAGGCGATCAGCAGTGCGTCAAAGACATCGCCGAGCAGTACCGCCAGCGCCGCAACGTACTGGTCAAAGGCCTGCATGAATTGGGCTGGATGGTCGAAAACCCGAAAGCCTCGATGTATGTCTGGGCGAAGATTCCCGAGGCGTATGCGCATCTGGGCTCGCTGGAGTTCGCCAAGAAAATGCTCGCCGAAGCGAAGGTTTGCGTCTCGCCGGGCGTAGGATTCGGGGAATACGGGGATGATCACGTGCGCTTCGCGCTGATCGAAAACCAGGACCGGATTCGTCAAGCCGTGCGCGGGATTCGCGGGATGTTCCGGGCGGATGGGCTCGTCACCAAAGCCAACGCCTGACACCCAACACCCAACACCCAACACCCAACACCCAACACTGTAGGAGCTGTCGAGTGAAACGAGGCTGCGATCTTTTGATTTTGATCTTAAAAACAAGATCAAAAGATCGCAGCCTCGTTTCACTCGACAGCTCCTACAGGGATTAGGGGATTGCAGAGCTTTTGATTCACCCACAAAAAAACCGCATCGCTGCGGTTTTTTTGTGTCCGCGGGGTGTTTAAACCACCAGCGACAACAACAGGATAAAGCCCAGCGCCACCACGGACAGGATGGTTTCCATCGCGGTCCAGGTCTTGAAGGTTTCAGCCACGGTCATGTTGAAGTACTGCTTCACCAGCCAGAAACCGGCGTCGTTGACGTGGGATAGCACCAGCGAACCAGCACCGGTGGCCAGCACCAGCAGCTCACGGTTCACGCCCGGAATCATCCCCACCACCGGCACCACGATGCCCGCGCCAGTAATGGTTGCCACAGTGGCAGACCCCGTCGCCACGCGAATCACCGCCGCCACTAGCCACGCCAGCAGGATCGGCGAAATCTGTGCGTTGACCGCCATGTGGCCGATCACGTCACCCACACCGCTGGTCACCAGCATCTGCTTGAAGCCACCACCGGCACCGATGATCAGAATGATCGCGGCGGTCGGCGCCAGGCTTGCATCCAGCAGTTTGAGGATTTGCTTGGAACCGATGCCCTGACGATGTCCAAAGGTGTACAGCGACAGCAGCAACGCCAGCAGCAGCGCCGAGATCGGATGACCGATCAGGTCCATCCAGCTGCGGAAGAAGTGCCCGTCCGGCAGCGCGACGTCGGCGAAAGTCTTGAGCAGCATCAGGAACACCGGCAACAGCACGGTGACCAAGGTAATGGCGAAGCTTGGCAGGTTGGTCGCTTCTGGCTCGCGGGCCAGTTGATCCACCAGTTCCTGGTTGGCATGGCCCGGAATGTACTTGGCGATGAACGTGCCGAAAATCGGGCCGGCAATGATGGCCGTTGGCAGCGCAACGATCAGGCCGTACAGAATGGTTTTACCGATGTCGGCACCGAACACGCCGATGGCCAGCAACGGGCCCGGGTGCGGCGGCACCAAACCGTGGACCGCCGACAGACCGGCCAGCAGCGGGATACCAATCTTGATGATCGAAACGCCGGTACGCCGGGCCACGATGAACACCAGCGGAATCAGCAGCACAAAGCCGATTTCGAAGAACAACGGAATCCCGACCAGGAATGCCGCGAACATCATGGCCCACTGCACGCGTTCTTTGCCGAACGCGCGAATCAGGGTCTGGGCAATCTGATCCGCCCCGCCGGATTCGGCCATCATTTTGCCGAGCATGGTGCCCAGCGCCAGGATGATCCCGACAAAACCCAGCACACCGCCGAAACCGTCCTGGAACGCCTTTAGGATGGTGCCCACCGGCATGCCGGAAGTCAGGCCGAGGAAACCGGCGGCGATGATCAGGGCAATGAATGGGTGCAGTTTGAATTTGGTGATCAGGACAATAAGCCCGATCACGGTGACCACTGCATCTAGCAGCAGAAACGACTCGTGGGACATGCCAAACATTAGGGGTGTCTCCTGATTGTTGTTGTTATTAAAGCGGGTAATTCGAAAACCATAAGGACAGCGCTATCTCTTCGAAGAAAACTCATACCGCGCGTTTCAAACCGTGTTCGAGCCACCAGACGTGAGCCTGCTTCGCCAGTTGCTCGACGCTGTGGTTCGAAGCGTCCAGCGCCAAGGTCAGCGGCTCGCCGACCGGCGATTCAAGGGTGGCGAACTGGCTGTCGATCAAAGTCGAGGGCATGAAGTGGCCCGGGCGGTGCGACACACGCTCGGCGGCGACTTCAGGGGTCAGTTCCAGGAATACGAAACCCAGGCCCGGCAAAGCACTGCGCAGCACTTCGCGGTAACTGTGTTTGAGGGCCGAACAGGTCAGCACCGGGCGTTGGCCCTTGGCATCGACGCGGCGCAGTTCATCGCACAGGCTGTCGAGCCAGCCGGCACGGTCTTCGTCGTTCAGGGGGATACCCGCGCTCATCTTTTCGATATTGGCGGCAGGGTGGAAAGTGTCGCCTTCAATGGCAGTCGCGCCGCTGAGCTGGCACAAGGCCTCGCTGACGCAAGTCTTGCCGCAACCGGCAACGCCCATGATGACCAGGGCGGTGATGGGATGATTCATGAAACACCTCAGCGCGCAGACAGCGCTACCTTTGCTACGTAAGACTCTAGTGCAAAAGCAGAAGTTGCCGACGCCTTCTTGTCATTTTTGTGGGTTGCAGCATGTTCGTTCACAAGGCCAAAAAGCGAGGTTCAGGCAAAACTCGCTTACGCATTTGCAGCGGCTTCGGGACAGCGCTACCTTAGTGCCTTGAATTTTGTTTGGCAAGCCGCCCGATGACCTCTCCTAAAAACGATAAAAATCCACGCACCACTGGCCGCCCTACCCTCAATGAAGTTGCACGCCTGGCCGGCGTCAGTCCGATTACCGCGTCCCGGGCCCTGCGCGGGGTCAGCACTGTGGCCACCGAACTGGTGGAGAAAGTCCAGAAAGCCGCGCTCGAACTCAACTACGTGGTCAACCCCGCCGCTCGCGCCCTGGCCTCGGCTCAAAGCCATTCGGTGGTTGTTCTGGTGCCGTCGCTGTCCAACCTGCTGTTTATCGACACCCTGGAAGCCATTCATCAGGTTTTGCGGCCCAAGGGCTTTGAAGTGCTGATCGGCAATTTCCACTACTCCCGTGACGAAGAAGAAAACCTGCTGCGCAACTACATGGCCTATCAGCCGCGTGGCTTGCTGCTGACCGGTTTCGACCGCACCGAAAGTTCGCGACGGATGATCGAAGCCAGCAACATTCCCTGCGTCTACATGATGGAGCTGGACAGCGCGGCGGGCCTCAATTGCGTCGGCTTCTCGCAACTGGCGGCCGGCGAAACGGCGGCCGAGCATTTGCTGTCTCGCGGTCGCAAGCGCCTGGCGTACATCGGCGCGCAACTGGACCAGCGCACCTTGCTACGGGGCGAAGGCTTCCGCAAAGCCCTGCAAAAGGCCGGTTTGTATGACCCCGACCTGGAAGTGTTGACGCCGCGAGCGTCGTCGGTCGGTTTGGGCGGTGAGTTGTTCCTGCAATTGCTGGCCAGCCATCCCGATGTCGATGCGATTTTCTTCGGCAACGACGACCTGGCCCAGGGCGCGTTGCTGGAGGCCCTGCGTTGCGGGATCAGGATCCCCGAGCAAGTGGCGGTCCTGGGCTTCAACGACCTGCCGGCCTCGGCGCACATGGTGCCGCGCCTGAGCAGCATCAACACCCCGCGCGAAGCCATCGGCCGGCGCGCAGCGGAACAGATGCTGACACTGATGGCCGGCAATACCGTGGCCAAACCGGTGCAGGACATGGGTTTTGAATTGAGGGTGCGCGAGAGCACCTGACCGCCTCAAATCTGACACGCCCCCCGTAGGAGCTGCCGAAGGCTGCGATCTTTTGATCTTGCTTTTAAAAATCAAAGTCAAAAGATCGCAGCCTTCGGCAGCTCCTACGGGGGGCGTGTCGGGGGTTAGTCTTGTGGGTCGCGATTCACCGCCAGTTCCGCTGACAGGATGAGCTGTGCAATGCCCAGCGGTGTTGCGTTTCGCTGCGAATGAAAAGAGGTGACAGCCGTGCGCGGGCTAGCAGACCAGGACTCTAGAACCCGGTAGACCCGAAGGTCTCCCGCGCACAGCCGCCATAACGTGAACGGATCACGAACGGTGGACGCCATGCGTCTAGAGATGTCCGGGTTGCTAGACCCGATCGCTGAATGGGCAGCGACCCGGAAACGATAAAGTCCGGCCTCCAGACGCACAAGCCGGCGAATTCTGGCGCAGGTGTAGGCAATGGAGCAAGAAGCTGTAGCCTTTGGAAACCTGCCGAAACGGCTTTCCTACAGCCCTTTCCCACACAGCAATCGAATCCCCGCGTAGGAGCTGCCGAAGGCTGCGATCTTTTGATCTTGCTTTTAAAAATCAAAGTCAAAAGATCGCAGCCTTCGGCAGCTCCTACAGGGGGGCGTGTCGGGGGTTAGTCTTGTGGGTCGCGATTCACCGCCAGTTCCGCTGACAGGATGAACTGTGCAATGCCCAGCGGTGTTGCGTTTCGCTGCGAACGAAAAGAGGTGACAGCCGTGCGCGGGCTAGCAGACCGGGACTCTAGAGACCGGTAGACCCGAAGGTCTTCCCACGCACAGCCGCCATAACGTGAACGGATCACGGACGGTGAACGCATGCGTCTAAAGTAGCCGGGCTGCTAGACCCGATCACTGAATGGGCAGCGACACGGAAACGATAAAGTCCGGCCTCCAGACGCACAAGCCGGCGGATTCTGGCGCAGGTGTAGGCAATGGAGCAAGAAGCTGTAGCCTTTGGAAACCTGCCGAAACGGCTTTCCTACAGCCCTTTCCCACGCATTCAGAACAACCACCGATCACTGTGGTGAGGGGGCTCGTCCCCGTTGGGTTGCGAAGCAGCCCCAAAACCTGCGGCCACGTTTCTACAGGTCATCCGCATGTTTTCAACTAATCTTGAGGGTGTCCCTCATCCCCGTACTACGCCTTCGCCTTCGGGTTTCCCGGCATCGGCGCTGCCAGACCCGGCTTAATGTTAGATTCCCGAGGCGTCGACTCGCTAAAGGAGTAGCTCCATGGAACATGCACTGAAAATTCTCGGTAAAGCGTCGTCCATCAACGTCAGAAAAGTCCTGTGGACCTGTGAGGAACTGGGCGTTACCTACGAACGTGAGGATTGGGGCAGCGGTTTTGCCTCGACCCACAGCCCCGAGTTCACCCGCCTCAACCCCAACGCCCAGGTGCCGGTGATCATCGATGACGCCGGGGTGCTGTGGGAGTCCAACACCATTTGCCGTTACCTGGCCGGCAAGCACCACAACCACGACTTGCTGCCCACCGAACCCGCCGCCCGCGCCCGGGTAGAACAGTGGATGGATTGGCAGGCCACCGACCTCAATCCGTCGTGGAGCTACGCCTTCACCGCGCTGGTACGCAAAGACCCCGAGTTCCAGGACCCGCACCGGATCGCTGTCGGTGTCGATGGCTGGAACCACAAGATGAGCATCCTTGAGCAGCAGCTCGCCGCCACCAAGGCTTACGTTGCAGGACCGCGCTTCACCTTGGCCGACATCGTGATCGGTTTGTCGGTCAACCGCTGGTTGATGACACCGATGGAGCGCCCCGATTACCCGGCGGTCGATGAGTATTTCCAACGTTTGGCGCAGCGTCCCGGTTTTCTCAAACACGGCTGTAATGGGCTGCCTTGAGCGGCTTCGCGCTACAAACCGCCAAAAATAAACATTCATGGCAATAACCCAGTGAATCCCGGAGCAAATACGCCAAGATTCGCAACCAAACATTTCCGATAGCAGGCTAAGCTTCCGCTTCAACAAGAATCGGATCAGCCCATGCCTGCCCACGCCCACGCCATCGCTCAAACCGACGGCATCGACCCTGTTCGCGCCGCCCGGATTTCCGCTCGCATCGACCGCCTCCCCGCCGTCGCCACCATTTGGCGGCTGGTGGCGTTGCTGTCGATTGGTGGTTTTTTCGAACTCTACGATCTGTTCCAGACCGCCTACATCAGCCCCGGCCTGATCCGCGACGGGATCTTCGCCACCGGCAGCCAAGGCGTATTCGGTTTCTCCGATCAGGCCGCATTTGCCTCGGCGACGTTCCTCGGGTTGTTCCTCGGCGCCAGCCTGCTCAGCCCGTTGGCGGACCGCTTCGGTCGGCGGGCGATCTTCACGTTTGCCTTGGTCTGGTACACGGTCGCGACCGTGGCCATGGGCGTGCAAAGTTCAGCGCTGGGGATTATTGGCATGCGCTTTCTGGTCGGCATCGGCCTCGGCATCGAACTGGTAACCATCGACGCCTACCTCTCGGAACTGGTGCCCAAGCGCATGCGCAGTTCGGCGTTTGCCTTTGCGTTTTTCGTGCAGTTTCTGTCCGTGCCGGCGGTGGCGTTGATGTCCTGGTGGCTGGTGCCGCAGGCGCCGTTCGGAATCTCCGGTTGGCGTTGGGTGGTGTTGGCCAGCGCGGTGTTTGCGTTGTTTATCTGGTGGCTGCGCAAGCGTCTGCCGGAATCCCCGCGCTGGCTGGCCCAGCATGGCCGGTTCGATGAGGCCGGGCGGATTCTCGATGACATCGAGGCGCGCTGCGTGAAGGATCAAGGCAAGCCGCTGGACGAACCGGAACTGGCGGCGGTGGACACCCAGGGCAGCGGTCGATTCGCCGACATCTGGCAACCCCCCTACCGTCGTCGGGCGCTGATGCTGATTGTCTTCCACGTGTTCCAGGCCATCGGCTTCTTCGGTTTCGGCAACTGGTTGCCGGCGCTGCTCTCCGGGCAAGGCGTGAGCGTCACGCACAGCCTGATGTACGCCTTCATCATCACCCTGGCCTACCCGCTCGGGCCGTTGCTGTTCGTGAAGTTTGCCAACCGTTTCGAGAACAAATGGCAGATCGTCGGCTCGGCCCTGGGCGCCATGACCTTCGGCACGTTGTTCGCCCTGCAAACCAGTGCGCTCGGGCTGATCGTCTGCGGGGTGATGATCACCTTCTGCAACGCCTGGCTGAGCTTCGCCTACCACTCCTACCAGAGCGAACTGTTCCCCACCAACATCCGCGCCCGGGCCGTGGGATTCTGTTATTCGTTCAGCCGTTTATCGACGGTGTTCAGCAGCTTGCTGATCGGGATCTTCCTCGAACACTTCGGCACGCCGGGGGTGTTGGCGTTTATCGTCAGCAGCATGTTGATCGTGATGATCACCATCGGCTACTTCGGCCCGCGCACGCGGAACCTGGCCCTGGAGAACATTGCTCACCGCTGACGCCTGCGCGATTGCCGCTCAGCGGCAAGTTCTGACCGCCGCCGCGGCGTAATCCCTCGTAAAACCGGAGGATTGCGCAGCGGCACGCTAATTGCTCCTACACACGCGACAGCAATTACCTACAGGCTTATCCATCATGTTGGTCAATGCCCAAAAAGCTTCCATCATTCAACACACCCAGCGCACCGACATGGACCCGACCACCGCCGCCGCCAGCGCGCTGTACAGTGGTTTGATCCAGAACGCGCAGAACACCGTGGCGCAAATCAAGCAGGACAGCACCAACGTGCAGTCGTCCGGACTGACGTCCGCCACCCAGCAAGTCAGCGCGGCGAGCACCATCAGCGATAACGTTGACGAAGCGTTCGCGAAAACCCGTGTGGGCCTGCAAGCGTCCGTGCCGGACGCCGACAAAGCCAAGTCCACCGACAGCACGGCGATGACCGACTTCAAGGACTACATGAGCAAATCCCCGGAACAGCGGATGCGCGACAGTATTCTGAAAGAGATGGGTATTACTGAAGATCAGTTGCAAGCCATGCCGCCGGCGCAACAACTGGCCGTTGGCAAAGAGATCGCCGAGCGCCTTCAGGACAAGATGAAACTGGCCCAGGCTGACAAGGAAAACGGCACGACCGACAAACCGGATAGCCCGCAGGTCGTCGACAAGTTCCTGGCTTCGCTCTAACAGCGCGATCTGAAAGCCGAACACAAAACCTGTGGGAGCGGGCTTGCTCGCGAAGACGGAGTCACAATCAACAGAGACGTTGAATGTGATGGCCTCTTCGCGAGCAAGCCCGCTCCCACATTTTTGATTTGTGGTGTTCCTGGGGTCAGTTGAGTTGCAACGTCGAGTTGAACTGACTGATCGCATCCACCACATGCCGCGATCCTTGCTGAATCTCCAGAATCACCTCCCCCGCCTCGTTCGCCAGTTCCACGCCTAATCCGGTTCGACTCAAGCTCGACTGCATGCTCGACACCGCGCTCAACGACAAGTCGTGGTTTTTGCGCACCACCTCGACAATCTCCAGCGTCGCCTGGCTGGTGCGGGCCGCGAGGCTGCGCACTTCATCGGCCACCACCGCAAACCCGCGTCCGTGTTCCCCGGCCCGGGCCGCTTCGATCGCGGCGTTAAGTGCTAACAGGTTGGTCTGGTCGGCGATGCCACGGATGGTCTGGACGATGGTGCCAATGATGTCGGACTGCTTGCTCACCGCATCGATGCTCAGGGCCGCTTCGTTGAGGTCGCGGGAAATGTCCTGAATGATCTGCACCGTTTGCTGAACCACCTGGGAGCCTTTCTGCGCACAGGCGTCGTTTTGTACCGAGGTACTGTGGGCCGATTCCGCGGCCGTTTGCAGGGTCGTCACTTGATGGGTGATGTCGCTGGCGAACTTGACCACTTTGTACAAGCGGCCCTTGGTGTCGAACAGCGGGTTGTAGGACGCTTCCAGAAATACCGTATGACCGTGCTTGTCTTTGCGCTCGAAACGGTGCGAGTGATATTCGCCGCGATTGAGTGACGCCCAGAACGCCTTGTACTGCGCGGACTCGGCATCGGCACGGTGGCAAAACATACTGTGGTGCTGGCCGACCACTTCGTGGAGCGAGTAGTGCATGGTTTTCAGGAAGTTTTCGTTGGCGGTGATCACCCGGCCATCGGGGGTGAATTCGATCACGGCCATGGAACGTCCGATCGCCGCGAGCATGCTTTCGTTTTCATGCTCTTTGTAGATCCGTTCTGAAATGTCCGAGGCCACTTTGATCACGCTTCTGACTTGCCGATCAGGGCCGAATACCGGCATGTAACTGGCTTCAAGCCAGATCTCCCGGCCAGCCTTGTTCAGCCGCAGAAAGGTGCCGCTGATAGGCTCGCCACGGGCCAGGTCGCGCCATAACTTGGCGTATTCCTCACTGCGGTAAAACGCTTCTTCACAAAAGATCCGGTGATGTTTGCCGCGAATTTCCTCGACGCTGTAACCCAGGGTGGCGCAGAAGTTTTCATTGGCGTCGAGCACGATCCCTTCCGGGCTGAACTCGATCATGGCCATTGAACGACTGACTGCCGCCAACTTGGCGTTAGTCTCGGTCAATGCACAATTGAAACGCTCGATCTCTAGCAGGTCAGCCTTGTGATGTAGGTTAAACATGGTTGTATCACCTTCAGCGCGGTCTTTTGATTGATGAAAGTTCTTGGTCTTTCAAGATCCACCACTACGTTCCACGGAACAGGCACACGCATCCCTCCAAGGGAAGGATTTGTCAGGTGATAAATGATGTTCAATCGGAGTGTCCATGCAGCAACGCTCTTACCAAGACATCCTTCTCTTGATAGCCCGGTGGGGCCAACCCTAACTTTTTTTCAAGTAACTCCATTTACCGGAAGGCTCCTTGTTGTCCAGTGTCGGTGCCTTGGGTTGCGCACTCGCGGCTAATTGCACGGGCTCACTGTTGCCGTCACGAACCATTCATTTTTGTGACTGGAACAGAGAGTTAAGGGTGAGCATAGACAGTGAAATGTCGGATGCAATGCCATTAGTCGGCCAGTAATCAGCACAAAATCGGTTCAGCCGCCCATCCCGATCATTGATCGGCGAGCATGGCCAGTAGCGCCTCCACCGCCGCCGACGGTTTTTTGTGCGCCGCGACCACCAAAGCGAACTCCCGTTCGATCCGTGGCGTCAGCGCAACAATGCGCAAACCCTGGCGATTGGCCGGCAGTGTCATTTCTGGCACCAGGGTCACGCCGATGTTTTCCCGCACCAGGGTGAAGGCGCTGCTCCACTCGCGAACTTCGGCGCGCACGTCCAGCAGGTGCAACCCGGCGTCGGCGGCGAGGCTGCGGGCATTGGTCGAACAACCGCCGGTGGCCAGCACGAAAGGTTGCGCCACCAATTGTGCGAGGCTGATGCCGTCCTCATTCGCGCCACGCGCCAACGGGTGGCCGCCGGGCAGCACCGCCACCCAGGCATCGCGCCCCAACAGCCCGGCATTGCGCTCGGGCGCCGGGTTGAGCACCACGCCGACATCCACCAATCCGTCACGGAGAAGGGTTTCCACTTCGTCGTCACTGACTTCCAGCGCCACCACTTGAATGCCGGGGTACAGCCGATTGAACCGGCGCAACAGCGGCGGCAGAAAGGTCGCCAGCACCAGCGGAAAACTGGCCAGGCGAATGCTCCCGCGCTGAACATCCTTTGCCGCATCGACGGTGCTGCGAATCGTCTCCAAAGCCCCGAGCATGGTGCGCGCCTGCTCGATCACCGGCAGGCCGATGGCGGTCGGCAGGGTCTGGCGATTTTCCCGACTGAAGAGCTGCACGCCCAGGGTTTCCTCAATCAGCGCCAACGCCTGGCTGGCGCCGGACTGGGTCATGCCGACCCGCTCGGCCGCCCGGGTAATGTTGCCGGTATCGGCCACGGCCACCACCATGCGCCAGTGCATCAGATTCATCATGGCAGTAGCTGTCCTTATGGCTGGTTTCTGAAAGATTAATTTTACGAAGGCCGGCGCGCACTATGACACTGGCGTAAATCCCCAGCCAGAGCCCTATCCATGAAGTTGTATTACGCCCCGCAAGCCTGTTCGATGGCGCCGCACATTGTGTTGCGCGAACTCGATCTGCCGTTCGAACGGGTCCGCGTCGATAACCGCACCAAGCGCACGGCCGACGGTGAAGACTTCCTCGCGATCAACCCCAAGGGTTATGTCGCGGCGTTGCAACTGGACGACGGCGAAGTCCTGACCGAAGGCCCGGCGATCCTGCAATTTTTGGCGGACCTGCGGCCCGGGGCGAACCTGGCCCCGGCGAACGGGACGTTCGAGCGGGTACGGTTGCAGGAATGGCTGAACTTCATCTCGACGGAGATTCATGGCGGGCTCGGGGCGCTGTTCAATGCGCAGTTTCCGGAAGAGGTGAAAGCGTTGATCAAGGAGAAACTGTTCAAGCGTTTTGCAGTGCTGAGCGAGGCGCTCGCGCGGCGGGATTATTTGATGGCGGGCGGGTTCGGGATTGCTGATGTGTATCTGTTTACGGTGTTGCGCTGGACGGCTGGGTTTGCGATTGATTTGAATCGGTGGCCGGCGTTGGCGGGGTTTCAGGCCAGGATTAACCAGCGCCCGGCAGTGAAAGCGGCGTTGGCGGCAGAATTGGCGTAGGGCTTTAGGCCATTCGCGGGCAAGCCAGCTCCCACATTGGATCTCCAGCGAACACAAAATGTATGAACACCTGAGATCCCCTGTGGGAGCGGGCTTGCCCGCGAAAGCTATCTCACTAACACCGCAAAAACATCAGAAAAAACCTACAAACTCCCACTCACCTTGCTCGCCACTTCCCCCGGCACCCAAGCCTTCCACACCTGCGGCTGGTCACGCAAAAACGCTTCGGCGACCTGACGCGGCTGCGTACGTTTTTCGCTCATCTGCGCCAGGGTCTGGTTCAGCAGGTCAATCGGCAGGTCGACTTTTTCAAAGAACGCCACCAGGTCCGGGTACTGCGCCTTGAACGGCGCCGACACGCCAATCGCCAGGCTGGCCGGCATCGAACGGGTGCCCTTGGGGTGCGGGTTGTTGGCGTCGGCCAGGGTCTTCCAGGCTTCGGCATCGAACGCCGGCTCTTCGAGTTTCACCAGTTTGAAGCGGCCCAACAACGGCGTCGGCGACCAGTAGTAGAACAGCACCGGTTTGCCTCGACGGATCGACGACGCCACCTCGGCATCCAGCGCCGCGCCGGAGCCGGTGCGGAAGTTGACGTAGTCGGCGGTCAGGTCATAGGCCTTGAGCTTCTGGCTGTTGACGATTTCCGAGGTCCAACCGGTCGGACTGTTGAGGAAGCGCCCACGGCTCGGGTCTTCCGGGTCGCGGAACACGTCTTTGTAGCGCGCCAGGTCCGCCACGGATTTCAGCTCCGGGGCCAGTGGTTTGATGCCGCGCTCCGGGTCGCCCTTAATCACGTACTCCGGCACCCACCAACCTTCGGTGGCGCCTTTGACCGTGTCGCCGAGGCCGAACACTTTGCCCTCGCTCGACGCCTTGACCCACGCCGGACTGCGCCCGGCCCACTCTTCGCCGATCACCTGGATATCGTTCTTGGCCAGCGCCGCTTCGAGGCTGACGGTGCTGCCCGGCAAGGTATCAGTCGGGTAGCCGTAACCTTTCTCGACGATCAACCGCAGGATTTCGGTGATCAGGCTGCCGCTTTCCCAGGTGATGTCGCCGAAGTGGATCGGCGCGGTTTTTTCGGCGGCGGGCACGTGGGTAGCCACCAGGCTCAGGGCCAGCAGCGAACTGCCGAGCAGGGTTTTGATCGATCTCATGCGGACCTCTGGGTCGTTCGGTTTAGGGGTTCATTGGCACTGTGCTGCGCGCACAAGGCTTGGGAGCGGGTCATGTAGACGCTGACCGAACGCGGGGAAATGCCCAGTTCGGCGGCGATTTGCGGGTAGGTCAGGCCATCGACGCGTGACAACAAAAACGTCGCCCGGACCTTGCCCGGCAAGCGGTCGAGTGTGCGGTCCAGGACGTGTAATGCCTGGGTCAGTTGCAGCAGTTCTTCGGGTGATGTCGCTTGATGCGAATCGAAGGGCAGCGTGTGTTCGAGGTGCTGGCGCTCCAGATCCCGGCGGCGCCAGAGCTGATAGATCAAGCGCTGGGCGATGGTGGTGAGCAAGGCGCGAGGCTCGCGGATCGGCGTCAGCCCCGGGGATTCCAGCAATTGGGTAAAGGTTTCGGCGGCGATGTCTTCGACACTGGAACTGGCGCCTAACTGTCGGCGCAGTCGTGCGCACAGCCAGGGGTAATGCGCGCGGAACAAGCCGCCCACGTGGTTGCGATGGGAAAGGTCGGCGCCGGACATAGGGGCTCCTGGGGTTAGAGGTCGCTGAATGTCCGGTGGTCCGGTGGCGCGATTCTAGCCAAGAGGCTTATTCTTTAATAAGACTTAAAAAGCATTTTTATATTTCTTTATGGAATTAGAGAAAGGCAAGATCAAAAGATCGCAGCCTTCGGCAGCTCCTACGGGGGAATGCGTTCTCTGTAGGAGCTGCCGAAGGCTGCGATCTTTTGATCCTGATCTGGATCGCGCCTAACGCAACCGCCCATACCCCAACACCTCAGCCTCCTGCCGGTAATCGAGCACGACCTGATAATCGCTTTCGGTCGCCGCCAATACCTCTTGCAGCCCAAGGATCTCGCCCACCTCCGGCAATTCCTGCAACGTCTGATTCATCACCTGCCGAAGCTGTTCAATCTGCTCATCTCTGGCGCTGGCCACCGTGATGTAGGGCAAGGTCGGACTGAAGGCACTGCGCGCGATCACCCGCAAACCGGCCACTTCTTCCTCTGCGTGCCGCGCCAGATAAGCGAAGGTCACGCTGTCGATGGCCGCCAGATCCGCCAGGTCTTCACGCAACCAGCGCAGGCTTTCGCGATGACCGCCGCTGATGCCGACATTGGCGAAGAACTGCCCGTCACGTTGCAGCGGCGCCAGCCGATGACGCAACAGGTTCATGCCGCTGTTGGAGCCCTCGTCATTGATCACCCCGCGACTGTTGTGAAACGCCGGCAAACTACGCCGTGGATCGTCAGCGCGGCAAAGCAACAGGCTGCAATGGTTGCCGCCAGTGCTGTCCGGCAGTTCATAGCGCGGACGGCCGACCACCCGAACCTGACCGCGCAATAAGGTCATCAGCGGATAGCCACAGGTTTGGGTCAGCAGCAAATCCGGGGATAGCCACAGCTCCGGCAATGACAGGCCTTCGGCGCTTTGGCGGGTCGCGCCCAGGCGTTCGAGGATTCGCGTCAACCAGACTTCATTGGCCTGGCGAATCGATTCGGGGGCGACGTACATCAGTAGTTCGGCGAGGCGTTGGGTCATCTCTGTATTCCTATGCAACAAATATCCCCTGTGGGAGCGGGCTTGCTCGCGAAGGCAGAGTGTCAGTCGACATCCTCGGTGCCTGACACTCCGCCTTCGCGAGCAAGCCCGCTCCCACAAGGGGTCATCGTATTCAATGAAACGGATGTTGCGGGCTGTCGATCGCTTTCACGCCGTGCCGGCGCCACAACTGCCCATAACCCTGCACCAGAAACCCGCCACTGCGCGCCAGCCATTGCTCGCGGCGGGCGTGGTAAGCCTTGGGCAAGTCGTACCAGGGCAGGTTCGGCAAGTCGTGATGCACCAGATGCAAATTGAGGTTCAGGAACAACCAGCGCCACGGCCACGCGGCTTCATTGAGCACCGTGCGTTGCTCCGGTTGCGCGTGGGGGCGGTGTTCATAGTAGGAGCGAATCATCGCAATCGACAGCGCCGGCACGCTGATCAACAGCAGGTAATGCCACACCGGCACCACGCTGTAGCGCGCGATGAACGCCAGCATCAACAGCGTCAGCGCGCCGTGGGTCAGCCACATCCGCCAGGCCTGGCGCTCGCCTGCTTTGAGGCGTTGCAGTTCTTCCCGGGCCAGGGCCAGCAACGCCAGCGGCGCGCCGAGAATGAAGCGCCCGAGCACGGTTTTATTCAGCCAGTGCAGGGCCTGTTCGAACAGGGAACTGCGCTGCCAGTGCTCGGCGCTCAGGTAACGGCTTTCCGGGTCGAGCCCCGGGATGGTCAGGTCTTCGTCGCGGTGATGCCGCAAATGGCTGTCGCGGTAAAGGGTGTAGGGATACCACACCGCAAACGGCGCATAGCCGAGGAGTTTGTTCAGGGTTTGCGAACGGGTCGGATGCCCGTGCAGCAATTCGTGCTGCACCGATAGCCAAAGCACCACCAGCGGAATCAGCAACAGTGTGGTCCACCAAAGTCCCAGTCGATCACTGCCCAGGAGGAGGCTGAACCAGCCGCCATAAACGCCGATCAGCAGCAGCCAGGTCGGCCACTCGGTGCGGGCGGTCAGGCGTTGGCGCAGGGTGTCGATTTCTGCTCGATGGGCGGCGTCGAAGTAATGGGACATGGCTTTGCTCAGAACGGGACGTGTCCCTCTCTGTGCAACGGGGTGGGGAAATCTTGCAGATTATTTACTGACTTTCGACGCGCCCCCCGTAGGAGCTGCCGAAGGCTGCGATCTTTTGATCTTCGTTTTTTAAAAATCAAGATCAAAAGATCGCAGCCTTCGGCAGCTCCTACGGGGCGATTAACTAATTAGTGACCGAACACATCCACCTTCTTGGCCTTCTTGTCCGCGCGCTTTTCATCGGCGGTTTTTGCCGGTTTTTTCTTTGCTGCTTTCTTTGAATCCATGCCTTTGGCCATGATACGTACTCCACTCATACGGGATGTGAAGTCAGGTATACACCTATCGCGCCGCCCGCGTTCTTTTATAATCGCCCGCCTGATCAAACGACGGCCCATGCCCATGCCAGACACCCGATACGCATTGCTCGACGAGCCGTTATGGCCCTTGATGAACAAGTTTTACCGCGCCCACCAGTCGCCGATGAAAGCCGTGCGCGATGCTCAATTGTGGGTGGCCCGACGCGAAGACATCGTTGCCGCGCTGTGTTTGCGACCGGTGTCGGGCGGGCATTGGTTGACCGGGTTGTTTGTCGATCCGGCGTGTCGCGAGCAAGGCGTGGCGGCGGCGTTGATCGCCGCTGCGGTCAAAGGCCTCGACGCCCCGGTTTGGCTTTATTGCCACCCCGACTTGCGCGGGTTTTACGAGCGACGCGGATTTACCGGCGACCCGCAAATGCCCTACGCGATGGTCGAACGCTTGAGCCGTTACGCCCGCAGCAAACCGATGATCGCCATGGGCTTAGAACCGTTGGTGAGGTTGACTGAAGATAATGTGTGATCAGCCGCCAAGGCCTGCGTGCTAGCCTCGGGGTCACTTCGACTTCGCCAGGACGCTCCATGAAACCGGCCCTACTCGCCTTGACCCTCACCGCCCTGCTCGCCCCTGTCCTGGCTCACGCCGCTGACACACAACCCATCGCCGCCGGGCAATACGCCGAGGTGCTCAAAGGCACCTGGCGCGCCCCGCAGAACGTGGTGCGCGACGTCTACCGTCACCCGCAGCAGACCTTGCAATTCTTCGGTTTGCGCGCCAACCAGACCGTCATCGAAATCACCCCCGGCGGCGGTTGGTACAGCGAACTGCTGGCGCCGCTGCTCAAGGACCACGGCACCTACATTGCCGCCGTCCAGGCGCCGAGCGAAAGCGACTACGCACGCAAAAGCGAAGAAACCCTCAAGGCGAAATTCGCCGCCAGCCCCGCCCAATACGCCAAGGCCCGGGTGGTCGAGTTCGACCACTCGGCACCGGTGCTCGGCAAGCCCGGCTCGGCGGACACCGTGCTGACGTTTCGCAACGTGCACAACTGGGTGCTGGCGGACACGGCGCCGCTGATGTTCGAGTCGTTTTTCAAGGTGTTGAAACCGGGCGGTGTGCTCGGGGTGGTGGATCACCGGGCCAAGGACGGGGCGTCGCTGGAGGACATCAAGCACAGCGGTTACCTGACCACCGCGTATGTGGTGAAACTGGCGACCGATGCGGGGTTCAAGCTTGAGGAGAAGAGCGAGATCAATGCCAACCCCAAGGACACCAAGGATTACCCTGACGGCGTCTGGACCTTGCCGCCGGCGTTGACGTTGGGGGAGAAGGACAAGGCCAGGTACGTGGCGATTGGCGAGTCGGACCGGATGACGTTGCGGTTTGTTAAACCCGCAAAATAAAAGCATGGATCAAAAGATCGCAGCCTTCGGCAGCTCCTACGGTGTACTCAAAACCCCGTAGGCGCTGCCGAAGGCTGCGATCTTTTAACGGCTTAATCGTCAGCGTTGGGATCGAGGTCCGGGAACATCACTTCGGTAAACCCGAACTTGCTGAAATCGCTGATCCGCGACGGGTACAACCGGCCAATCAGGTGATCGCATTCGTGCTGCACCACCCGCGCATGAAACCCGGAGGCAATGCGCACGATCGGCTGCCCCTTGGGATCAAAACCTTCGTAACGAATGTGCTGATAACGCTCCACCGCACCGCGCAGGCCGGGCACCGACAGGCAACCTTCAAAACCCTCTTCCAGGGTTGGGCTCAGCGGCGTGATCAACGGGTTGATCAGGATCGTCTGCGGCACCGCTTCGGCGTCGGGATAGCGTTCGCTGTGCTCGAAACCGAAGATCACCAGTTGCAGGTCCACGCCGATCTGCGGCGCGGCCAAGCCAACACCGCCGACGCTTTCCATGGTCTGGAACATGTCATCGATCAATTGCCACAACTCGGGGCTGTCGAACATCTCGGACGGCACCGGTGGCGCAATGCGCAGCAGGCGTTCATCGCCCATTTTCAGGATTTCACGGATCATGTTCAGGCTTCGTCAGTGGTCGGTTTGAGCGAGTGGTCCCGTCCCAGTCCCGAAACGTGGTGTTTGGGTGTGTCGTGCTCGCCGGCAACCTTTTCGCCGGGGTCTTTGCCTTCGCTCGACATGTGCTCGATCACCGCATTCATTTCCGCGCCGAGCAACAGCACCGCCGATGAAATGTAGAAGTACAGCAACAGCACGATGATCGCGCCGATACTGCCATACATGGCGTTGTAGTTGGCGAAGGTCTTGACGTAAAACGCGAAGCCCAACGACGCGATGATCCACACCACCACCGCCAGTACCGAGCCTGGGGTGATGAAGCGAAACTCCTGTTTGACGTCGGGCATGACGTAATAGATCAACGCCACGGCCATCATCATCAGAATCACGATCACCGGCCAGCGAGCAATGTTCCAGACATTCACGATGAAGTCTTCCAGCCCGACCTGCGCCGCAATCCAGCTCATGACCTGTGGCCCGAGCACCATCAGCGCGGCAGCGACCAGCAACATCCCGGCGATGCCCACGGTATAGAAAATCGACAGCGGAAAACGCTTCCAGACCGGGCGGCCCTCGACCACATCGTAAGCCGCATTCATTGCGCTCATCATCAGCCGCACGCCGGCCGAAGCCGTGTACAAGGCGATGACGATACCGATCGAGAGCAAGCCACCCTTGGATTGCTGGAGCTGGTCGATCACCGGGTTTACTTGCTCCAGGGCCTGGGGCGGTAAAACCAGTTCCGATTGCAGGCGCAGCCAGGCGAAGAAATCCGGCAGGTGCAGGAAACCGATCAGGGCGATCAGGAACAGGATGAAGGGGAACAGCGAGAACAGCATTTGATAGGCGAGCGCCGAGGCATAGGTCGACATTTCATCATCGATGAATTCTTTGACCGTGCGCACCATCACGCGGTGCAGGGGCAGACCTTTCATGTCCGGGAAAATCATTAGCGTCTCCTTTCGCCGCAAAAAGGTTGAAGTCGTGGCGACTCAGGGGCCGTTTTCTACATCAAAGTAGCCTAGATAGCGACTTTGAAAAAATTTCGTTGTTTAACCGATGCACCTGACGCAAAAACGGCCATCCGCGGATGGCCGTTTCGGGGTGCCTGAAGGGGCGTTCACGTCAGGATTTATCGACGGCTTTCTTCACTGCATCCTTGGCTTTGCCGACGGCTTGCTGGGCTTCGCCTTTCTTTTCCTGCACTTTGCCTTCTACTTGCAGTTTGGTGTTGTCAGTGGCCTTGCCGACGCTTTGTTTGACGTTGCCGACCGCTTCGTTTGCCATGCCTTTAACTTTATCGCCAGTGCTGCTCATGGTGTTTCTCCTGTGAACAATTCAAGGGTCATAGTCGTTACACAAAGATTGACCGGCGGCGTTTGCAGGGAGTTTCATTTATTTTTGCGGCGACATTTCATCGCCGATTAAAGGTTGGGCTTTATGTTTGCCGCCCAACCCCCGAGAATGCGCAACGTATTCAGGCCATGGCGCTGAAGATCCAATCCCGTAGGAATGTTATGAAACTCGATAAAAAGCAGGCCATTGCCCGCAGAAACCTGGAACTCGGCGGTGCTGTGCTTGGCGTCAACAACTGCCATTTCACCGAATTGAACCGCAACCGCAACATCTGGTGGTTCGACATCCCGGTGGCACGCCTGGCCGTTGGTCAGTACGAGTGGGTGCACCTGCTGATGCACACCCCGGACACCGACGAACTGCTGCACTTGAAAGTGCCGACGGTTTTCCTGCGGGAAAAACTCGAAGGCCTGGTGGTGCGCAACGAAGGCAAGCGCAAAGCGGCCCTGAGCCTGGAGCTGAGTGCTGACAAGGACTCGTTCCTGCAAGACATGCGCCCGGCGGGCACCAACGTCAACTTCGCGCCGTTTCGCTTGTAACAGCAAAAGATCGCAGCCTTCGGCAGCTCCTACAGGGCGTCATGCGATCAATGACACCCCTGTAGGAGCTGCCGCAGGCTGCGATCTTTTGATCTTGCTTTGTCATACCTCAACAAAAAGCCCCGCATCTCTGCGGGGCTTTTGTGTTTCAGGCGGGGCTTACTTCTTCACGCCCAGTTTCTTCAGTTCCTCGTCCCGCAGTTCGCGGCGCAGGATCTTGCCGACGTTGGTGGTCGGCAGCGCATCACGGAACTCCACGGAACGCGGGACCTTGTAGCCCGTGACGTTGGCGCGCATGTGCTCCATCACCGTTTCCTTGGTCAAGGTCACGCCCGGTTTGGCGACGATGAAGATCTTGATCGCCTCGCCCGACTTCTCGTCCGGGATGCCGATGGCCGCGCACTGCAACACGCCCGGCAAAGTCGCCAGCACGTCTTCCAGTTCGTTCGGGTACACGTTGAAGCCAGAGACCAGGATCATGTCTTTCTTGCGATCGACAATGCGCATGTAGCCATCCGGCTGGATCAGCGCGATGTCACCGGTCTTCAACCAGCCTTCGCTGTCGAGCATTTCGTCGGTGGCTTCCTGACGCTGCCAGTAGCCCTTCATCACTTGCGGGCCCTTGACGCACAGCTCGCCGATTTCGCCCAGCGGCTGCTCGACACCGGCATCGTCAATGACTTTGCACAAGGTCGACGGCACCGGAATACCGATGGTGCCGACCTGGATGTTCTGGATCGGGTTGACCGTGGCCACCGGGCTGGTTTCGGTCATGCCGTAACCTTCGCAGATGGCGCAACCGGTGACCGCTTTCCAGCGCTCGGCGGCTGCCAGTTGCAGGGCCATGCCGCCGGACAAGGTGACTTTCAGCGCTGAGAAATCCAGCTTGCGGAACGCTTCGTTATTGCACAGCGCCACGAACAAGGTGTTCAGGCCGACGAAACCGCTGAACTTCCACTTCGACAGTTCCTTGACCATCGCCGTCAGGTCGCGCGGGTTGCTGATCAGGATGTTGTGGTTGCCGATCAGCATCATCGCCATGCAATGAAAGGTGAAGGCATAGATGTGGTACAGCGGCAGCGGGGTGATCAGGATCTCGCAACCTTCATTGAGGTTGGAACCCATCAGCGCCTTGCACTGCAGCATGTTGGCGACGAGGTTGCGGTGGGTCAGCATCGCGCCTTTCGCCACACCGGTGGTGCCGCCGGTGTATTGCAACACTGCGACGTCGCCGCTGTCCGGGTTGGCTTCAGCCACTGGCTGGCCATGGCCCTTGCTCAGCACGTCGTTGAACTTGACGGCTTTTGGCAAGTGATACGCCGGGACCATCTTCTTCACGTACTTGATGACGCTGTTGATCAGCAGGCGCTTGAGCGGCGGCAGCAGGTCGGCCACTTCGGTGACGATCACGTGCTTGACGCCGGTTTTAGGCACGACGGTCTGGGCCAGGTGCGCCATGTTGGCCAGGCAGACCAGGGCTTTGGCACCGGAGTCGTTGAATTGGTGTTCCATCTCCCGCGCGGTGTACAGCGGGTTGGTGTTGACCACGATCAGCCCGGCGCGGATGGCACCGAAGACGGCGACCGGGTACTGCAACACGTTCGGCAACTGCACAGCGATTCGATCACCGGGCTGCAAGTCGGTATGCTGTTGCAGGTAAGCGGCAAAGGCACCGGACAATTCGTACAGTTCACCGTAGGTGATTGTCTTGCCCAGGTTGCTGAATGCCGGTTTGTTGGCGAAGCGTTGGCAGGACTGCTTCAACACTGCCTGAATATTCGGATACTCGTCTGGATTGATGTCGGCAGCAATCCCGGCAGGGTACTTATCCTTCCAAAAGTCTTCGATCATGGAAGCCCACTCCTCAGCAACGCGAATTCATCACCGCATTTGATGCGATTATTATTGGTGTATGTTTTTTATTGGTGAGTCTGGCTTTTATATAGGCCGAGAAGTCACAAAAGCGCGCCGAGAGTAGCAGCTTTGCCAAGGGCCGACTAGAGCCAAAAGCGGCCTCTACAGTCACATTGGTGACTCAAGAATAGTAATCGGTCATTTTAGAGCAAAAATTCTATACAGCCGTGAAAGCCCCGTGAATATGGGGTTTAAAGCAAAAGATCGCAGCCTGCGGCAGCTCCTACAGAGAACGTATTTCCCTGTAGGAGCTGCCGCAGGCTGCGATCTTTTGGGACCGCCTCAATCTTTGTCAGGCGATATCGCGCAACTCCCGCCGCAGGATCTTGCCCACCGGCGTCATCGGCAACGACTCACGCAACACAATGTGCTTGGGTACTTTGTATGCCGTGAAGTTTTCCTTGCAGTAGGCCTTCAACTCTTCAAGGCTGACCCCCGATTCACGGGCCACCACAAACAACTTCACCGCCTCCCCGGAACGCTCGTCCGGCACACCGATCACCGCGCAGTTGGCGACTTTCGGGTGGGCCATCACCACGTCTTCGATTTCGTTCGGGTACACGTTGAAGCCCGAGACGATGATCATGTCTTTCTTGCGGTCGACGATGCGCACGAAACCGTCCGGGTCGATCACCGCAATGTCGCCAGACTTGAACCAGCCCTCGGCATCCAGCACTTCGGCGGTGGCTTCGGCTTTCTGCCAGTAACCCTTCATGATCTGCGGGCCCTTGATGCACAACTCGCCCCGCTCGCCCAACGCCAGCTCGACGCCTTCATCGTTGATGACTTTGAGCGTGGTGCCCGGCACCGGCATGCCGACCGTGCCGATCCGCGATTTATCGCCGTAGGGGTTGGTGCAGGCCACCGGCGACGTTTCGGTGAGGCCGTAACCTTCAGTGATCCGGCAACCGGTGAGCTGCTCCCAGCGCTCGGCGGTGGCCTTGACCAGCGCGGTGCCGCCGGAGTTGGTGAGCTTGAGGCTGGAGAAATCCAAGGTCTTGAAGTCGGGGTGATCCATCAGCGCGACGAACAGCGTGTTGAGCCCCAGCAACGCCGAGAATCGCCAGTTCTTCAGCTCCTTGATAAAGCCTTTGATGTCCCGCGGATTGGTGATCAGCACGTTGTGGTTGCCGGTCACCATCATGCACATGCAGTTCGCTGTGAACGCATAGATGTGGTACAGCGGCAGCGGCGCGATCATCACCTCCTGCCCTTCGCGCAACAGCGGCTGACCGTCGTTGCCGAACTGGCCCAGGCACGCCCGCGCCTGCTGCATGTTGGCCACCAGGTTGCCATGGGTGAGCATCGCGCCCTTCGCCAGGCCGGTGGTGCCGCCGGTGTATTGCAGCACCGCAATGTCGCCAAGGCTAACGTTCAGCGGCTTGATGCCCAGGCCCTTGCCCAGACGCAACGCACTTTTAAAGGAAATGGCCTGGGGCAAGGCATAGTCCGGGACCATTTTCTTGACCTTGCTGACCATGGTGTTGACCAGCCAGCCTTTGGCGACGGGCATCAGGTCGCCCATCTTCGCTTCGATCAGGTACTGAATGTCGGTGTCGGCCAGCACTTCCTGGACCTTGGCCCCGAACATGTTCAGGTAAACCAGCGCCCGGGCCCCGGAATCCTTGAACTGGTGACGCATCTCCCGCGGGGTGTACAGCGGGTTGGTGTTGACCACGATCAGCCCGGCGCGCAGGGCGCCAAACACGGCAATCGGGTAATGCAGGACGTTGGGCATCTGCACCGCGATGCGATCCCCCGGCGCGAGATCAGTGTGGGCTTGCAGGTAGCCGGCGAAAGCGGCGCTGTAGCGTTCCAGTTCGGCGTAGGTCAGGGTCACGCCCATGTTGCTGAACGCCGGGCGATCCGCGAATTTCTTGCAGGAACGCTCGAACACCTCGATCACCGACTTGTAGGCCCCAAGATCGATGTCCAGGGGCACGCCGGCCGGGCGTTTGTCATTCCAGAAATCAGGTTGCATTGTTCTTGTCCTCTTTACCTGAATCTATCCGGGGCCACTTTTCTGTCATTCTTGAGAAAGGAAAAGCGGAGCTTCACGGACACTAGCAGCTATAGCGAATCAGGCAAATACAGCCAATGCCGTCATAGATCGTGTGAATCTTCCTAACGTGCCGTGGCCTGATCAGACGGCAAGCGTGGGATGCGCTATACAATGCAACGACATCGTGCAAAGGAATCGCCATGATCCACGACACTTTCTGGCTGACCGCAAGTGACCACAGCCGTCTTTTCGTCAACCAATGGCTGCCCGCCCCGCCGTTAAAAGCCGTGATCCTGCTGGCCCATGGCATGGCCGAGCACAGTGGTCGCTACGCCCGGCTGGCGGAGAAACTCTGTGATCAGGGCTACGGCGTGTACGCGCCGGATCTGCGTGGACATGGCAAAACTGCCGAGAACGGCACACTCGGGCATTTCGCCGATGACGATGGCTGGTGCAAGGTGGTCGGCGACCTGGCCAGCCTCAACCAGCACATCGGCCAGCAACATCCCGGCATGCCGATTGTGCTGCTTGGCCACAGCATGGGCAGCTACATCGCCCAGGCCTATCTGCTGCACCACAGCGCCAGCCTGCACGGGGCGATTCTCAGTGGTTCGAATTTCCAGCCGGTGGCGCTGTATCGTGCGGCGCGGCAGATCGCCCGGCTCGAGCGGCTGCGTCAGGGGCCCAAGGGGCGTAGCGCGCTGATCGAGTTCCTGTCCTTCGGCTCGTTCAACAAAAAATTCAAACCGGCGCGCACGCGATTCGACTGGCTGAGCCGCGATCCGCTGGAAGTCGACAAATACGCCAACGACCCACTCTGCGGCTTTCGCTGCACCAATCAACTGTGGGTCGACTTGCTTGGCGGCTTGCAGCAAATCAGCAAAGCGTCCAATCTCGTTCAGATCGATCCGGGCCTGCCATTGCTGGTGATGGGCGGCGAATGTGATCCGGTGAGCGAAGGCAAGCGTCTCAAAGATCTGGCCCATGCGCTGCGCGCGGCCGGCAGCCAAAACCTGCAATTGAATATTTACCCGCAGGCACGCCACGAACTGTTCAACGAGAGCAACCGCGATGAAGTGACTGCCGACGTACTGAACTGGATCGCCCAGGCGCTGAGCCACCGCCGTCCGGCCAGAACCGAATAGCTTTTTTGTGGATTTTTTAATTCGTCACAGGAATTGAGACAGATGACCCAGGTTACCAACACCCCTTACGAAGCCCTTGAAGTCGGCCAGACCGCCAGCTACAGCAAGACTGTCGAAGAGCGCGACATTCAGCTGTTCGCCGCGATGTCCGGCGACCACAACCCGGTGCACCTGGACGCCGAGTTCGCCGCGGGCACGATGTTCAAGGAGCGCATCGCCCACGGTATGTTCAGCGGTGCGCTGATCAGCGCCGCCGTCGCATGCGAGTTGCCTGGGCCGGGCACGATTTATATTGGTCAGCAGATGAGCTTTCAGAAGCCCGTGAAAATCGGCGACACCTTGACCGTGCGCCTGGAAATCCTCGAGAAACTGCCGAAGTTTCGCGTGCGCATTGCCACTCGCGTGTTCAACCAGCGCGATGAGTTGGTCGTCGATGGCGAGGCGGAGATTCTGGCGCCGCGCAAGCAGCAGACGGTGACGTTGCCTGTACTGCCAGCCATCAGCATCGGCTGATTCTTAAATAGCTAAAAGATCGCAGCCTTCGGCAGCGCCCACAGGCGCGTAGGAGCTGCCGAAGGCTGCGATCTTTTGATCTTCAAAAAAAAACGCCAGTCAGACTGGCGTTTTTTATAACTGCGACAAACCCTTAAGAACGAGCACGCGCCTGGTTACGCAGGGCTTTCACTTGATCGTGGTTACGTTGCACGCCGTGGTACTGACGCTCAACCAGGTCACGAATGCCCACCAGGTTGTGCTTGGTGATTTTTTCCAGCGCTTCCTTATAGGCTTTCAGCGCATGGTCTTCACCGCGCTCGGCTTCGTTCAGCACGGCTTCTTCATCCTTGCCGGTGAACATCGCTTTCACATCGACCCAGCGACGATGCAAATCACCGCTGACGCTGGTGGAAGTTTCCGGATCGCCGCCCATCGAACGCACTGCGCTCTGGAGTTCGGCAGCAGCGGACGCGCAATCGGCAGAACGCTGGACGAACAGGGTTTTGAGTTCTGGATGCTTGATGTCTTCAGCGCAAGTCTTGAACCCTTCCTGACCGTCTTTACTGGTTTCAATCAGGTCGTTGAGTACAGAGATGGCTTCTTTATTCACGTCGGTCATTTTCAATTCCTCGCGGGTTGATGAGAGATGCAATAGCTATTGCAGCCTGCATGCCAGCTTCGAATCGAATATTTATTCCTTGCTTTTCAAGTAGTTAACTTTAGCGTCTAAATCTGTATCCGCTTTATTTGCATGATCTGTCATTTGGCCTGCATGCAGAATGCCTGTATTTTCGAGGCTGTTTGAATCAAGACGACTGAGTGATGAATCCTGAAAAGCTCGAACTGCTGATTACCCGTGAAATGCCCTTCGGCAAATACAAGGGTCGCATCATCGCCGACCTGCCCGGCCAGTACCTGAACTGGTTCGCTCGCGAAGGTTTCCCCCATGGCGAACTGGGTGGACTGCTGGCCCTGATGCAGGAAATCGACCACAACGGTTTATCGGAACTGCTCGAACCGCTGCGCGCCAAGCATGGCAAACCAGCGCCCCGCCACTGAACTGACTGAGTAGCCCATGCCCGATAACACCCGCCGTGCCCGTGATGAAGCCTTCTGGCAGACCTTTGCCGACCGTTACGCTGTCGAACCTGGCCCCATCAATCTGGAGAACGGTTACTTCGGGCGTATGTCGCGCACCGTGGTCGAGGAGTACCAGCGCAATATCGAGTTGATCAATCGCAGCAACTCGGTGCATGTGCGCCAGCGCTTCGAACAGGGCGAAAGCCTGGAGATCCGCGCACAACTGGCCGAGATGATGGGTGTGCGTGCGCAATCGGTTGCCCTGACCCGCAACGCCTCGGATGGTCTGCAATCACTGATCCGCAACTACAACCGCTTGCAGCCCGGCGATCAGGTGCTGCTGTGCGACCTGGAGTACGACACGGTCAAGGGCGCCATGCGCTGGCTGGCCCGCCATCGCGGCGTGGAAGTGATCGAAATCGACCACCAGCACCCCGCCACGTTTGACAGTTTGCTGGCGACTTACCGTGAAGCCTTCGTGCGTTACCCACGTCTCAAGCTGATGGCCCTGACCCACGTCACCCACCGCACCGGCCTGGTGATGCCAGTGCAGGCGATTGCCGCGCTCGCCAAGGAGCATGGCATCGATGTGATCCTCGATGGCGCCCACGCCCTGGGCCAGATCGAATTCAATCTCGATGCACTGGGCGTCGCTTTCGCCGGTTACAACCTGCACAAATGGATCGGCGCGCCACTGACCCTGGGCTTCATTTACATCGCGCCCCAGCGCCTGGCCGATATCGACCCGGACATGGGCGAGATGCATTTCCCGATCAACGACATTCGCGCCCGCACGCCCTACAGCACACCCAACATCCCGGCACTGCTGACCCTGCCGCTGGTGTTCGAAGAACATCAGGCCATGGGCGGTGCGGCCGCCAAGGGCGCGCGGCTCAACTACCTGCGCAACCGTTGGGTCAGCGCCGTGCGCGAACTGCCGGGGATCGAAGTGATGACCCCGGACGATCCTCGGTTGTATTGCGGCATCACCTCGATGCGCTTTACCCGGCACGCCGACCAGCACGTCATGGTCGAACGGTTGCTCAACGACTACAACCTGTTCACCGTGGCACGCAGCGGTGCGGCGAGTGGCCCGTGCATCCGCATTACCCCGGGGCTGACGACCACGGCGACAGAAATAGACGTGCTGGTCCGGGCGCTCAGCGAATTGCGCTGACGCTTACACCGTGTACTTGTCGAAGTCCTCGGGTTTGATCTGGGTCGACACCGCAAAGGTGTCGATGCCGATGGTCATGTGCCCGAAAAAGCCGTCCTCCGTGGTGTCTCGACCGATGCTGTGAACCGTCAGGGTCGAGGCTTCGCCGCTCATCTGTTGGTAGTAAGGGTCTTGCTCGTTGGTCAGCGGCGACACGGTTCGGCCACGGTACTCCCTGGCGTTGAGCACCGACCGGGAAGCGACCTCGGGAAAATACAACTGGCCGACCCAGGCCACATGCCGCTCTTCGAGGTAGTTGTTGCCGCCCGTGATGCGTACCGCGACGTGAATGTGCAGTGCGCGGCCGGCATAGAACCCCGGATAGACCGTGGTAAACCGTACCGTGCCTCTTTGGTCGCTGAATTGTCCGCCGCGCAGGTAGGTGTCGTCATCGGTGCGGGCAATGGTACCGATGCCGTCCACATCGACTTCAAGGTCCGGATTGATCCGGCCCCAGCCCGAATAAGCGCCTCGGGCGTTGCAATGCCAGATATCCACCAGCACCCCGCTCACCGGTTCACCGGTCATGGCATCGACAATCACCAGCCGCAGCACCAGCGGAATACCGTCCTGGCCTTCGCTGATGTTTCTTCGGATGAGTTTGGGGTTTCGGAAATACGGGCCGGCGATTTGCTCCGGGGAGAGCAGGCAGACGGTTTCGTGGGGAGTAGCAGAGGTGTAATCCATGAGGTTCTCTCTTCCATAAGATGCTTCAAGGATAGAGAGAGATGGCGGGCTGTCTGCGGTAACTATGTATCGGCTGATGTTTTTGTGCAGGAGCAAAGCTTGCTCGCGATGGAGGCGCCGCTATTCAACAGATAGACCGCGTTATCGTTGATCGCGAGCAAGCTTTGCTCCTACAGGGGCATTTTTTTGCAGGCAAAAAAAAACGGTGCACCGACCAAGCGCACCGTAAAGCCGTAGAACACACAACGAAGTGTTTGTTACAAATCAGTCCAGCAGCGCCAGGGCCTCGGCGGTGCATTCCTGAATGCGGGCCCAGTCGCCGTTCTTGATCCACTCCGGATCAAGCATCCAGCTACCGCCCACGCACATCACGTTTTTCAACGCCATGTAGCTCTTGATATTGGCCGGGCTCACGCCGCCGGTCGGGCAGAATTTCACTTCGCCGAACGGGCCGCCCAACGCTTTGATGGCCGCGACGCCACCGCTGACTTCCGCCGGGAACAACTTGAAGCGGCGATAACCCAGGCCATAGCCTTCCATGATGCCCGAAGCGTTGCTGATGCCCGGCAACAGCGGGATCGGGCTGTCGACACTGGCTTCGAGCAAGTCACGGGTGATGCCCGGGGTGACGATGAATTGCGAACCGGCGCGCTCGGCGGCGGCGAGCATCGTGCGATCAAGCACAGTACCGGCACCGGTCACCAGCTCCGGACGCTGCTCACGCAGGATCTGGATGGCTTTGAGGCCGAACTGTGAACGCAGGGTCACTTCCAGGGCGGTCAGGCCACCGGCGGCCAAGGCGTCGGCCAGCGGCAAGACGTCCTGTTCGCGGGCGATGGTGATCACCGGCAGAATCCGCGCCTTGGCGCAGAGGCTGTCGATCAGGGCAACTTTGTCCGCCATGGAAACGGTCGGGGATGGGTTTGTCATAGCGGCTGATCCTTGGCTCATGGGCACCAGTAAATCTCTAACGTAGGTTGCAGAAACGCGCGAATCGGCATGGCGGCGACGTCGTCACCGGCCAATGCGGCACTCAAAGTGGTCAGTTTGGACTGACCGGAAATCGATAGAACGGTGTTCTTCGCCGAAGCCAGCAGCGCCAGGCTCATGGTCAGGCGCTGGTGCGGCACGGTCGGCGCCAGCATTGGCCAGCAGCGACGGGTGCCATCGGCTTTCAAGGCTTCGGCCAGGTTCGGGCTGTTGGGGAACAGCGAGGCGGTGTGACCGTCATCGCCCATGCCCAGCACCAAAACATCAATCGGCGGCAGCTCGGCCAACAGGCGATCGGCTTGCTCGGCGGCCAGTTCAAGGTTGGCGGTGGCGCTGTACAGACTCAGGAACTGAGCCTTGGCCGCCGGGCCTTGCAACAGGTAACGCTTGAGCAAACCGGCATTGCTGTCGGTGTGTTCGACCGGCACCCAGCGCTCGTCGGCCAGGGTCACGACAACCTTGGACCAGTCCAGCGTCTGTTTGGCCAGGTGCTGGAAAAACGCCACCGGGCTGCGACCACCGGAAACCACGAGGGTCGCCGTGCCGCTTGCATCGATGGCCTCGCTCAGTTGCTTGGCCACATTCAGCGCCAAGCCTTCAGCCAACAGCACCGGACTCTTGAACTCATGGGCGTTGACGCCCTGAGGCAGTTTCAATTCAGATATCGCCATACCACGACCTCCCGTCCCGCGTGATCAGTGCAATGGAGCTCATCGGTCCCCAGGACCCGGCCGCGTACGGCTTGGGCGCATCACCGGATTTTTTCCACCCGGCGATCAACTGGTCACACCACTTCCACGCGGCTTCGATTTCATCTTTACGGACAAACAGGTTCTGATTGCCGCGCATTACTTCCAGCAACAACCGCTCGTAGGCGTCGGGAATCCGCGCGCTACGCCAGGTGTCGGAAAAATTCAGCTGCAACGGACCGCTGCGCAACTGCATGCCCTTGTCCAGGCCTTGTTCTTTGGTCATCACGCGCAAGGAAATGCCTTCGTCCGGTTGCAGGCGGATAATCAGCTTGTTGCTGATTTGCAGGCGCTGCTCCGGGGCGAAAATGTAGTGCGACGGTTCCTTGAAGTGGATGACGATCTGCGACAGTTTCTGCGGCATGCGCTTGCCGGTACGCAGGTAAAACGGCACGCCGGCCCAGCGCCAGTTGCGGATGTCGGCACGCAGGGCGACGAAGGTTTCGGTGTCGCTCTGGGTGTTGGAGTTCGGCTCTTCCAGGTAGCCCGGCACCGGTTTGCCTTCGCTGTAACCGGCGATGTACTGGCCGCGCACCACTTGTGTGGTCAGGCCTTCCGGGCTGATCGGCGCCAGGGCCTTGAGCACTTTGACTTTCTCGTCACGGATGCTGTCGGCGGACAGGTCGGCCGGCGGGTCCATGGCGATCAGGCAGAGCAGTTGCAGCAGGTGATTCTGGATCATGTCCCGCAACTGGCCGGCCTTGTCGAAGTAACCCCAGCGGCCTTCGATCCCGACCTTCTCGGCCACGGTGATTTCCACGTGGGAGATGTAGTTCTGGTTCCACTGGGTTTCAAACAGGCTGTTGGCGAAACGCAGGGCGATCAGGTTCTGGACGGTTTCTTTGCCCAGATAGTGGTCGATACGGTAGGTGCGGTTCTCCGGGAAGAACTGCGCCACAGCGTCGTTGACCTTGCGCGAGGATTCCAGGTCCGAACCGATGGGTTTTTCCAGGACGACGCGGGTATTTTCCGCCAGGCCGACCTTCGACAGGTTCTCGCAGATCGCGCCATACACGGCGGCCGGGGTGGCGAAGTAGGCAATCACCCGCTGGGCGGTGCCGGCCATCTCAGCCAGGGCGACATAATCGTCAGCCTTGAGGAAATCGACGTGCAGGTAATTCAAGCGAGCGAGGAAGCGCTCGACCACGGCTTCGTCCAGCTCTTTGGCATCGACGTAGCGGCGCAACTCCGAGGCGATGAACCCCAGGTGTTGCTGCTCGCTGCCGGGTTCACGGGCCAGCGCGATGATGCGCGTGTCCTCGTGCAACAGGCCGGCGCCGTCCAGTTGATAGAGGGCAGGAAACAGCTTGCGCAGGGCCAGGTCGCCCAGGGCGCCGAACAAGGCAAAGGTGCACGGTTCAACCGTAATCGAAGGCATGATGTTTGTTCTTTTATCAAGTTAAGCTACAAATACCTTTTTTCAAGGCATCACTCAAGGGAAAATGTAGTAATAACCACAACATTTTCGCAAAATACAGATTCCGAGTGGTGGTCGGTCGGAGCCATCAGTAGGATAGGCCACCGTTACGGGCCGCATCAAAGGCCCTTTTTGCATAGCAGACTGCGTGTTTGCGCTGCTGACTTAAGGAACATCTATGGACCGCGTGCGAAATTTACTGGAACAAATCCAGAGTCGCCTCGAAGACCTGAACAAGGCCGAACGCAAAGTCGCCGAAGTGATCCTGCTCAACCCACAGCAGGCCACCCGGTTCAGCATCGCCGCCCTCGCCCAGGCCTCCAAGGTCAGCGAGCCGACGGTCAACCGCTTCTGCCGTTCGTTCGGCGTCAGCGGCTACCCGGAACTCAAACTGCAACTGGCCCAGAGCCTGGCCAGTGGCGCGGCGTATGTCAGCCGTGCGGTCGAGGCCGACGACAATCCGGAGGCCTACACCCAGAAGATCTTCGGCAGCGCCATCGCCTCCCTGGACAGCGCCTGCCAGGCCCTGGACCCGAACCTGATCAGCCGCGCCGTCGATCTGTTGATCCAGGCCCGGCAGATCCACTTCTTTGGCCTCGGCGCTTCGGCCCCGGTGGCGCTGGATGCGCAGCACAAGTTCTTCCGGTTCAACCTGGCCGTGACCGCCCACGCCGACGTGCTGATGCAACGCATGATCGCTTCGGTAGCGCACACCGGTGAGTTGTTCGTGATCATTTCCTACACCGGCCGCACTCGCGAACTGGTGGAAGTAGCGCGCATCGCCCGGGCGAACGGCGCATCGGTGCTCGGTTTGACGGCGGAAAACTCGCCGCTGGCCAAGGCCAGTACGTTGAGCCTGAACATTCCGTTGCCGGAAGACACCGACATCTATATGCCGATGACCTCGCGGATTATTCAACTGACCGTGCTGGATGTGCTGGCGACCGGCATGACCTTGCGTCGCGGGGTGGATTTCCAGCCGCATCTGCGCAAGATCAAAGAGAGTTTGAATGCCAGCCGGTATCCGGTGGGTGACGAGTTTAATTAATCCGTTGTGTCGAAAAGATCGCAGCCTCGTTTCACTCGACAGCTCCTACACAGGTGAACGCCGATTCTTCTGTAGGAGCTGTCGAGTGAAACGAGGCTGCGATCTTTTACTCTTGCTTCAAACCCCAACCCGCGCCTGCAAACTCAAATGCGCACGCTCCCCCGGCGCCAGGCTCAGGCTGTCGGTCCCGCCACTCGCCGCCTCGACACACACAAATTCCAACACCTCGTTCCAACTCACCCCCAGCAACGGCCGCGCCCCCGGATGCCAGACCACCGTGTCCGCCTGATCCCCGGTGTCGATGCACAACTCGCGCTGCCAGGCGTGATCCTTGAGCTGCAATTCGCCGTCATGCTGAAACACCCGCTGACAACCGCCATCGACCCGCAACTCGCCTTACTGATGGCAAATCTGGCGACTCAACTGATCGTAACCTTGCGCCCCTTCGAGTCCAGACAGCGCTACCTCACCCACATCACCAATACGCCAATAGGCATGCAACGCTTGGCTCAACTGGCACGGCAGGCTGTCCTGATGCTCGGTGCTCAGGCGCAAATCCATGCGTTCGCCCAGGTGCGCGTGCAGTTCGACGGTCCAGTCGCACAGTTGCAATTGCCAGTGCAAATGCACGCCCTCATCGTCATGGCGACTGTCCAGCAACTTCCAGTCGAGCAACCGCGCCCAACCATGGGACGGCCAGGCGTTTTCGCTCGGATGCCGACCAAACCACGGCCAGCACACCGGCACGCCGCCGCGAATGGCCCCCACGTGCGGCCACTTCGCTGCGCACCACAACCAGGGCTTCTGCCCCGTTGGCTGAAAGTGCAGCAACTGCGCGCCCTGACGACTGAACACCGCCTGACACAGCGGGTGATCGATCACCAGCACATCGCGCATCTGATAGCGCTCCCACGCAAACACCGGACGTTCGCGCAAGGATTTGAAGAAGCGTTGTAGCGGATGCTCATGCATGTGCCGCAGTCCTGAAAATCATCTGTAGCCCAGGGTGTGCAGCCCCCAAAAAAAAGCGGACAGCCTTGGCCGTCCGCAAATATGCGCACATAGAGAGGAGCTTATCGCAACAGCGTTAGAACACCGACTGAATTTTCAGACCGGCCACCAGCGCGTTGTCGACTTCATCCACACCGCCCGGGTGAGTGATGTATTGCAGGTTGGGACGTACGGTCAGCCAGTTGGTGACATGGAAGCCGTAGTTGATTTCGTAGTTGTACTCGGTGGAACGCAGTGGCGCGAACAGTGGATCTTCATAGTCGCTGACGCCATTGGAAGCGTTGATCAACTCGGCGTTTTTCTTCACGTCATCGTTGACATGGATACGGGCGAAGCCGATACCGACGTCGTCTTTTGGACGTGCATCAAACGGGCCTTTGTAGACAAACATCAGCGACTGATAGTTGTCGACGACGTTGGTGTCCTTGTCGTGGAACGTGGCGTTGGCGGCAACGTTCAGACCACGGGACGCGTCACCGTTGTGGGTGGTGAGTTGTTGCTGTGCAACAAACCAGTAGCCGTGTTTGCTGTCATGACTGCGGTAAGCGTTGCCGCTGGTGGCCGCGTCATTGCCGTTGTCGTCCTTGAGGACGTCATCAGCCTTGGCCGTGCTTTTGTAGTAACCGACACGGTATTCGCCCGGCAGGTTGTTCGGGTTAGGCAGCCAGACCAGTTCGACCGGAATGACGGTACCCGCCGTACCACTGCCGCTGAGCTTGAAGCCGTTGCCGTGTTCCAGTTGCGACGGGTTCTGGTTGTACGCGCCGATCTGCGCATAGAACTCAGGCGAGATGTTGTACTTCACGCGAACAGCCGCCTGCATGACCGGCCAGTTGTACCAGATGTTGGTCGCCCAGTTACCTGCCTGGGAACCGCAGAACGCCAGGTTCTGGAACTCGCAAGGGAAGGTGTTGAAGTCTTCGCCTTCGCCGAAGTAACCAGCCTTGACGTCCAGTTTGCCGTCGAGGAACTGGTGCTTGATCCACATCTGGGTCAGACGGACCATGTGGCCACGACCGTAGACTTCCTGGGAGGAACTCAAGGTGCCGGCACGCGGGTCGCCGACACGGTCATTGGAGATGTTTTCGCCGTTACGGTTGGTGAACTGGACCTTGGCCTGAGTGTTATCCCAGCCCAGCAGTTTTTGCAGATCCAGCGCTACGCCCAGGCCGAACTGGTCGGAGTAACGTGCAGTCTTGTCGTTGTTGTAGCCGCCGTGAAGGTTACCGCCCACTTCACCGACATAGTCCATCTTGATGTCGACACCTTGCTCGATCAGCTTGGTCCGCTCGCCGCCCCAGTCACCGGTCATCCACTGGGAATCGGCGCTGAACGCGTCAGCCGCATGAACGCTACCGGCCATGGTCATTACCGCAACAGCTGACAGTTGGCAGATAAGCTGAGCGTTGTTCTTCTTCTTCATCCCTACATCCTCGTTTTATTGTTATTAACTGTTTTTACCTAACGCGGTTTACATCGATTGCGCCGGATGTCCCCATCCGCCGCGAATCCCCCTGTAGGAGCCAGGCTTGCCGGCGAAGGCGTCTTTGAAATCGCCTTCGCCGGCAAGCCTGGCTCCTACAGTTTCTGATCCTCAGCGCCCCTTGAACTGGGCGACGTTGCCTACCGATGCTTCGGCTTTCGGCACACCGGCAACGCCGAGGCGCTCACCGGTCTTGGCATCGAACAGCAACACTTTCGACGGATCGAATTGCAGGGTCAGGGTCTCGCCCACACCCGGTGCAACGTCTGGCGCCAAGCGGCAGCAGACCTTGGTTTCGTTGAGGTTGACGAACACCAGGGTGTCCGGGCCGGTCGGCTCAGTCACTTGAACTTCGGCGCGAATGGTCGGCAAACCATTGGCGTCGGCGCCGGCCAGAACGATCTGCTCCGGGCGCAGGCCGAGGATCACTTCGCGATCTTCCAGACCGGCGTCCTGCATGCCCATCGGCAATTCGCAACGGGCCTGACCGCTGTCGAGCAGCGCCACCAGACGACCGTCCTTGCGCTGCAAACGCAGGGGGATGAAGTTCATCGGCGGCGAACCGATGAAGCTCGCCACGAACAGGTTGGCCGGGTTGTTGTAGATGTCTTTCGGCGTGCCGAACTGCTGAATGATCCCGTCCTTCATCACCGCCACTTTGTCGCCCAGGGTCATCGCTTCGATCTGGTCGTGGGTCACGTAGACCGTGGTGGTTTTCAGGCGCTGGTGCATCAGTTTCATTTCGGTACGCATCTCGACCCGCAGCTTGGCGTCGAGGTTGGACAGCGGTTCGTCGAACAGGTAAATCTTCGGCCGCCGCGCCAAGGCACGGCCCATGGCCACGCGCTGTTGCTGACCACCGGAGAGCTGGCCGGGTTTACGGTTGAGCAGGTGTTCGATCTGCAACAGCTTGGACACCCGCGCCACTTCCGCTTCGATGTCGGCGGCGGGCATTTTGCGGATCTTCAAACCGAAGGCGATGTTCTCGCGCACGCTCATGGTCGGGTACAGCGCGTAGGACTGGAACACCATGGCGATGTCGCGGTCTTTCGGGCTCATGCCGCTGACGTCCTGGTCACCGATCATGATCGCGCCGCCGGTGATGGTTTCCAGGCCGGCGATGCAGTTCATCAGGGTCGATTTACCACAACCCGAAGGTCCGACCAGGATCAGGAACTCACCGTCCTTGATCGACAGTTCGATGTTCTTGAGGGTGTCCGGCAGGCCTGGGCCATAGGTCTTGTTTACATTGCGAAGTTCGAGCGTAGCCATGATTACCCCTTGACTGCGCCGGCCGTCAGCCCGCGCACGAAATACTTGCCTGCGACCACATAGACCAGCAGGGTCGGCAGCCCGGCGATCATCGCCGCCGCCATATCAACGTTGTATTCCTTGGCACCGGTACTGGTGTTGACCAAGTTGTTCAGCGCCACTGTGATGGGTTGCGAATCACCGCTGGAGAACACCACACCGAACAGGAAGTCGTTCCAGATCTGAGTGAACTGCCAGATCAGGCAGACCATGATGATCGGGGTGGACATCGGCAGGATGATCAACCGGAAGATGGTGAAGAAACCCGCGCCATCGAGCCGCGCCGCTTTCACCAGCGCATCGGGAACGCTGACGTAGTAGTTACGGAAGAACAGCGTGGTGAACGCCAGGCCGTAGACCACGTGCACGAACACCAAGCCCGTGGTGGTACTCGCCAGGCCCATCTTGCCGAGGGTGAACGAGGCCGGCAGCAGCACGGTCTGGAACGGCAGGAAGCAACCGAACAGCAACAGGCCGAAGAACAGTTGCGAGCCACGGAAGCGCCACATCGACAGCACGTAACCGTTCAGCGCACCGATGGCGGTGGAGATCAGTACCGCCGGGACGGTGATCTTGATCGAGTTCCAGAAATACCCGTCAACCGTGCCCCAGGCCTTGATCCAGCCAATGCCGGTGACCACGGTCGGCCAGCTCAGCAAGTTGCCGGTGTTGATGTCTTCCGGCGTCTTGAAACTGGTCAACAGCATGACCACCAGCGGAATCAGGTACAGGAATACGGCGAGGATCAGCACCGCGTAGATCGCGATACGACTCAGGCTGATGGAAGGTTTGGCAGCGAAACTAGTCATGACGCTTGGTCCTCAGCTCGGAGTACAGGTAAGGCACGATGATTGCGAGAATCGCACCGAGCATCAGAATCGCACTGGCCGAGCCCATGCCCATCTGGCCGCGACTGAAGGTGAAGGAGTACATGAACATCGCCGGCAGGTCGGAGGAATAACCCGGGCCACCCGCCGTCATGGCCGCGACCAGGTCGAAGCTCTTGATCGCGATGTGAGCGAGGATCATCACGGCGCTGAAGAACACCGGACGCAGGCTCGGCAACACCACTTTGAGGTAGATGCGCGGCATGCTCGCGCCGTCGATCTGGGCGGCACGGATGATCGATTGATCAACGCCACGCAGACCGGCGAGGAACATTGCCATGATGAAGCCCGAGGCTTGCCAGACTGCGGCGATCACCAGGCAATACACGACGCGATCCGGGTCGATCAGCCAGTCCAGGCGAAAGCCTTCCCAGCCCCAGTCCCGCAGCAATTTGTCCAGGCCCATGCCCGGGTTGAGCAGCCACTTCCACGCGGTACCGGTGACGATCATCGAGAGCGCCATCGGGTACAGGTAAATGGTGCGAATGAAACCTTCGCGACGAATGCGCTGATCGAGGAACACCGCCAGCAGCACACCGATCACCAAGGTGATGCCGATGAACATGCCGCCGAAAACAGCCAGGTTTTTGCTCGCTACCCACCAACGGTCGTTCTCGAACAGCCGCTGGTACTGGGCCAGGCCTGCCCACTTGTAGGTCGGCAGAAAGGTCGAACTGGTGAACGACAGCACGAACGTCCAGAGGATATAGCCATAGAAGCCCACCAGGACGATGAACATGCTCGGCGCCAGCACCAGTTTTGGGAGCCAGCGCTGCAATGCATCGAACGGCGAGGCCTTGCTGAACACAGCAACAGAACTCATGGGAAGATCCAGTACGAAGAGAAAGGGATTACGGGTGCATTCCCTTGTGGGAGCGAGCCTGCTCGCGAAGGCGGTGTATCAGTCGACATCAACGTTGAATGTCAGACCGCTTTCGCGAGCAGGCTCGCTCCTACAGGGGCCAAGCATTACTTGGCAGACTTGACCGCTGCGCCGAGTTTCTTGGCGGCATCGGCCGGATCGGCTTTCGGGTCGTTGATGAAGTTGGTCACCACATCAAAGAACGCGCCCTGTACCGCCAGCGTGGTCGCCATGTTGTGCGCCATGCTTGGTTGCAGGCCGCCGGACTTGGCGTCCGCCAGGAAGTCCTTGGCCGCAGTCTGGGCGCAGGAGTCGAAACCGTATTTGCCCATGTCGTTCAGCATGTCGATCCGAACCGGGATCGAGCCTTTGTTGATGCTGAAGACTTTCTGGAAGTTCTCACCCAGCACGACCTTGGCAATGTCCTGCTGACCGGCCGCAGTGCCCGCGTCTTTCTGCTTGAACACGGCCAGGGAGTCGATGTTGTAGGTGAACGCCTTGTCGGTGCCCGGGAACGCTACGCACTCGTAGTCCTTGCCGGCGACTTTCTTGGCGGCGGTCCATTCGGACTTGGCCCAGTCACCCATGATCTGCATGCCGGCCTTGCCGTTGATGACTTTGGCCGCTTCCAGGTTCCAGTCCTGGCCTTTGCCGTCGACGTCCATGTAGGTCGCGACTTTCTTCAGCTCGGTCAGCGACTTGACCATTTCAGGCCCGGTCAGTGCCGCGTTGTCCAGGTCAACCAGGGCTTTCTTGTAGCCGTCGACGCCCATGACCGAAAGGACCACCGCTTCGAACACGGTGCTGTCCTGCCAAGGCTGACCGCCGTGGGCGAGCGCGATGAAGCCGGCTTTTTTCAGCTTGTCGCCAGCGGCGTAGAACTCTTCGAGGGTGGTCGGGGCTTTTTCAATACCGGCTTTCTTGAAGACTTCCGGGTTGATCCACAGCCAGTTGACGCGGTGAATGTTCACCGGCACGGCCACGTAGTCACCTTCGTACTTCACGGTATCGGAGACTTTCTTGTCGAGCAGGCTGTCCCACTTTTCCGATTTGGAAACGTCTTTCAAGACGTCGGTGTCGAGCAGACCGGTAGACGCCCATTCCTGGATGTCCGGACCTTTGATCTGTGCGACACCCGGCGGGTTACCGGCAACGGCGCGGCTTTTGAGCACGGTCATGGCAGTCGCACCGCCACCACCGGCCACTGCGCCGTCCTTCCAGGTAAAACCGTCTTTTTCGACTTGGGCCTTGAGCACATCAACAGCGGCTTTTTCGCCACCGGACGTCCACCAGTGAACGACTTCTACCGAACCTTTGGAATCGGCGGCAAGTGCACTGACAGGGAATGCAGAGATAGGAAGCAATGAGGCAAGAGAAATGACAGTAGCGAGGCGAGAAATCGCATTCATCTAGAATTACCTTTCTTGTTGTTATGCATGCAAGTCTGGTGCTTGCGCTGCAGGGGATTTTAAACAGGAGTTATCCCTTCGCAGGTAACGAAGGGACGCGTGAATGTCACCACATGGTTACACAGGAACGCTCTGGGACAACTGCCCCAAGGCTGTCGCCATGCTCGGCGCCAACGGCAGACGCGGAATCAGCACGGCTTGCCAAGCGTGATACAGGTCGGGTTTACCGCCCCAGATATCGGCGCTCGGACGGTTTTGCGGGTCGAGTTCGTGATGCCAGCTACCGTCACAACGGTCGATGAAATGACTGTCACAAAATTCCCAGAACAGCCGGTACCAGGTTTCGTAACGCGCATCGCCCGTGCGTTTGAGCAAGGCACTGGCGGCGGCGCTGGCTTCGCAATGGGTCCAGTGCAAACGATGGCGAACCACCGCGCGATTATCCCAGTCGAGGGTGTAGACAATCCCCGGCAGCCCGTCGACGTTCCAGCCGTGACGGCAATTGTGATCGAAGAGTTTTTGCGCATCGGTCGCCAGCCAACCGGGCGTGAGCATCCCGGCCTGCACCCGCGCCGCTTCGAGGTGCAGCAACAGCCGCGCCCATTCGAAGCCATGGCCCGGGGTGGTGCCGTAAGGGCGAAAACCATCGGCCGGGTTGTCGTGGTTGTACTCGCGCAGCGGCTGCCAATCACGGTCGAAATGCTCGACCACCAGGTAATCGTTGGCGGCGGCGTGATCGTGGATCACCCGCTCGACGATCCGCTGCGCGCGGCATAACCAGCGGTTGTCTGCGGTGACATCCGCCAGCGCAAGGAAGGCTTCGGTGGCGTGCATGTTGCTGTTGGCGCCGCGATAGTGTTCCTCTTCACTCCAGTCGCGGTTGAAGGATTCGCGCATTGTGCCCTCCTCCTCGCTCCAGAAATGCGTGTCGATGATCTGGATCGCATCATCGAGCAACGCTTGCGCGCCGGGCCGTTGCGCGACCACCGCCGAACTCGCGGCGAGGGCGACGAAGGCGTGCAGGTAAGCGGCTTTGCCGGTGTTGTCGTCGCGATGATGGGCGGTGGCGAACCAGCCGCCGTGTTTAGCATCCTTCAACGGGCCGTTGAGGGCGTGGACGCCGTGATCTACCAGCTCGGCAAACCCCGGCAGGCCCTGGATATGAGCCATGGCGAAGCTGTGGGTCATGCGCGCGGTGTTCATGGTTTCGGCGCGGGCGTTGGCCGGGAGGCGGCCCTTTTCATCGAGATTGCCGAAGCCTTCCGCGAGCTTCGAAGCCTTGGCGAACGCCAGCAGGCGCAGGCCCTCGGCGGCGAGCCATTGCTGATGGGCAGGCGCATTCAGCCAACTGCTGAACGCGGGTTGGAACGTGTCCATGGGGGGCCTTTTTTGTTGTTATGACTGGGGGGCAGTCTAAACAACCGTCAAGGCGTGGCAGGTAACGAAGGGGGCGGGTTTTGTCACCAGGCTGTGACAAACGGAAAAGCCAGATCAAAAGATCGCAGCCTTCGGCAGCTCCTACAGAGATCGGTGTAGGAGCTGCCGAAGGCTGCGATCTTTTAATCTTTCAATCGATTGAACGCGGCAACTGCAGCGTCACCCGTAACCCGCCTTCACGAAGGTTTTGCAGGCTGACCTCACCGCCATGGCTATGGGCAATATTGCGCGCAATCCCCAACCCCAACCCGTAACCCTGCTGCTGCCCGGCCAGGCGGAAATGCGGTTCGAACACTTGCTCCATCCGCTGCTCCGGCACGCCCGGGCCTTCGTCGTCCACATGCAAAATGAACGCGCTGTGGTCATCATCGATATGCAAGTGCGCGTTTTGTCCGTACTTCAAGGCGTTGTCGATCAGGTTGCCGATGCAACGCTTGAGCGCCAGCGGTTTGCCGGGGTATGCCGCCAGCGCCCGGCCCTGCTGGGTTACGCGACCATTGCCGTTGGGCGCCAGATACGGCTCGACCAAACAATCGAGCACGTGATTGAGGTCCACCGGCTCGATGTTTTCGTGAATGTCGGTGTCTTTCACGCATTGCAGCGCGCCTTTGACCAACAACTCCAATTCATCCAGATCGCGGCCGAACTTGGCTTGCAGCTTTTCGTCTTCGAGCAATTCGACCCGCAGGCGCAAGCGAGTGATCGGTGTGCGCAGGTCGTGGGAGATGGCGCTGAACAACTGGCTGCGTTCGGTCAGGTAACGGCTGATGCGCTCGCGCATGGCATTGAACGCGCGGCCCACTTCAACCACCTCACTGCCGCCGCCCTCGGGCACCGGCTCGACTTCGGCACCGAGGGACATGTCCCGCGCCGCCCGGGCCAAACGCTTGAGCGGACGGCTCTGCCAGTGCACCAGCAAGCCGATGAACAACAGCAACAAGCCACTGGTGAGCACGATAAACCAGACCTGCTGCGCCGGCAGGCCTTGCTCTTCAAGACTGGTGTAGGGCTCGGGCAACAACGAGGCGATGTACAGCCATTCACCCGGCGCCATCTGGATTTGCGTGACCAGCACCGGCGGGTTCACCGGTTCCAGGGTCAACGCGTAATGCGCCCAGGAGCGCGGCAACTCATCGAGCTTCAGACCGCTGTTGAAGATCCGCAGGTCTTCGGGGCTGACGAAGGTCACCGAGATATCCGTGTCGTGGCCCAGGGACTCGCGCAACACTTGGTCCACCGCTTTGAGCACGGCTTCTTTGCGTGGTGTGCTCGGCAGCACTTCCATGCCCAAGGGTTTGTCGTTGAGGGTTACCACGAACCGGGTGCCGCCCATGCTGCGCAACTGGTCGAGCACCAGCGGCCGGAACGCCACCGGCAACGAGCGGAAGTAACTGACACTGGCAGTCATCGAATGAGCAAGGCTACGGGCGCTGGTGACCAGGCCTTCAAGCTGAGTGGCGCGCAGTTGCGAGACCCAGATCACGCTCGACAGCGCCTGGGCAAACAGCACCACCAACAGAGTCAGCAGCAACATCCGCCCCAACAGCGAACGCGGCACCGGCACCCTGGCGGCGAGCCGGCGCAGAAACTCAGTGGCCATTGCTGGCAACCACATTGGCCGCCAGTTGGTAGCCGCTGCCACGCACGGTACGGATCAATCGCGCAGGCTTTTCGGTGTCACGCAGGCGTTGGCGCAAACGGCTGACGGCCATGTCGACGATCCGGTCCAGCGGCATCAGATCGCGGCCACGGGTGGCGTTGCCGATGGTGTCGCGGTCGAGGATTTCCTGGGGGTGATCGAGGAACAGTTTCAGCAATGCAAAGTCGGCGCCGGAAAGAATCACTTCCTCGCCGTCGATGTGAAACAGCCGATGGCTGACCATGTCCAGGCGCCAGTCATCGAAGGCCAGCACTTCACCACCGGAGCGGTCCTGACCGAACTGTGCGCGGCGCAACAAGGCCTTGATCCGCGCCTGCAATTCCCGGGGGCTGAAGGGTTTGCCGAGGTAATCGTCGGCACCCAGTTCCAGGCCGATCACACGGTCGGCTTCGTCGGAGCTGGCGGTGAGCATAATGATCGGCACCTGGGCCTGGCGCGGGTGCTGGCGAATCCAACGGCAGAGGCTGAAACCGTCCTCGTCCGGCAGCATCACATCGAGGATCACCAGATCGCTCGGTGCCTCGTTCAGCGCCTGACGAAAGCCTGCGCCATCCGGCGTGGTGCGCACCTGAAAACCTGCACGGGTAAGGTAGGTGTCCAGCAACTCGCGTATCTCTTGATCGTCATCGACCAACAAAATCGACTTGTTGACTGAGCTCACAGGGGCGGCGTCCTTGTTGTTTGAATTGGGCGGATTATGCCTGATCGTGCGTAGATCGTTGGTGTCTGTGCGGACGCCATCGCGGGCAAGCCTCGCTCCTACAGGATTAGCGTCGATCCAAAGAACACCGACAACCTGTAGGAGCGAGGCTTGCCCGCGAAGGGCGCAACGCGGTTTCAAGCCTGATCGAGTGCCACACCCGCGCCCATCAGCCCGGAGTACGGCGCCGTCACCAGCCACACCGGGATGCCTTTGAAGTAATCGCTCATGCAGCCCTTGTCGGCGAAGCACCGGGCGAAACCGCTTTTGACGAAGAAATCGGCAAACCGTGGAATCACCCCGCCAACGATGTACACACCGCCGCGCCCACCCGTGGTCAGCACGTTGTTGCCGGCCACGCGACCGAGCCAGCAGCAGAACTGCTCCAGCACTTCCAGGGCAATCGGGTCACCCGCCAGACCGGCCGCGGTAATCGCCTCTGGGGTATCGAGCACCGGCTCATGACCGTCCACCGCGCAAATCGCCCGATAGACGCGCGGCAAACCGCCGCCACTCAATGCCGTCTCGGCACTGACATGCCCGATCTCATTGAAAATGTGTTGCCACAGTTGAGTTTCCCGTGGGCTGCTCAACGGCAAATCGACGTGACCGCCCTCCCCCGGCAACGCGGCAAACCGCCCTTCGCCGAGATCAAGCAATGTACCGACGCCCAAACCGGTGCCGGGGCCAATCACCACTGCCGGGCGCAACGGTTCCGGCGTGCCTTCGCAGACCACCTGGAACTCGCCCGGCTGCAAACGGGTCATGCCCAGGGCCATGGCCGAGAAGTCGTTGACCAGCAGCAGTTGATCCACCTGCAACGTCTGGCAGAAGGCCTTGCGGCTCAGGCGCCAGTGATTGTTGGTGAACTTGAATTCATCGCCACTCACGGGACCGGCCACCGACAGGCACACCGAGCCGATGGCCCCCGGCGCCAGGCCCAACCCGCTCAGGTAGACACCGATGGCCTCCTCCGGGCTGGCGTGATCCACCGTCGCCAGCACCTGGACTGATTCCAGTTGCTGGTTTTTCCACAACGCGAAACGTGCGTTGGTCCCACCGATGTCACCGACCAAAGCCAGTTTCAATTAAGCGTCTCCAGGGCAGAAGTAAAGGCGCTGGCGCCCTGCTCTGCGGAGCTGAAGGCCATGCGCATAAAACCAAACAGCTCGCGCCCGCTGCCGATGTTGTTGCCCAACAGGCCTTTGGCGGGAGTGCGCGCTGCGAATTCTTCGGCGTCCACCTTAAGCTCCAGGGTGCCTTTGACGCCATCGACGCGGATGATATCGCCCTCTTGCACCCGCGCAAGCGCGCCGCCCACATAGGCTTCGGGGCTGACGTGAATCGCCGCCGGGATTTTCCCCGAGGCGCCGGACATCCGCCCGTCGGTCACCAGCGCGACTTTGAAGCCGCGATCCTGCAGCACGCCGAGGAACGGCGTCATTTTGTGCAGTTCCGGCATGCCGTTGGAACGCGGGCCCTGGAAGCGCATCACCGCGACAAAATCCTTCTCCAGCAAACCGGCCTTGAACGCATCGGCCAGATCCTGTTGATCCTGGAACACCATGGCCGGCGCTTCGACCACCTGGTTTTCCAGCGCCACGGCGGAGACTTTCATTACCCCGCGACCGAGATTGCCTTCCATCACCCGCAGGCCGCCCTCGGGCGAGAACGCGCGAGCGACCGGGCGCAGGATGGTTTCGTCGAGGCTTTCAATCGGGCCTTCGCGCCAGACCAGTTCGCCGTTATCGAGGAACGGTTCGACGGTGTAGCGGCTCAGGCCATGGCCGAGCACGGTGTTGACGTTTTCGTGGAGCAGCCCGGCTTCCAGCAGTTCGCGGATCAGGAACGACATGCCGCCCGCAGCCTGGAAGTGGTTGATGTCGGCTTTGCCGTTCGGGTAGACGTGGCTCAGGGTCGGCACGACTTCAGAGAGGTCGGCCATGTCCTGCCAGGTCAATTGAATGCCCGCCGCCATGGCGATGGCCGGCATGTGCAAGGTGTGGTTGGTCGAACCGCCGGTGGCGTGCAGCGCCACGATCGAGTTGACCAGCGAACGTTCGTCGACGATTTCGCCGATCGGCATAAAGTCGCCGTTCTGCTTGGTCAGACGCGTGACTTGATGCGCGGCTTCGCGGGTCAGGGCATCGCGCAGCGGGGTGTTCGGGTTGACGAACGAGGCGCCCGGCAAGTGCAGGCCCATCACTTCCATCAGCAACTGGTTGGTGTTGGCAGTGCCGTAGAAGGTGCAGGTGCCAGGGCTGTGGTAGGAGTTCATTTCCGATTCCAGCAGCTCTTCGCGGCTGGCCTTGCCTTCGGCGTAGCGCTGGCGCACATCGGCTTTCTGCTTGTTGGAAATGCCCGAGACCATCGGCCCGCCCGGGACGAAGATCGTCGGCAGATGACCGAAACGCAGCGCGCCCATCATCAGGCCCGGCACGATCTTGTCGCAGATGCCGAGCATCAGCGCGCCGTCGAACATGTTGTGGGACAACGCCACCGCCGTGGACAACGCGATCACTTCGCGGCTCGGCAGGCTCAGTTCCATGCCGGGCTCGCCCTGGGTCACGCCATCGCACATGGCCGGGGTACCGCCGGCGAACTGGCCGACCGAGCCGATTTCGCGCAGGGCTTTTTTGATCTGTTCAGGAAAGACTTCGTACGGCTGGTGCGCCGAGAGCATGTCGTTATATGACGAAACAATCGCGATGTTCGCGGAGTTCATCATCCGCAGGCTGTTCTTGTCTTCCGTGCCACACCCGGCCACGCCATGGGCGAAGTTGGCGCATTGCAGCTTGCCGCGCATCGGACCGTCGCTGGCAGCGCCGCGAATGAGCGCAAGGTAAGCCTCACGAGTTGCACGGCTGCGGGCGATAAGCCGTTCGGTGACCTCAAGGACGCGGGGATGCATGTGTAGAACTCCAGGCTAACGGATGTGGCGACCTGATTGTCTATGCTGATCAAGGGCCGTTGTCGATGGGCTGACGGGCGGTTTCTTGATCGATCGGACCAGTTGATTCAGGTCACTCGTTGTAGATTGAACAAAATATTGCCATTAAAAAGGCTTGTTTTCTATTTTTATGCGAATAATCTTGTAATTCCAACAACAAAACGACGGCGGCGCTGTTAAATGACTCTTCGAATCGCAATCAATGGTTTTGGCCGAATTGGCCGTAACGTCCTGCGCGCACTCTATACCCAAGGCTATCGCCAGGATCTGCAGATCGTCGCCATCAATGATTTGGGCGACAGCTCGATCAACGCTCATCTGCTCAAGTACGACACCGTTCACGGCACTTTCGACGCTGATGTCCAGCACGATAACGAAAGCCTGACCGTCAACGGCGACCGCATTTCGGTCAGCGCCATTCGTAACCCGGCTGAACTGCCATGGGCCGCCGAGAAGATTGACGTGGTATTCGAATGCACCGGTTTGTTCACCGACCGGGCCAAAGCCGCCGCGCATATTACGGCCGGCGCGCGCAAAGTGATCATCTCGGCCCCGGCCAAAGGCGCTGACGCCACCGTGGTTTATGGGGTGAACCACGACATTCTGCGCCAGTCGCACCAGATTATTTCCAACGCCTCGTGCACCACCAACTGCCTGGCCCCGGTGGCCCAGGTGCTGCACCGTGAACTGGGTATCGAAAGCGGTCTGATGACCACGATCCACGCCTACACCAACGACCAGAACCTGACCGACGTCTACCACACCGACCCGTACCGCGCGCGTTCGGCCACCCAGAACATGATCCCGAGCAAAACCGGCGCCGCTGAAGCGGTGGGCCTGGTGCTGCCGGAACTGGCGGGCAAACTGACCGGCATGGCGGTGCGTGTGCCGGTGATCAACGTGTCGCTGGTGGACCTGACCGTGCAGCTCAAGCGCGAAGCGTCGGCCGATGAAGTGAATGCGCTGCTCAAAGAAGCCGCCCAGCATTCCAAGATTCTTGGCTACAACACCCTGCCGCTGGTCTCCAGCGACTTCAACCACAACCCGCTGTCGTCGATCTTCGACGCCAACCACACCAAGTCCAGCGGCAAGCTGCTCAAGGTGTTGGCCTGGTACGACAACGAGTGGGGCTTCTCCAACCGCATGCTCGATAACTGCCTGGCGCTGTGTAACGCGGAATAAGCCACAGCTTATTTTCCTATTGGCACGACGTCATTACGTGCCAAAGCGCGGACCTGTAGGAGCTGCCGAAGGCTGCGATCTTTTGATCTTGTTTCTCAGCGATCCCGGAAAGATCAAGATCAAAAGATCGCAGCCTTCGGCAGCTCCTACGCGGCGTATTACGCCTGGGAGCAGCATTCGATGATCGGTATCAGCTTCACGCAAAAGACCCTGGCGGCGCGCAAGCGTATCGCCCTGGTCGCCCATGACCACTGCAAAGTGTTTTTGCTGGAATGGGCCGAGCGACAAAAAGACAAACTCGCGCAACATGAATTGGTCGCCACCGGCACCACGGGGTTGTTGTTGCAACAACGCCTCGACCTGCCCGTGGAAAGCATGATCAGCGGCCCGTTGGGCGGCGATCAGCAACTCGGCGCCCGCATCGCCGAGCAGCGGGTCGACATGCTGGTGTTCTTCTGGGACCCGTTCGAACCGCAGCCCCACGACCCGGACATCAAGGCATTGCTGCGGGTCGCGGCGGTCTGGAACATCCCGGTGGCCTGCAACGAATGCAGCGCCGATTACCTGTTGAGCAGTCCGTTGATGGATCAGGTGCACACGCACCGGATTCCGGATTACGCGACCTATCTGGCGGGTCGCGGTTAACGCTTTACAAATCAGCACTTGACCATTTGAGCGGATGATAAGCATTATCATTCGCTCAAAATGGATCAGGTCCTCCCGTGAGTCAATCGCGCTTCAATCACGTCTTCATTGCCCAGCGGGTTTCCCTGCTGCGCACCCTGGAGCGGATGGTCAACAATCACAGCACCGCCGAAGACCTGTTGCAGGAAACCTACCTGCGCGTGACGCGGGCGCTCAGTGAACGGGCCATCGATCACCTCGAACCCTTCGTGTTCCAGACTGCCCGCAACCTGGCGCTGGACCATTTGCGTGCGCGGCGCATTCAATCGCGGACCCTGCTCGACGACGTCCCGCCGGAGGTGGTGGAAAGCATCGCCGCCCCCGTCAGCAGTGCCGAAGACGCCGCCCATGCCGAACAATTGCTGGAGCGTTTGAACGTGAGCCTCAGTGAACTCAGCAACCGTCAGCAGCAGATTTTCATCCTCAGCCGCCTGCATGGGCACAGTTATCTGGAGATCGCCGAGAAGCTCGACGTCTCGTTGAGCACCGTGCAAAAAGAGCTGAAGCTGATCATGGCGATTTGCATCGGTGTCGCAGAACGGCTAAATGCCGACTGAGCCTGTAGGTTTTTTCTGTAAGTGCCTTGAGCGACTGCGCAGGCCTTGCGGCTTTGCTACCCTTGCCGCACTTTCAAGCTTCACTAAAAAACAGCCGTGCACAGACACTGCCGAGGAAACACCGTGACGGACACCCACCGCTCCTCAGCGCCCTCCCCGGCGCGGGACCCCGCCAGCGCGATGGACCAGGCTTTGGACTGGCTGATCGTGCTCGGCAGTCCGAGCGAAGAACAGACCCGACAGTTTCACGACTGGCTGGCCGCCGATCCCTTGCACGCAGAAGCCTTCGCCAAGGCCCAGTCGATCTGGGACGGTCCGTTGATCACACAGTGTGCGCAAAGCCTTGCCGATCAACCGGCGAAAGTCAGCGTGCTGTCGCGCCTGCGTCCGCACTGGAAACCCTTGGCCACGGCGGCGGTGTTGATCCTCGGTTTGTTCAGCTTCAGCAATCTGCCGATGCGCCTGCAGGCCGATCACCTGACTGTGGTCGGTGAGCGCCAGCGTCTGCAACTGGAGGACGGCTCGAAAGTCCTGCTCAATACCAATTCGGCATTTTCCAGCACCATCAATGATCAACAGCGCGTGGCCCGGTTGTATCAGGGCGAGGCGTTTTTCGAGGTGCCGGCCAACCGTGGCCAGGCCCTGGAAATCGATGCCGGGCCAGTCCAGGCCAGCGTGCGCAATACTGCGTTTTCCGTGCGCTACCTCGACGGCGTGGCGCAGGTTCGTGTGCAGCGCGGCGATGTGGATTTGCGCGCCACCCGTGACGATGCGCGAGTGCGGCTCTCGGCCGGCGAAAGCATCCGCATCGGCCCCAACGGTTTCGACCGCCCGGCCAAGCTCGATGCCGCCACCGACCTGGCCTGGGTCCAGGGCCGACTGGTGTTCGAAAACTGCCCGATGAGCCAGGTGCTGGCGGAACTGCGGCGCTACTACCCGGGCTGGATCATCAACAACAACGAGCAGTTGGCCGACGTCGCCGTCACCGGCAATTACCGACTCGACCAGCCGCTGGACGTGGTCCGTTCCCTCGCCCACATCACTTCTGCAAGGCTCCAGGAATTTCCCGCTCTGGTGATCTTGAACTAAATGAGAATTATTTTTACTCGATAGCCGAAGCTCGTACGTCTCGTTATAGCCAATGCAATTGATTCGCATCTATCGATGCCAATCTGCACCTATAAAGATTCGTGCGACACGGAGCACTATCGATGTCCTCTCGCCTCACCCGCCAAGCGTCTTCACCTTCCCGCGTGCTGTCACTGCTGACTGCCGCCATCCTGATGGCCGGCGCCGCGCCGCTCATGGCGGCCACTGCCGCCGAGCAGCCGAGCCGTAACATGGGCGATTACGCCTTCGCCATTCCACAGCAGTCGCTGGTGTCGGCACTCAATGCCTTTACCGCCGTGACCGGCTGGCAGGTCGGTTTGCCGGCTGAACTGGCGCAAGGCGTGGCCTCGCCGGGTGTGCGCGGTTCCCTCTCGCCGGAAAGAGCCCTGGATCGCCTGTTGGTGGGGACCAACCTGAGCTATCGCAAACTGGGCACTAACAACATCGTGCTGGAAAAACGCAGCACCAGTGGCGCCCTCAACCTGCAACAAGTCACCATCAGCGCCACCCGCCAGGAACAGAGCATCGACAGCGTCCCGGCCACCGTCAGTGTGCAGACCCGCGAAGACCTGGACCGCAACAACGTCAACACCATCAAGGATCTGGTGCGCTACGAACCGGGTGTTTCAGTAGGCGGTGCCGGCCAGCGCGCCGGGCTGACCGGCTACAACATCCGTGGCATCGACGGCGACCGCGTACTGACCCAGGTTGACGGCGTGCAAGTGCCCGACAGCTTCTTCAACGGCCCTTACGCCCAGACCAACCGCAACTACGTCGACCCGGAAATCGTCAAACGCGTCGAAATCCTCCGCGGCCCGGCCTCGGTGCTCTACGGCAGCAACGCCATCGGCGGCGCGGTCAGCTACTACACCCTCGACCCGGACGACATCATCAAGCCTGGCAAAGACGTCGGCGCCCGTTTGAAGACCGGCTACAGCTCGGCGGACGATAGCTGGCTGACCTCCGGCACCGTCGCCGGCCGCACCGGTGACTTCGACGGCTTGCTGCACTTGAGCCAGCGCAACGGTCATGAAACCGAATCCTACGGCGAAACCGGCGGCACCGGCCTGAACCGTACCGAGGCCAACCCCGAGGACGTGCGCACCACCAACGTGCTGGCCAAACTGGGCTGGAACTACGCCGACGATGCGCGCCTGGGCCTGACCTACGAGAAATACAAAAACGACCGCGACACCAACCAATTGAGCGCGGTCGGCGGTCCGTTCAACGCCGGACGCGGGTTTGGCTTCTACAAATCCCGCACCGGCAACGACACCGTCACCCGCGAACGTTTTGGCATCGAGCACAGCTTCGGCCTGGACACCGCGCTGGCCGACAACATCAAGTGGTCGCTGAACTACCAGATCGCCAAGACCGACCAGAGCACCGAAGAAATCTACGCCCCATCGCGCACCGTGCTGCGCGAACGCAACACCAACTACAAGGATCGCCAATGGGTGTTCGATGCCCAGGCCGACAAGTCCTTCGCCATTGCTGACACCGATCACACCGTCACCTACGGCACCACCATCAAGCAAGACAAAGTCACCGGCCTGCGCACCGGCAGCGGCACGTGCCTGACCGTGGCCGGCGCTTGCCGCGTCATCGGTGCACCGAGCGCCGCCGACACCCTGAAACCGGCCAGCGACTTCCCGGACCCGACCATCAACAGCTATAGCCTGTTCGCACAGGATCAGATCAGTTGGGGCAACTGGACCTTCCTGCCCGGCGCGCGCTACGACTACACCCAACTCAAGCCGCACATCACCGACGAGTTCCTGGCCACCGCCGACCAGAGCGGCAACGGTGTGATCAGCGACGACACCAAGACCTGGCATCGTCTGTCGCCGAAGTTCGGCACCACGTACAGCTTTAACGATAACTACACCTGGTACGGCCAATACGCCGAAGGCTTCCGCACGCCGACCGCCAAGGCCTTGTACGGCCGCTTCGAAAACCTGGCCGGTGGTTATCAGGTCGCGCCGAACCCGGATCTGGAACCGGAAAAAAGCAAAAGCTATGAAACCGGCCTGCGCGGCAACTTTGAGGCGGGCACCTTCGATGTGGCGGTGTTCTACAACAAGTACCGCGACTTCATCGACGAGAACGCGATCACGCCCGGCTACACCGAGACCACGTTCCAGAGCAACAACATCAAACACGCCACCATCAAGGGCGTGGAGCTCAAGGGTCGCCTGAACCTCGACACCTTCGGCGCGCCGAGCGGCCTCTACACCCAAGGCTCGGCGTCGTACCTGTATGGCCGTAACGATGACACTGGCCAGCCGCTGAACAGCATCAACCCGCTGACCGGCGTGTTCGGCCTCGGTTACGACCAGGACAACTACGGCGCGCTGTTGAGCTGGACCCTGGTCAAGCGCAAGGACCGCGTCGACAGCACCAGCTTCAAGACCCCGGACGGCACCAGCACCCAGTTCAAGACCCCGGGTTATGGCGTGCTCGACCTCGCCGGTTTCTACAAGGTCACCGACGATGTGACGGTCAACGCCGGTCTCTACAACCTGACCGACAAGAAATACTGGCAGTGGGATGACGTGCGCGGCTACGACAGCGTCGGCGAAGCCTCGGTGACCCAACCGGCCAACCTCGATCGCCTGACCCAGCCGGGTCGCAACTTCGCGATCAACCTGGTCTGGGACATCTGACCCTGAACACCTCGCTGCGACACATTTGTTAATGAGTCGCCGTGAGGTTTTTTTACGCTCAGGCGTCTTCTTGTTCGTCTCGTTACCAAGTGCCTCTTTTTCTCAAGGATTTTCCATGACCTCCCCGGACACTGCTCAACGCCCAGCCCTGCGTTCGCAACGTTTGAACCAGATCACTCACGAGCCACATAGCAAACTCGATACCTTGGTCAAGGCTCACGCACCGTTCGAAACCCAGGCCAACTTCGCCCGTTTCGTGGTCGCGCAGTACTTGTTTCAGTCGGAACTGGTGTCGCTGTACAACGATGCCGAACTGACCGCCATCGTCCCCGACCTGCCGGCACGCTGCCGCGCCGAAGCGGCCAAGGCTGACCTGGCCGATCTGGACACCGAAGTTCCGGCACCGGTGGCTGGCGCGGTGAACAACCCGAGCAAAGCCTCGGCCCTGGGCTGGCTGTTTGTCTCCGAAGGCTCGAAACTCGGCGCGGCGTTTCTGATCAAGCGCGCCGTAGGCCTGGGCTTGAGCGAAACCTTCGGCGCCCGTCACCTCGGCGAGCCGGCCGGTGGCCGTGCGGAAGGCTGGAAGAGCTTCGTCAAAACCCTCGATGCGCTGGAGTTCAGCGCTGAGGAAGAAGCTGAAATCGAGCAGGCTGCGGTTGATGCGTTCAACCGTTTTACCGTGCTGCTGGAACAGGCCTACACCCCGGAACTCGCTTAACAACACCTTCGCAGGTACGCTGGCACCTGACAGGGATATCCCCGTGTAGGAGCTGGCGAAGCCTGCGATCTTTTGATCCTGATTCTCCTGTGTCCCAAAAAAGATCGCAGCCTTCGGCAGCTCCTACCACCATGCCCCACAAACCTCTAGCCTCCTCCAAACTCGTCCGTCTCCTGTTCGGCCTGCTGGCCTACGTCAGCCTGGGCATCGGCTTGATTGCGATTGTCGTGCCGGGCCTGCCGACCACCGAATTCATTCTGCTCGCCGCCTGGGCCGCGACCAAGAGTTCACCGCGCCTGAGTGCCTGGCTGGAAAACCATCGGTTGTTCGGGCCAATCCTGTGCAACTGGCGCAACGGCAAGATCATCGCCCGCCGGGCCAAAGTCAGCGCCACCGTCAGCATGTTTCTGTGCGCCGGTTTGATGCTGCTGATGCTCGATCACGGCTGGCCGATTTACCTGGCGATCGCCGGCATGAGCCTGGGCAATCTGTGGATCTGGTCGCGCCCCGAATCGGCGCCACAACCTTCCTGAAACCTGCACATCTCCCTCGCCACACAATCACCGCAAATCACCTGATTTTCAGCCTCTTTTCAGGGTATTTCCCCGCGCAAACGGTCAACTGCTACCGCTCGTCGGCGTGCCATTCATGCGAGCCCTGCCCGCGCCGATGTGCATTAAATGGCGCTGAATGGACTTGGCGGACGGGAGTACTCCCGTTTCTTGGCCAACACCTCATCCATTTGCGAGTTCGCCCTATGTTCGACTCTCTGTCCATCCGCCTGAAAATCGTCCTGTTGTCCGGCCTGTGCCTGCTCGGGGTCGTCGCCCTGATCGTCGGCATGAACATGTACCAGACCAATCAGAATGACGAACTGGTCAACGCCTCCAGCAGCAAGATGCTCACCGCCAGCGTCCAGGACTTGCTCCAGGCCAAAGCCGCCGAGCAAGCCGTGCGGGTGCAGAAGACCTTCGGTGAAAGCCTGCTGGTGGTCACGGCCCTGGGCGACCAGATCAAGGACATGCGCACCATGGCCGCCAAGCGTTCGCTGGACGCCGGGGCCCTGCGCGAAGAGTTGAACCAGAGCCTGAAAACCGCGTTCGAGCGCAACGGCAAAGTGCTGGGGATCTGGCTCGCGTTCGAACCCAACGGGCTGGACGGCAAGGACAGCGAGTTCGCCAATGACGCGGCCCGCCAGTCCAACGAATCCGGGCGTTTCGCCAGTTACTGGAGCCGCGCGGGCGGGGTCGGGTTGAACACGATCATGGTCGAAGACGACATGACCAAAACCACCCTGAGCCTCAGCGGTACGCCGTACAACAGTTGGTACACCTGCCCCCGCGACAACAAGCGCACCTGCCTGCTCGACCCGTATTCCGACACCGTGGGCGGCAAGGAAGTGCTGATGACCACCATTTCCGTGCCGCTGCTGGTGGACGGCAAGGCCATCGGCGTGGTCGGCGTCGACATTGCCCTCGACGCATTGCAAGCGGCGGCGGTGGATTCCCAGCGTGAATTGTTCAACGGTGCCGGCCACATGCTGATCGTCTCCGGCAGCGGCGTGCTCGCCGGTTACAGCGTCGACGCCAGCAAGGTCGGTAAAAGCATCGGCGACACCTTGGGTGCCGATGGCAAGGAAGCCCTGCAATTGCTCAGCGGCGGCTCGCCAAAGATTCTTGAACAGGGCGACCTGATTCGCTCGGTGTACCCGGTCAGCCCGATCCCCGATTCAAAAGCCTGGGGCGTGGTGATCGACCTGCCGAAACAAGTGCTGCTGGCCGACTCGGTGAAGCTGCAAGCGGTGCTCGATGACGCGCAACAAACCGGCACGATCAAGGCGTTGCTGGTGGTAGTCGCGGCGGGCCTGGTCGGTCTGCTGCTGATCTGGCTGACCGCGTCGGGCGTTACCCGGCCGATCAACAGCGTGGCGCAAATGCTCAAGGCAATCGCCAGCGGCGACGGCGACCTGACCCAGCGTCTGAACTACAGCAAAAAAGACGAACTCGGCGAACTGGTGAGCTGGTTCAACCGCTTCCTCGACAAGCTGCAACCGACCATCTCGCAGATCAAGCAAAGCATCACCGACGCCCGTGGCACCGCCGACCAGTCTTCGGAAATCGCCCGCCAGACCAGCGAAGGCATGCAGGTGCAGTTCCGCGAAATCGACCAGGTCGCCACCGCTTCCAACGAAATGAGCGCCACCGCCCACGACGTCGCCAACAGTGCGTCGAACGCGGCTAACGCGGCCAAAGGCGCCGACCAGTCGGCCCGCGATGGCATGCAGATCATCGAGCGCAGCACCCGGGACATCAACTTGCTGGCCGACGAAGTCAGCAAAGCCGTGACCGAAGTCGAAGCCCTGGCGGTGAACAGCGAACAAATCGGTTCGGTGCTGGAAGTGATCCGCAGCATCGCCGAACAAACCAACCTGCTGGCGCTCAACGCAGCGATTGAAGCGGCCCGTGCCGGGGAAAGCGGTCGCGGTTTTGCGGTGGTGGCCGATGAAGTGCGCAACCTGGCCAAACGCACCCAGGACTCGGTGGAAGAAATCCGCATCGTGATCGAACGCATCCAGACCGGCACCCGTGGCGTGGTCGCGACCATGCATTCGAGCCAGACCCAGGCCCACAGCAACGCCGGGCAAATCCAGCAAGCGGTCCAGGCGTTGGGCAAAATCAGCGATGCGGTCACGGTGATCAGCGACATGAACCTGCAAATCGCCAGCGCCGCCGAACAGCAAAGCGCCGTGGCCGAAGAGGTCAACCGCAACGTCTCGGCGATCCGCACCGTCACCGAGACCCTGACCGGGCAAGCCACCGAGTCGGCGCAGATCAGCAGCCAGCTCAATGCATTGGCGACCCACCAGATGAAATTGATGGATCAGTTCCGCGTTTAGCCTTTGAAAGATCGCAGCCTTCGGCAGCTCCTACACCGATCTCCGTAGGAGCTGCCGCAGGCTGCGATCTTTTGATCTTTTGCACTATGCTGCCCTCTCATTCCGGAGGGCCTTCGATGACTGGTTTACTCACGTCCATTCAAGCCGCACTCGGCTTGCCGCACACTCCAATTCCCTTCATGTCGAGCGGCGCCCTGCCCTCGGCGTTTGCCGTCACCGACCTGGCCTGCGCCAGCATTGCCGCCGCCGGCCAGGCTGTCAGCGAGCTGCTGCATGCGCAAACCGGCCGCGTGCCCGGCCTTGAAGTCGACCGTCGCCTCGCTTCGTTCTGGTTTGCCACCTCGATTCGCCCGCAGGGCTGGAGCGTGCCGCCGCTGTGGGACCCGGTCGCCGGAGACTACGCGACGAAGGACGGTTGGATTCGCCTGCACACCAACGCCCCGCATCACCGCGCCGCCGCTGAAAGCGTGCTCGGTGCGTGTGCTGACCGGGCGGCCATGGAAAGCCAAGTGGCGAAGTGGGCCAAAACCGATCTGGAACTCGCCGTGGTCGAGGCCGGTGGCTGCGCCGCCGAAATGCGCACCTGGGCGCAATGGCAGGCCCACCCCCAAGGCATCGCAGTGAACGCCGAGCCGTTGATCCAATTCACCGCCGGCAGTCACCCAAACCCCCAACCGTGGCAAGGCTCGGTGGCGCGACCACTGGCCGGGATCAAGGTGCTGGATTTGACCCGCGTACTCGCCGGCCCCGTTGCCAGCCGTTTCCTCGCGGGGCTCGGCGCCGACGTATTGCGCATCGACCCGCCGACCTGGAACGAGCCCGGCGTCGTCCCGGAAGTCACCCTCGGCAAACGCTGCGCACGTCTGGACTTGCACGACCCGGCTGACCGCGCGGTGTTCGAAAATTTGCTCAAGGACGCCGACATTCTGCTGCACGGCTACCGCGCCGATGCGCTGGAACGACTGGGTTACGGCGTCAGCAAGCGCCAGCAACTGGCCCCCGGTTTGATTGATGTCAGCCTCAACGCCTACGGCTGGAGTGGGCCGTGGCAGAACCGCCGGGGCTTCGACAGCCTGGTGCAGATGAGCAGCGGGATCGCCGAGGCCGGCCAGCAGTGGAAGAAGGCCGAGATACCAACCCCATTGCCGGTGCAGGCGCTGGATCACGCCACCGGGTATTTGATGGCGGCAGCGGCGATCACGTTGTTGGGGCGTGGCGGTTCGGCCCGGTTGTCGCTGGCGCGGACGGCGAAGTTGTTGATCGAGAATGGACCTGGGACTGATGAGCCGCTGCGGGCGGAGGATGAAAACGATCAAGGCCTGCTGATAGAACAAACACCTTGGGGGCCGGCGCATCGGCTGCACGTACCGCTGAAGATCAACGGGACGCCGTTGCAGTGGGCCATTCCGGCTGCGGATTTGGGTTCCCATCGCGCGCAGTGGTGGTGATCTTCAGATAGCGTTCGCGAGCAAGCCCGCTCCCACAGAGAGTATGCATTCCAACTGTGGGAGCGGGCTTGCTCGCGAAGAGGCCGGCCCCGCCACCACAAATTCCGCCCCTGCTCACAATGACAACAACCCGCTATACAACCCATACGCCGCCAGCCCCGCACCGCTGACGACACAGGCAAAAATCCCCTTCTCGATAGGGGTGAACAACGGTTCACCCTGCTCGCGCTTGGCCTTGGCAAACAGGATCACCCCCGGCGCGTAAAGCAGCGCCGACAGCAGCAGGTACTTCACCCCGCCGGCATACAACAACCACACCGCATAGCTCAACGCGATACCGCCAATCAGCAGGTCTTTGGTGCGCTCGGCCGAAGCGTGTTCGTAGGTTTCGCCGCACCCGCTCAACAGCACCGCATAGGCCGCCGACCACAGGTACGGCACCAGAATCATCGAGGAAGCGAGGTAGATCAGGCTGGTGTAAGTGCCGGCGGAGAACAGGGTGATCAACAGGAAAATCTGGATCATAGAATTGGTCAGCCACAGCGCATTGACCGGCACATGGTTGGCGTTTTCCTTGGTCAGGAACGCCGGCATGGTTTTGTCTTTCGCCGTGGCGAAGAGGATCTCGGCGCAGAGCAACGCCCAGGACAGCAGCGCCCCGACGAGGGAAATCGCCAGGCCAATGCTGATCAGCAGCGCGCCCCAGGGGCCGACGATACGCTCCAGTACCGAGGCCAGCGACGGGTTCTGCAACGCGGCCAGTTCCGGCTGGCTCATGATCCCCAGCGACAGCACATTCACCAGCACCAGCAGCGCCAACACCCCGAGAAAACCGATGACCGTCGCCCGCCCCACGTCAGCACGTTTTTCCGCCCGGGCCGAGTACACGCTGGCCCCTTCGATGCCGATAAACACGAACACCGTCACCAGCATCATGTTGCGCACCTGGTCCATCACCCCGCCGAAGTTCGGGTTGCTCTCGCCCCAGATGTCACGGGTAAAAATGTCAGCCTTGAACGCCACGGCGGCGATAACGATGAACATGATCAGCGGCACGATCTTCGCCACGGCGGTCAGTTGGTTGATGAACGCCGCCTCCTTGATCCCGCGCATCACCAGAAAATGCACCGACCACAACAACACCGACGCGCAGCCGATGGCGATCGGCGTGTTGCCCTGGCCAAAGATCGGGAAGAAATAACCGAGGGTGCTGAACAGCAAGACGAAATAGCCGACGCTGCCCATCCACGCGCTGATCCAGTAACCCCAGGCCGAAGAGAACCCCATGTAGTCGCCGAACCCGGCCTTGGCGTAGGCGTACACCCCGGAGTCCAGCTCGGGTTTGCGATTGGCCAGGGTCTGGAACACGAACGCCAGGGTCAACATGCCGACAGCGGTGATCGCCCATCCAATCAACACCGCCCCGGCATCGGCCCGGGCCGCCATGTTTTGCGGCAGAGAGAAGATCCCGCCACCCACCATCGACCCGACCACCAGGGCGATCAACGCGCTCAGGCGTAGCTTTTGCGTCGGTTGCGACATTCCTGCATTCCTCTTTATTGAACTGAATCTGTGGCGAGGGGCCCCCTCACCACAGCAAACCCCTGGCCACAGCAACCGTCACACAATTGAATTTAACTAAATAGATAAGGCGTTATTACGTTTATTAATTAACGCCCATGAACGTCTCTTATTTATAGCCGATCAATCTATCGCTATTGGCGTATAGCAGTTTTATGTGTCAATCCTGATAAAGCAATTCTGTACTGAAAACAGACACCAAAAAGTTGCGAAAACCAGAATACGAACTAGCTTAAAAAGCTCCATGCACTACGGGTTATACCCGTTCGATCTATCCAAGCCGTCTGGAATGGGCTTTCCAGCGATACCTTTATGCCGGCGAAAAGTTCATAAGTCTTTCATTAACAATGGAATGTGCCCATGCACTGATCTATATCAGCTAATTGCACAGTTAACAGATTTAATCTGTTGTCTCTCTTCTCCTGCATTGGAGTCATGCAATGTCTGAATCCCCCGGAAAACTGAAACTCGGCGCGCTGGTTGCGTTAGTGGTTGGCTCAATGATTGGTGGCGGGATCTTCTCCCTGCCGCAAAACATGGCGGCCAGTGCTGACGTCGGCGCCGTATTAATTGGTTGGGCCATTACTGCCGTTGGCATGCTGACCCTGGCGTTCGTCTTTCAAACCCTCGCCAACCGCAAACCTGACCTGGACGGCGGTGTGTACGCCTACGCCAAGGCCGGTTTCGGTGACTACATGGGTTTCTCGTCAGCCTGGGGTTATTGGATCAGTGCCTGGCTGGGTAACGTCGGCTACTTCGTGTTGCTGTTCAGTACCCTCGGCTACTTCTTCCCGATTTTCGGCGAAGGCAACACGGTCGCGGCGGTGATCGGCGCCTCGGTGCTGCTCTGGGCCGTGCACTTCCTGGTGTTGCGCGGGATCAAGGAAGCGGCGTTCATCAACCTGGTGACCACCGTTGCCAAGGTCGTGCCGTTGCTGCTGTTTGTATTGATCGCCGTGTTCGCGTTCAAACTGGACATCTTCACCGCTGACATCTGGGGCGCAAAAAACACCAGCCTGGGCAGCGTGATGAACCAGGTGCGCAACATGATGCTGGTCACCGTCTGGGTGTTCATCGGCATCGAGGGCGCGAGCATCTTCTCGGCCCGCGCGGAAAAACGCAGCGACGTCGGTAAAGCCACCGTGATCGGTTTCATCACCGTGCTGTTGTTCCTGGTGCTGGTGAACGTGTTGTCCCTGGGCATCATGACCCAACCGGAACTGGCCAAGTTGCAGAACCCGTCGATGGCGGCGGTGCTGGAACATGTGGTCGGTCACTGGGGCGCGGTGCTGATCAGCATCGGCCTGATCATTTCCTTGCTCGGTGCCTTGCTGTCCTGGGTGCTGCTGTGTGCGGAGATCATGTTCGCCGCCGCCAAGGACCACACCATGCCGGCGTTTTTGCGCCGCGAAAATGCCAACCATGTGCCGGCCAACGCGCTGTGGCTGACCAACGCGATGGTGCAGATATTCCTGATCATCACCCTGTTCTCGGCCAGCACTTATCTGTCGCTGATCTACCTCGCCACCTCGATGATTCTGGTGCCGTACCTGTGGTCGGCAGCCTATGCCCTGCTGCTGGCGGTACGCGGCGAGACTTATGAAAAGGCCCTGGCCGAACGCAAGAAAGACCTGACCATCGCCGGCATCGCCGTGATCTACGCGGTCTGGCTGCTGTACGCCGGCGGCATCAAATACCTGCTGCTCTCCGCTTTGCTCTACGCCCCCGGCGCGATCCTGTTCGCCAAAGCCAAGATGGAAGTGGGCAAACCGGTTTTCACCAATGTCGAGAAGCTGATTTTCGCTGCAGTTGTCGTGGGCGCCCTGGTGGCGGCTTACGGGCTGTACGACGGCTTCCTGACCCTGTAACACCTGAATGATTTGTCATCTGGAGGATCACTGTAATGACCACGGAAAAAGTTAAGTACGGCGTACATTCCGAAGCCGGCAAACTGCGCAAAGTCTTGGTTTGCTCCCCCGGCCTGGCCCACCAGCGGCTGACCCCGAACAACTGCGACGAATTGCTGTTCGATGACGTGCTGTGGGTCGCCCAGGCCAAGCGTGACCATTTCGATTTCGTCACCAAAATGCGTGAACGCAACATCGACGTGCTGGAAATGCACAACCTGCTGACCGACATCGTTGCGATCCCCGAAGCCCTGGACTGGATTCTTGAACGCAAGATCACCGCCAATTCGGTGGGCCTGGGCCTGGTCAACGAAGTCGGTTCGTGGCTGCGCAGCCTGGAGCCGCGCAAGATCGCCGAGTTCCTGATTGGCGGTGTGTCCGCCGATGACCTGCCGAACAGCTTCGGCGGCAAGACCATCGAGATGTTCCGCGACTTCCTCGGCCACTCCAGCTTCATTCTGCCGCCACTGCCCAACACCCAGTTCACCCGCGACACCACCTGCTGGATCTACGGTGGCGTGACCCTGAACCCGATGTACTGGCCGGCGCGCCGTCAGGAAACCCTGCTGGCCAGCGCCATCTATAAATTCCACCCCGAGTTCACCAACGCCGACTTCCAGGTCTGGTACGGCGACCCGGATCAGGAACACGGCAACGCGACGCTGGAGGGCGGCGACGTGATGCCAATCGGCAATGGCGTGGTGTTGATCGGCATGGGCGAACGCTCGTCCCGCCAGGCCATCGGCCAATTGGCGCTGAACCTGTTCAAGCACAAAGCCGTGGAGCGCGTGATCGTTGCCGGTCTGCCGAAGTCCCGCGCCGCGATGCACCTGGACACCGTGTTCAGCTTTTGCGACCGCGACCTCGTCACCATTTTCCCGGAAGTGGTCAGTCAGATCGTCGCCTTCACCCTGCGTCCTGACGAGAGCAAACCGGGCGGCATCGACATCCGACGCGAAGAAACCAACTTCCTCGACACCGTCGCCAAGGCACTCAACCTCAAAACCCTGCGTGTAGTGGAAACCGGCGGCAACAGCTTCGCCGCCGAACGCGAGCAGTGGGATGACGGCAACAACGTGGTGGCCCTGGAACCGGGCGTGGTGATCGGCTACGACCGCAATACCTACACCAACACCCTGCTGCGCAAGGCTGGCGTGGAAGTGATCACCATCAGCGCCGGCGAACTCGGTCGCGGCCGTGGCGGCGGCCATTGCATGACCTGCCCGATCATTCGCGACCCTATCGACTATTAATTCGTATGCCCTGCTTCGTGCTTATAAAGCGCGGAGCAGGCGGATAACCGAAACCCAAGGAGATCCAAAATGGCTTTTAACATGCGCAACCGCAGCTTGCTGAGCTTGATGCACCACACCACTCGCGAGCTCAACTACCTGATCGACCTGTCCCGGGACCTCAAACGCGCCAAGTACACCGGCACCGAGCGTCCACACCTGCAAGGCAAAAACATCGCGCTGATCTTCGAAAAAACCTCGACCCGCACCCGTTGCGCCTTCGAAGTCGCGGCCCATGACCAGGGCGCCCACGTCACCTACATCGACCCGGTGTCGTCGCAGATCGGCCACAAAGAAAGCATGAAAGACACCGCTCGCGTGCTGGGCCGGATGTTCGACGCCATCGAGTACCGTGGCTTTGAACAGGAAATCGTCGAAGAGCTGGCCAAGTTCGCCGGCGTGCCGGTGTTCAACGGTTTGACCGCTGAATTCCACCCGACGCAAATGATCGCCGACGTGTTGACCATGCGTGAGCACAGCGACAAACCGATGCACGAAATCAGCTACGCCTACCTGGGCGACGCGCGCTACAACATGGGCAACTCGCTGCTGATGATCGGCGCCAAACTGGGCATGGACGTGCGCATCGCCGCGCCGAAAGCCCTGTGGCCACACGCGGACTTCATCGCCCAGTGCAAAGCCTTCGGCGAAGAAAGCGGCGCGCGCATCACCATCACCGAAGACCCGAAAGAAGCGGTCAAAGGCGTGGACTTCATCCACACCGATATCTGGGTGTCGATGGGTGAGCCGGTGGAAGCGTGGGACGAGCGCATCGAGCAACTGCTGCCGTACCAGGTCAACACCAAGATGATGAAAGCCTCGGGCAACCCGCGCGTGAAATTCATGCACTGCCTGCCGGCGTTCCACAACAGCGAAACCAAGGTCGGCAAAGACATCGCCGCGCGTTATCCGCACCTGGCCAACGGCGTTGAGGTGACTGAAGAAGTCTTCGAATCGCCGGCCAACATCGCCTTCGAGCAAGCGGAAAACCGCATGCACACCATCAAGGCGATCCTGGTGTCGGCGTTGGCGGATATCTAACAGCCGAAAACAGCTTCATGACCTGACCCCGTAGGAGCTGCCGAAGGCTGCGATCTTTTGATCTTGATTTTAAAAAGCAAAGTCAAAAGATCGCAGCCTTCGGCAGCTCCTACGGGGACGATGATCGTTCCCACGACCCAACGTGAACGATCATTGTGCTGCCCGTTCCCTTTTCTGAAAGGACTGCATTATGCGTATCGTCGTTGCTCTGGGCGGTAACGCCCTGCTCCGCCGTGGTGAACCCATGACCGCGGACAATCAACGCGCCAACATCCGCGTCGCCACTGAACAGATCGCCAAGATCTACCCCGGCAACCAACTGGTCATCGCCCACGGCAATGGCCCGCAAGTCGGGCTGCTGTCGTTGCAAGCGGCGGCCTACACCTCGGTGTCGCCCTACCCGCTGGACGTGCTCGGCGCCGAAACCGAAGGCATGATCGGCTACATCATCGAACAGGAACTGGGCAACCTGCTGGACTTCGAAGTGCCGTTCGCCACCCTGCTGACCCAAGTCGAAGTCGACGCCAAGGACCCGGCCTTCCAGAACCCGACCAAACCCATCGGCCCGGTGTACCTGAAAGCCGAAGCAGAAAAACTCGCCGCCGAAAAAGGCTGGGCGATTGCCCCCGATGGCGACAAATATCGCCGCGTGGTCGCCAGCCCACGGCCGAAGCGCATCTTCGAAATCCGCCCGATCAAGTGGCTGCTGGACAAGGGCAGCATCGTGATCTGCGCCGGCGGTGGCGGTATCCCGACCATGTACGGCGCCAGCGGCAAACTCGAAGGCGTGGAAGCGGTGATCGACAAGGACCTGTGCTCGGCGCTGCTGGCCGAGCAACTGGAAAGTGATCTGCTGGTGATCGCCACCGACGTCAGCGCCGCGTTCATCGATTTCGGCAAACCGACCCAGAAAGCCATCGCCCAGGCCCACCCCGACGACATGGAAAAACTCGGCTTCGCCGCCGGGTCCATGGGGCCGAAGGTCCAGGCCGCCTGCGAGTTCGCGCGCAATACTGGCAAAGTCGCGGTCATCGGTTCACTCTCGGACATCGAAGCAATCGTCCAGGGCAAGGCCGGCACCCGCATCAGCACCGCGACACCCGGCATTACTTACCTCTAAAAAGAAACTCAGCGGCAGGCCCGGGGTCTGCCGTTCTCCAATGCCTTCGAAGGAGAAACGCTTATGGCCACGTTCGAATCCGGTCACTTGCACATCGAGCGTCATGCGCTGAACGGTGACGATGTCAGCTACAACGTGCACATCGATTATGAGGTGACGCAAGATCCTCATGACGGCAAGGGAATGCTGTTCACCGTGCATGGCACGATTCAGGGCAAGGAAATGAAAGAGTCGTTTTTCCTGCCCAAGGATCAGGCCTACAACTTCGCCAGCAACGTGACGAAAATCGCCGAGCAGTACGGGATTCCCAAGACCCACAGCCAGATCGGCTCGGTGCACAAACATTACGATGCGATGTTTGAAGATGTGCGGGTGCAACTGAATATGAAATCCGGCGACCCGGTAAGCCCCGAACACCTCGAATAACCGTTGAAAGATCAAAAGATCGCAGCCTACGGCAGCTCCTACGCCGAGCGTGTACCCCCGTAGGAGCTGCCGAAGGCTGCGATCTTTTCCGCCAATCCCCATTGCCGATTTCACCTGACACCCCGCTCCAAGGCATACTTGCCACCCTCCGCACGCCAGAACCAAAAACCGCCCCATGCGTATCCACGTCAGCTTCATCGACCGCGTTGGCATTACCCAGGAAGTCCTGGCCTTGCTCGGTGGGCGCAATCTCAATCTGGATGCGGTGGAGATGGTGCCGCCCAACGTCTACATCGACGCCCCGACCCTGAGCCCGGAAGTGCTCGAAGAGCTGCGCGATGCGCTGTTCAGCGTGCGCGGCGTGCAAGCGGTGACGGTGGTCGACATCCTGCCGGGCCAGCGTCGGCACTTGCAGCTCGACGCCTTGCTCGCAGCGATGACCGACCCGGTCCTGGCCCTGGACAGCGCCGGCAAAGTGCTGCTGGCCAACCCGGCGCTGATTGCCCTTTACGGTCGCGAACCGGCCGGTGAAAGCATCGCCGATCTGTTTGCCGACCCGGCGCTGCTCGATGCCTTGCTGGAAAACGGCTTTCGCCTGCCGCTGCGCGAGATCACCGTCAACGGCCAGACCCTGCTGCTGGACGCCACGCCGATCACCGACGCCGGCGCCCTGTTGACCCTGTATCAACCGAGCCGCATCGGCGAACGCCTGTCGGCGCTGCACCACGATCATGCCGAAGGCTTCGATGCGCTGCTCGGCGAATCCCCGGCGATTCGGACGTTGAAGGCCCGTGCCCAACGGGTCGCGGCCCTCGATGCACCGTTGTTGATCCAGGGCGAAACCGGCACCGGTAAAGAACTGGTGGCCCGGGCCTGCCACGCCATCAGTGCAAGGCACAGTGCGCCGTTCCTGGCGCTGAACTGCGCGGCCCTGCCGGAGAACCTCGCCGAAAGCGAACTGTTCGGCTATGCCCCCGGCGCCTTCACCGGCGCGCAACGGGGCGGCAAACCGGGGCTGATGGAACTGGCGAACCAGGGCACGGTATTTCTCGATGAGATCGGCGAGATGTCGCCGTACTTGCAGGCCAAGTTGCTGCGCTTTTTGAATGACGGCAGTTTTCGGCGGGTCGGCGGTGATCGCGAGGTCAAGGTCAATGTGCGCATCCTCAGCGCGACCCACCGCGACCTGGAAAAAATGGTCAGCGAAGGCACCTTCCGCGAAGACCTGTTCTATCGCCTCAACGTGCTCAACGTCGAAGTCCCGCCATTGCGTGAACGCGGCCAGGACATTCTGCTGCTGGCCCGCTACTTCATGCAGCAGGCCTGCGCGCAGATCCAGCGCCCGGTCTGTCGCCTGGCGCCCGGTACTTATCCGGCGCTGCTGGGCAATCGCTGGCCCGGCAACGTGCGCCAATTGCAGAACGTGATCTTCCGCGCCGCCGCGATCTGCGAAAGCAGCCTGGTGGACATCGGCGACCTCGACATCGCCGGCACCTCGGTGGCACGCCAGAGCGACAGCGAAGTGGATAGCCTTGAGCAGGCCATGGAAGAGTTCGAGAAAAACCTGCTGGAAAAACTCTACGTCAGCTACCCCTCGACCCGGCAACTGGCCAACCGCCTGCAAACCTCCCACACCGCAATCGCCCATCGATTGCGCAAGTACGGCATTCCCAACAAACCGTAAGCCTCGGCTCCCCAAACACCAAAGCCCCGTAGGAGCTGCCGAAGGCTGCGATCTTTTGACTTTGACCTTGCGGCGCCAAGAACAAAATCGCAACAACCCACATACATGCACAGACCCCCGTAGGAGCTGCCGAAGGCTGCGATCTTTTGACTTTAGCCTTGCGGCGCCAAGAACAAAATCGCAGCAACCCACATACATGCACCCACCCCCCGTAGGAGCTGCCGAAGGCTGCGATCTTTTGACTTTAGCCTTGTAGTGCCTGGGACAAGATCGCAGCCTTCGGCAGCTCCTACGGGTCGGGTTTCAATTCGAGGGCTTTTAACCTGTTTAAAAGCGACCTGCATCTGTACTGAAAGCGCTACAGCGGAATGATATCGTTACACCCTCTTCCAATCACCGCTGTGCAAGGCTTTGATCCTCATACGCTTTTTTCCAGGCTTTGGGCTGTAGCGATTTCGCTACACGCTTTTAATTCGCCCGCCCATTACAAACTCTTAACTCATTGTTTTATAAGCACTTAACAACATTGGCCGCGATTTTGCTAAGTAACCGCTCATAAAGCAGGGCTTTTAGCCCGAGCCTTCAATCGCGTCCACCAGACGAGTCTGGCCCCCTTAGGAGTTTCCATGAGCGAGTTGCGTTTTACTGAAGATCACGAATGGCTGCGCACCGAAGCTGACGGCAGCGTCACCGTCGGCATCACGGCTTTCGCACAGAACGCCTTGGGCGACGTGGTTTTCGTACAACTGCCGGAGCTGCAGTCCTACGACAAAGGCGCAGAAGCCGCCACCGTGGAATCGGTCAAAGCCGCCAGCGGCGTGTACATGCCACTGGACGGTGACGTGCTGGAAGTGAACCCGGCCCTGGACAGCAGCCCTGAACTGGTCAACGAAGATCCACTGGGCGAAGGCTGGTTCTTCCGCTTTCAGCCAACCGACGCCTCGGCGGTCGCCAAGTTGCTGGATCAAGACGCCTACGACCGTCTGATCAAAGCCAACGCCGAAGCCTGAGGAGCCGCCATGACGATCAATCTCAGCACTGCCAACGAATTCATCGCCCGCCACATCGGCCCACGCGCCGGTGATGAGCAAGCGATGCTCAACAGCCTCGGGTTCGACTCCCTGGAAGCCCTGAGCGCCAGCGTGATTCCGGACAGCATCAAAGGCACCAGCGTGCTTGGCCTCGAAGATGGCCTGAGCGAAGCCGATGCCCTGGCGTTGATCAAATCCATCGCCAGTAAAAACCAGCTGTTCAAGACCTTCATCGGTCAGGGTTACTACGGCACCCACACGCCGTCGCCGATCCTGCGCAACCTGCTGGAAAACCCGGCCTGGTACACCGCTTACACCCCGTATCAGCCAGAAATTTCCCAGGGCCGTCTCGAAGCGCTGCTGAACTTCCAGACCCTGATCAGCGACCTCACCGGCCTGCCGATCGCCAACGCCTCCCTGCTCGACGAAGCCACCGCCGCTGCCGAAGCCATGACCTTCTGCAAACGCCTGAGCAAGAACAAGGGCAGCCACGCCTTCTTCGCTTCCGTGCATTGCCACCCGCAAACCCTCGACGTGCTGCGCACCCGTGCCGAGCCGTTGGGCATTGACGTGGTGGTCGGCGACGAACTCGAACTGACCGACGTGACGCCGTTCTTCGGCGCACTGCTGCAATACCCGGCCAGCAACGGTGACGTGTTTGATTACCGCGAACTGACCGAACGCTTCCACGCCGCTAACGCGCTGGTCGCCGTAGCCGCTGACCTGCTGGCCCTGACCGTGCTGACGCCGCCGGGCGAGTTCGGTGCTGACGTGGCCATCGGCAGCGCACAACGCTTCGGCGTGCCGCTGGGTTTCGGTGGCCCGCACGCGGCTTATTTCTCCACTAAAGACGCGTTCAAGCGTGACATGCCTGGCCGTCTGGTCGGTGTCTCCGTGGACCGTTTCGGCAAGCCGGCCCTGCGCCTGGCGATGCAGACTCGCGAGCAACATATCCGCCGCGAGAAGGCCACGTCGAACATCTGCACCGCACAAGTGCTGCTGGCCAACATCGCCAGCATGTACGCCGTGTACCACGGTCCGAAAGGTCTGACGCAGATTGCCAACCGCATTCATCACCTGACCGCGATTCTGGCCAAGGGCTTGAGCACAATCGGTCTGACGGTTGAGCAGGAAAACTTCTTCGACACGCTGACCATCAAGACCGGCGCCCACACCGCCAAGCTGCACGACAAGGCACACGCCCAGCAGATCAACCTGCGCGTGGTCGATGCCGAACGTCTGGGCCTGTCCCTCGACGAAACCACCTCGCAAGCCGATGTGGAAACCCTGTGGGCGCTGCTGGCCGACGGCAAAGCGCTGCCGGACTTCGCGGCATTGGCTGCAAGCGTTCAAAGCACAATCCCGGCCGATCTGGTTCGCCAATCGCCAATCCTCAGCCACCCGGTGTTCAACCGTTACCACTCGGAAACCGAGCTGATGCGCTACCTGCGCAAGCTCGCCGACAAGGACCTGGCGCTGGATCGCACCATGATCCCGCTGGGTTCGTGCACCATGAAACTCAACGCTGCCAGCGAAATGATCCCGGTGACCTGGGCTGAGTTCGGTGCCTTGCACCCGTTCGCCCCGGCCGCACAAAGCGCCGGTTACCAGCAACTGACCGACGAACTGGAAGCGATGCTCTGCGCCGCGACTGGCTACGATTCGATCTCCCTGCAACCGAACGCCGGTTCCCAGGGTGAATACGCTGGCCTGCTGGCGATTCGCGCCTATCACCAGAGCCGTGGCGAAGACCGTCGCGACATCTGCCTGATCCCGTCCTCGGCCCACGGCACCAACCCGGCCACCGCCAACATGGCCGGCATGCGCGTAGTCGTCACCGCGTGCGATGCCCGTGGCAACGTCGACATCGAAGACCTGCGCGCCAAAGCCATCGAGCACCGCGAGCACCTCGCCGCGCTGATGATCACGTACCCGTCGACCCACGGCGTGTTCGAAGAAGGCATCCGCGAAATCTGCGGCATCGTTCATGACAACGGCGGCCAGGTGTACATCGACGGCGCCAACATGAATGCGATGGTCGGCCTCTGCGCACCGGGCAAGTTCGGCGGCGACGTGTCGCACTTGAACCTGCACAAAACCTTCTGCATCCCCCACGGCGGTGGCGGCCCGGGCGTTGGCCCGATTGGCGTGAAATCGCACCTGACGCCGTTCCTGCCGGGCCACGCCCAGATGGAACGCAAGGAAGGCGCGGTCTGCGCGGCACCGTTCGGCAGCGCGAGCATTCTGCCGATCACCTGGATGTACATTCGCATGATGGGCGGCGCCGGTTTGAAGCGTGCTTCGCAACTGGCGATCCTGAATGCCAACTACATTTCCCGTCGCCTCGAAGAGCATTACCCAGTGCTCTACACCGGCAGCAACGGCCTGGTGGCGCACGAATGCATCCTCGATTTGCGTCCGTTGAAAGACAGCAGCGGCATCAGTGTCGATGACGTCGCCAAACGCCTGATCGACTTCGGTTTCCACGCACCGACCATGTCGTTCCCGGTGGCCGGCACCTTGATGATCGAGCCGACCGAAAGCGAATCCAAGGAAGAACTGGACCGCTTCTGCGACGCCATGATCCGCATCCGCGAAGAAATCCGTGCGGTGGAAAACGGCACGCTGGACAAGGACGACAACCCGCTGAAAAACGCTCCGCACACCGCAGCGGAAATTGTTGGCGAGTGGACGCATCCGTACAGCCGTGAGCAAGCGGTGTACCCGGTTGCCTCCTTGATCGAAGGCAAATACTGGCCGCCGGTCGGTCGCGTCGACAACGTGTTCGGTGATCGCAACCTCGTGTGCGCCTGCCCGTCGATCGAAAGCTACGCTTGATCTAGAGGGGGCGGGCTTGCTCGCCCCCTCAAGAACACCCCATACCCCGTAGGAGCTGCCGAAGGCTGCGATCTTTTGATCTTACGTATCAAGAGCAAGATCAAAAGATCGCAGCCTTCGGCAGCTCCTACGGGTGCAATTCCGTGATGTTGGCGGCTATAACAAGAAACCGGAGAACAACTCATGTCGTTAAGCGTGTTCGACCTGTTCAAGATTGGTATCGGCCCCTCCAGCTCCCACACCGTCGGCCCGATGCGCGCAGCCGCGCGTTTCGCCGAAGGTCTGCGCCGTGAAGGGCTGCTGACGGCAACCGCCAGCATCAGGGTCGAGCTCTACGGCTCGCTCGGCGCCACCGGCAAGGGTCACGGCAGCGACAAGGCTGTGCTGCTCGGCCTGGAAGGCGAACACCCGGACACCGTGAACACCGAAACCGTCGCCGCCCGCCTGCAAGTCATTCGTGGCAACGGTCGCTTGAACCTGCTCGGCGAACACAGCATTGCGTTCAACGAGAAAGAACACTTGGCAATGATCCGCAAACCATTGCCCTACCACCCCAACGGCATGATCTTTCGTGCGTTCGATGTGGCCGGCCTGCAGATCCGCAGCCGCGAGTACTACTCGGTCGGCGGCGGCTTCGTCGTGGATGAAGACGCCGCCGGCGCCGACCGCATCGTCGAAGACGCCACGCCGCTGACCTTCCCGTTCAAAAGCGCCAAGGACTTGCTCAGTCACTGCACCACCTACGGCTTGTCCATCAGCCAGGTGATGCTGACCAACGAAAGCGCCTGGCGCCCGGAAGCGGAAACCCGCGCCGGGCTGCTGAACATCTGGCAAGTGATGCAGGACTGCGTCGCCGCCGGTTGCCGCAACGAAGGCATCTTGCCCGGTGGCTTGAAGGTCAAGCGGCGGGCGGCGGCGCTGCATCGGCAATTGTGCAAAAACCCGGAATCGGCCCTGCGCGATCCGCTGTCGGTGCTGGACTGGGTCAACCTCTACGCCCTGGCGGTCAACGAAGAAAACGCCAACGGCGGACGCGTGGTGACGGCGCCCACTAACGGTGCGGCCGGGATCGTCCCGGCGGTGCTGCATTACTACATGCGCTTCATCCCCGGTGCCAATGAGGACGGCGTTGTACGTTTTCTGCTGACCGCAGCGGCCATCGGCATTCTCTATAAAGAAAACGCCTCGATCTCCGGCGCTGAAGTCGGTTGTCAGGGTGAAGTCGGCGTGGCTTGCTCGATGGCGGCCGGCGCGTTGTGCGAAGTCCTCGGCGGCAGCGTGCAGCAAGTGGAAAACGCGGCGGAAATCGGCATGGAACACAACCTCGGCCTGACCTGCGACCCGATTGGCGGCCTGGTGCAAGTGCCGTGCATCGAGCGCAACGCCATGGGTTCGGTGAAAGCCATTAACGCGGTACGCATGGCCCTGCGCGGCGACGGTCAGCATTTCGTCTCCCTCGACAAAGTCATCCGCACCATGCGCCAGACCGGCGCCGACATGAAAAGCAAATACAAGGAAACCGCCCGTGGCGGTTTGGCGGTCAACATTATCGAGTGCTGATGCGCGCGCATCGGCATCTGCACACTTTTTCAGGAGCTGAATATGTCCACCGAACCATTGCTGAAAACCCCACTGCACGCCCTGCACATCGAACTCGGCGCGCGCATGGTGCCGTTCGCCGGCTATGACATGCCGGTGCAATACCCGCTGGGCGTGATGAAAGAACATCAACACACCCGTGATCAGGCCGGGCTGTTCGATGTCTCGCACATGGGCCAGATCCGCCTGACCGGCGCCCATGCTGCCAAGGCCCTGGAAACCCTGGTGCCGGTGGACATCATCGACCTACCGGTGGGCATGCAGCGTTACGCGATGTTCACCAACGCGACCGGCGGCATCCTCGACGACCTGATGGTCGCCAACCTGGGCAACGACGAACTGTTCCTGGTGGTCAACGCCGCTTGCAAGGATCAAGACCTGGCGCACCTGCGACAGCACATCGGCGATCAGTGCACCATCGAACCGCTGTTCGAAGAACGTGCGTTGCTGGCCCTGCAGGGGCCGGCCGCCGTGACAGTACTTGCGCGCCTGGCGCCTGAAGTGGCGAAGATGACCTTTATGCAGTTCGCCCGGGTGAAGCTGCTGGGCGTGGATTGCTTTGTCAGCCGTTCGGGCTACACCGGTGAAGACGGTTTCGAGATCTCCGTACCGGCCGCGAATGCCGAAGCCCTGGCCCGCGCCCTGTTGGCCGAACCGGAAGTGGCCGCCATCGGCCTCGGCGCTCGCGACTCCCTGCGCCTGGAAGCCGGCCTGTGCCTCTACGGCCATGACATGAACACCCAGACCACCCCGATCGAGGCAAGCCTGCTGTGGGCCATCTCCAAGCCACGTCGTGCCGATGGCGCGCGGGCCGGCGGCTTCCCTGGCGCGGAAAACGTGTTCGCCCAGCAACAGGGCGGTGTCAGTCGTAAACGCGTTGGCCTGCTGCCGCAAGAACGCACGCCGGTGCGCGAAGGCGCGGAAATCGTCAACGAAGCCGGCGACATCATCGGCAGCGTGTGCAGCGGTGGTTTCGGGCCGACCCTCGGCGGTCCACTGGCCATGGGTTACGTCGACAGTGCTTACATCACACTCGACACACCGGTTTGGGCGATAGTTCGTGGGAAAAAGGTGCCTTTGCTTGTAAGCAAAATGCCATTTGTTCCACAACGCTACTATCGTGGTTGATTGACTGTTTCTATAAGTAACGCGGTTGCGTTAACAGTGCACTAATCTGTAACGCAACCGCCATAAAACAGTGCAAGCTTTCGCTTATGAACTTGGCTTATAACGATCGAAAACATTTGAACACTGCAATCGTATAAGCCTGCACTAGTGGACCGACTAACAGCCACCAAGCCGAGCAAAACCGGGCCTCACACAGGGGGTTGTTTTTTATCGGCTAGTTGGCGTAGAGTTTGTTCACTGTGTTTGCATGGGTCGCTTGGAATCGTGACCTGGGCAGTAGCCTACAAGTTAGCTACATCCCGTTCGACGTCTTCTTACTCTCCTGCAACCAGCCCCAGTACTCTTTCATGAGAAGGAGACTGTCATTAATTTTTGCGTCAAAGGAAATAAGAAATGTCCCAACGTCAGAGCGGTACCGTCAAGTGGTTTAACGACGAGAAAGGTTTTGGTTTTATCACTCCTGAAAGCGGTCCGGATCTGTTCGTGCATTTCCGCGCCATCCAGGGCAACGGCTTCAAAAGCCTGAAAGAAGGCCAGAAAGTGACTTTCGTCGCTGTGCAAGGCCAGAAAGGCATGCAGGCTGACGAAGTACAAGCAGAAGGCTAACCTTCTGTAACGAAAAAGCCCCTGATGCTGACATCAGGGGCTTTTTTGTGCGCGTAAATCCGTAAAATGGCTTCTTTTTCCGCCCAGAGGCTGCCATGTCGAAACACCTGCTCAACCCCCAGGGCGACTTTCCCGCCGCCACCCTGGGTCGTCGCCTGGCAGCGATGTTCTATGACTTCCTGTTGTGCACCGCCCTGCTGATCGTCACCAGCGGCATCTACAAGATGATCCAGATGGCGATCATCGGCGAAGACAAGATGCGCACCCTGACCGAAGCCGGCGCACTGGACGGTGATCCACTGCTGTCGACGGTGCTGTTTTTCGTACTGTTCGGTTTCTTCGCCAAGTTCTGGACCTGGTCCGGCCAGACCCTGGGCATGCAGGTGTGGTGCATCCGCGTGCAGAATGCCGATGGCTCGTCGATCAGCCTGTGGCAGGCGCTGCTGCGGTTTGTAGTGTCGATTGCGTCGTGGCTGTGCGTGGGGCTGGGGTTTATCTGGCCGCTGTTCGATAAACAGAAACGCAGCTGGCATGACATGTACTCCAACACCCAGCTCGTTCGTATTCCAAAGAAACAAAAGTAGCGCCCACAAAAAAGATCGCAGCCTTCGGCAGCTCCTACGGGGTTTTGCATACACCTGTGCAGGAGCTGCCGAAGGCTGCGATCTTTTGATCTTGCCTTTAAATTCCGCTCTATTAAGCGTTACCCGCCAACTTCATCCGCGCCGCCTGAGTAAAGTCCAGCATCCGCTTCAACGGCCGAATCGCCTGCGGAATCAACGCCGGATCAACAAAGATCTCATTCGTCCCTTCCTTCAAGCTCTTGAGCGTGCGCTCAAGGGTGTTCATTGCCATCCACGGGCAATGTGCGCAACTGCGGCACGCTGCACCGTTACCGGCCGTTGGGGCCTCGATAAAGACCTTGTCCGGGCACAACTGCTGCATCTTGTAGAAGATGCCGCGGTCGGTGGCGACGATAAAGGTCTTGTTCGGCAGGGTCTGCGCCGCAGCGATCAACTGACTGGTGGAACCGACGGCATCCGCCAGCTCAATCACCGACGTCGGCGACTCCGGGTGCACCAAAATGGCCGCGTCCGGGTACAGCGCCTTCATGTCTTCGAGCTGCTTGGACTTGAACTCCTCGTGAACGATGCAGGCACCGTCCCACAGCAGCATGTCCGCGCCGGTCTTGCGCTGGATGTAAGTGCCCAGGTGTTTGTCCGGGCCCCAGATGATCGTCTCGCCGTTGTCCATCAGGCTTTCGACGATCTCCAGCGCGCAGCTGGACGTCACCACCCAGTCGGCCCGGGCTTTGACCGCCGCCGAAGTGTTGGCGTACACCACCACCGTGCGCTCCGGGTGCTGATCACAGAACGCCGAGAACTCGTCCACCGGGCAACCCAGATCCAGCGAGCAAGTCGCGTCCAGGGTCGGCATCAGTACGCGTTTTTCGGGATTGAGAATCTTCGCGGTTTCGCCCATGAACTTAACGCCGGCGACCACCACGGTCTTGGCCGGATGGGCATTGCCGAAGCGCGCCATTTCCAGGGAGTCAGAGACGCAGCCCCCGGTTTCTTCGGCCAAGGCCTGAATCACCGGATCGCAATAGAAGTGAGCCACCAGCACCGCGTCCTGAGCCTTGAGCTCGGCGGCGATGGCAGCGCGGTAGTAAGCCTCTTCCTCAACCGTCAGCGGCTTGGGCTGCTTGGCGTCGAGGTGGGCTTGAACCAGTAGGCGTTCGGAAATTTGCGTCATGATCGCAAGACCTGCGGGCGCTTTCGCGCGAAAGTCGAGTATACACCCGGCTCCGGACCCTACTGGGTACCGCCGGGAGAGTGAGTATTCATCAGGCACAGCGTTGGAGCTGGGCAAGGCTACAGAATATCCCTCGGATGCAAAAGATGATTCTGACCTGCGTCATATGGCGCAGCCCCGGACGTGAACAAGCACAAATCGCGGGCAAAAAAAAATCCGGAAATCCTCACTTGCGTGGGCCTTCCAGACTTTTAAAACTGCTACAAAAATGGTGGGTCGTGTGGGATTCGAACCTACGACCAATTGGTTAAAAGCCAACTGCTCTACCAACTGAGCTAACGACCCGCTGTGTGGTGGCGCGTATAATACTGATTTTTAAGGACTATTCAACACCTAATTTGAAATAAATCAAAAATAAGGGGTTGGGTCAGTGATTCCGGCGGCTGCGAAGCCCTCTGCACGCAGGCGGCAGCTATCGCATTTGCCGCATGCATAACCTTTATCGTCGGCCTGATAGCAGGAAACGGTCAGCCCGTAATCGACGCCCAGCTTCACGCCAACCTCGACAATCTGCGCCTTGCTCAGGTTTTGCAGCGGTGCCTGGATACGGAAACCGTTGCCCTCAACCCCGGCCTTGGTCGCCAGGTTGGCCATGCGTTCGAAGGACTCGATGAACTCGGGGCGGCAGTCAGGGTAGCCGGAGTAATCCACCGCGTTCACACCGATAAAAATGTCACGGGCACCGAGCACCTCAGCCCAGCCGAGTGCAAGGGATAGGAACACGATGTTGCGCGCGGGCACGTAAGTCACCGGAATGCCTTCACCTGGCGCTTCCGGAATATCGATGCTGCTATCAGTCAGTGCCGAGCCGCCCATACCGTCCAGGTTCAGGCCGATCACTTTGTGTTCGACCACACCCAGGTCACGAGCGACCCGCGCAGCCGCGTGCAATTCGGCGTGAGAGCGCTGACCGTAGTCGAAGCTCATGGTGTAGCAGCTATAGCCTTCAGCACGAGCCATGGCCACGACGGTCGCCGAGTCTAGGCCGCCGGACAGCAGGATCACTGCGCGTTTTTCGGTAGTGTTCAGTTGTTCAGTCATCTCAGCGCCCCGGCTCGTCATTCCAAAGATATTTATGCAGCTGCAATTGCAGACGCACTGGCAAGTTGTCCGCCACCACCCAGTCAGCCAAGTCTCGTGCATTGAGGTCATGGTGACTCGGCGAGAACAGCACTTCGCCGGCACGTCGCTCAAGACCGTACTGAATCAGCTTGGATACGGACCAGTCGTAGTCTTCCCGCGAGCAGATGACAAACTTCACCTGGTCGTTGGGCGTCAGCAGTTCGATGTTTTCGTAGCGGTTGCGGTGTGCTTCTTTCGACCCCGGTGTTTTCAGGTCGACAACGCGACTGACTCGGGAATCTACCGCCGAGATATCGATCGAGCCACTGGTTTCCAGTGACACTTCGTAACCGGCGTCACACAACTGCTTGAGCAATGGGATGGCATTGGGTTGCGCCAACGGCTCGCCGCCGGTGACACAAACATAGCGCGGACGAAAACCGGCCACTTGCTCGAGGATGTCCTCGAGCGTGCGGACAGTGCCGCCAGTGAACGCGTAGGCGCTGTCGCAGTATTGGCAACGCAACGGGCAACCGGTCAGGCGCACAAAAACAGTGGGCAGCCCGGCAGTCCGCGTTTCACCCTGCAACGAGTAGAAAACTTCGGTAATTCTCAATGTGTCTTGCATAGTTGCCACGGGCGTAACAGCTAAACAGGCTGTCCGCCTCCGTCAGGCTCTTCAAGGAACCCCGCCAACGCGCGAATCCCAAAAAGCGTGTTTCAGAAAAAGGGCGTGAATTCTAACGAAAAAACCCGCGACAAGCGCGGGTTTCTTCCTGAACGGATCAAGCAGCCTTACATGCGTTGCAGATCGCGTTGAGCCAGCTGAGCGGCGGAAGTGCCCGGATATTGGGACACAACCTGTTGCAGAATGCCTTTGACCTTGTCGGTATGACCCAGGCGGCGCTCTACATCAGCGAGCTTGTACAGCGAATCAGGCACTTTGGCGTGCTTGGGATACAGCTGCGAAACCTTGGCAAACGCCTGACCTGCGCCTTGCAGATCGCCTTTGGCCAAGTTGACTTCGCCCAACCAGTACTGGGCGTTGCCCGCGTATTGGCTGTTCGGGTATTTGCGCAGGAAAGCGGCGAAGGCCTGGCTGGCCTTGTCGAAATCCTTGGCTTTGATCAGGTCGAAGGCAGCATCGTAATAGAGCTTTTCCTTCGCCGGATCACCCGGTTCACTGCTGGCGGCCGGGGCTTGAGCGGCAACCGCTCCAGCACCTGCGCCTGCAGCGGCTGCTGCACCGGGGGCATTCAAATTGCCACCGGTGGAAGAATTATCAGGAGTCGCGGCTGGTGCAACGCCGGTTCCTATGCGCCGATCAAGATCCTGGTATCGCTCCAGGTTTTCCTGCTTCATGCGCGCTACATCATTTTGCAGAACTTCAATCACACCCTGTTGGCGCGAGATCTGCTCTTGCATCGATTGCAGTTGGTTGAACAGCTCGCCCTGTGCCGAGACAGGGGCCGAAACCCCTCCCCCGGCATAGGCGCCGTTCGTACCGTAACCCGCAGGCGGATAACTGCTCCCGCTATTGTTATAACCGGAGTTGTTATCGACCACAGGAACCGCAGCCCACACCGCAAGCGGTGCGAGACTGAGAGCCAAAACAGTTACAGCACGACGGCACGTTCGCATGACGAATTACTTACGCAGTTCGACGCGACGGTTTTGAGCCCAGGACTGCTCGTCGTTGCCGGTAGCAACTGGACGCTCTTCGCCGTAGGAAACCAGTTCCAGCTGAGCTGGGGAAACACCTTGCAGTACCAGGTAGCGCTGAACGGCTTTCGCACGACGCTCGCCCAGTGCCATGTTGTACTCACGAGTACCACGTTCGTCGGTGTTGCCTTCCAGAACAACGCGAGCGCCGTTAGCTTTCAGGTCTTTAGCGTGAACATCCAGAGCGCGCATGGCTTCTGGCTTCAGGTCCGAGCTATCGTATTCGAAGTAGAAAGTGGTGATTGCGCGCAGAGCAGCTTCTTCGCTCAGGGAGCCGTCAACTGCACCAGTGTTAGCGCCGTAACCAGCGTTTGGATCAACAGCGCCTTCACCGGCATTGTCGCCGCCTTTGGACGAGCAACCTACAGCTACAGCCATGGCCAGAGCCAGCGCAGCAAATTTACCAAACTTCAGCATTTCCATCGTGAAACTCCTAATGAACCCCAGTGTGTTAAGTAAAACGTGTAGCGCCGCGTCAGTTCAGGTAAGGGGACCAGGAAGGTTCTCTGACTTCGCCTTGTGCGGTAGGAAGCGGGAGCCTTACGCGTCCATTAATGGACACGAGCATCAAGACTCCCCGGCCCTGCTGGCGGGTGGCGTAGATTACCATGGTGCCGTTGGGCGCAACAGTAGGCGACTCGTCCAGAGTGCTATCAGTGAGGATTTTTACGCTTCCGCGCTGCAAATCCTGGGCCGCCACCTTGAAATTAGTGAAGCCATCCTGGCGATGAATCATCACCAGGGTCTTTTCATCGGCCGAAAGTTTCGGGTTTGCGTTGTAGTTACCGATGAAAGTCACACGTTCAGCACCGCCACCACCGACGCTGGTCTTGTAGATTTGTGGCTTGCCGCCACGGTCGGAGGTGAAGTAGATGGTCGAACCATCCTTGCCCCAAAACGGTTCGGTGTTGATGCCGGGACCGTTAGTGACGCGGGAAATCTGACGAGAACCCAGGTTCATCACATAGATGTCAGGGTTACCGTCTTTCGACAGTACGAAAGCCAGGCGATTGCCATCCGGTGACCAGGCTGGTGCGCCATTCAGGCCTTCGAAGTTGGTGATCTGCTCACGGCGACCGGTGTCGATGTTCTGCATGAAGATACGCGGACGCTTCTGCTCGAACGATACATAAGCGATGCGCTTGCCATCCGGTGCGAAACGCGGCGACAGGATCGGCTCGCGCGATTGCAGCAGGGTCACGGCGCGGGCACCGTCGTAGTCCGAACGTTGCAGCGTGTAACGCGTGTTCTTCTCGGAGAAACGCTCAGCCGTTACGTACAGCAGACGCGTCGAGAACGCACCTTTGATACCGGTGAGTTTTTCGAACGACTGGTCAGCGATGTAGTGCGCCATGTCGCGCAGTTGATCGACGCTGCCCGATACGCTGCCGGTCAGCACTTGCTGCTCGGTGGCGACGTTGAACAAAGCGTATTGAACCTGCAGGCGACCGCCCGCAGGGACAATGCTGCCGACCATGATGTATTGAGCGCTGATCGCCTTCCAGTCACGGAAAATGATTTCGCTGGCCTGGCTCGGCTGGCTGATCATCTGCTGCTTGGCAATCGGCGAGTAGTAGCCCGAGTTGCGCAGGTCATTGCCAATGATTTCGGCCATGTCGTCCGGCAGGACGGTGCCGCCCTGGAAGCCAAACGGTACAACTGCGATCGGGGTAGCCCGATCACTGCCGCTGGTGACCAGAATGTTTTTTTCATCTGCTACCGCCATCCCTGCCAGGCAGCAGATAACGACAAGCATTCCTCGAAGAAGGTTTCTCACAAGGCTAGATCCTCAGGTGTGAATGTCATCTTGAATGAACGATACGGAGCAAAATCGCTCGGCTTCATTCCCTGCATTTCTGTCAAACGTCCAATATTCTTGACCGCAGCAACAGCCGACGAGTCGAACGGACCGTCACCACTGGACTTGGAAACGCTGACCGAAGTCACCGTACCGTCCGGCAACATGCCGATTTGCAACACGACCGTCATGCCTTTGCGTGCCGAAGGTGGACGAGCCCAGCCTTCCGCTGCACGAGCACGAATCAAATCATCGAAACTGCCGGCGACTTCGTCACCCTGCTCATCGGCCAACGCCTGCTGACGCTGTGGCGTGTCGGAAAGCAAATCTGCCAAGGCCTGGGCCTTTTTGTCTTCGGTAGATTTACGTGCCGCATCCTGCGATTTCTTCTTCGCAGCATCGGCAGCAGCTTTCTTCTTCGCTTCGTCGGCGACTTTCTTCTTCGCCTCTTCAGCTTCAGCTTTCTTCTTGGCGTCGTCCGCGGCTTTCTTCTTCGCGTCTTCGACGATCTTTTTCTTAGCTTCTTCAGCGGCCGCTTTCTTGGCCTCTTCTTCAGCAGCCTTTTTGGCTTCTTCTTCAGATTTCTTCTTGGCTATATCAGCCAATTGTTTCTCTTCTGCCTTTTTGGCTTCGGCGGTCTTCTTGGCTTCGTCGGCTTTCTTGGCTTCATCTGCCTTTTTCGCCTCGTCCGCTTTCTTCGACTCGTCGGCCTTCTTGGCTTCCTCGGCTTTTTGAGCCGCTTCTTCTTTCTTTTGTTCCGCAGCCTTCACCGCTTCCTGCTCGACCTTCTTCTGTTCCATCTGTTCGACTTCGGTTTGACGCGCAGCAGACTTCACCGCTTCACCCGCAATCTTTTGATTGGTCTGGGTGGTCGCCCGACTTTTCGATTTCAGCTGGTACAGGGTCGCCTGGACAATCGGCTTGGCCGGCGGCAACTCAGGCGTCATGGCGAAACTGACAAACAGCATGCCGAAAACCAGCACGTGCAAGCCAATCGCCCAGACGCTAGGCCAGAAGTAGCTTTCCGAGGCTGTTGGCTCTCGTTGTTGCTGCATCAGGGCGCCTCGGTAATCAAGCCAACATTACCGACTCCGGCCTTCTGCAACCCGCCCATGGCGCCCATGACCGAACCGTAGTCGACGGTCTTGTCGCCACGAATGAAGACTTGGGTGTGCTTGCCGTTTTCGTTGCCGGCGCTGATGATTTTGGTCACGGCGCTGGTCATCTGCGGCAAGGTCATGGCCTTGTCCTGCTGCTTATCGGTGTCGACTTCGCTGCCAAGGTTCCAGTAGTAGGTCTTGTCAGCCTTGATCGAAATGGTCAGGACCTGGGTGTTGTTGTCCTGCGGCAAGGCTTCGCTGGAAACCTTGGGCAGATCAACTTTCACGCCCTGATTGAGCATCGGCGCGGTCACCATGAAGATGACCAGCAGCACCAGCATCACGTCGATGTAAGGCACCACGTTCATCTCGGCAACCGGCTTGCGCTTTTTGCGAGCTCGAGCGATTAAAGCCATTGGAAATTACCTGCTTATTCTTCGCTGGTGTGCACTTTGCGGTGCAGGATCGCCTGGAATTCATCGGCGAAGGTGTAGTAGCGGCTCAGCAGGGTTTCGCTGCGAGCAGAAAAACGGTTGTAAGCGATAACCGCTGGAATGGCGGCGAACAGGCCGATGGCGGTGGCCACCAGTGCTTCGGCGATACCCGGGGCCACGGTGGCCAGGGTCGCTTGCTGGGCCGTTGCCAGACCACGGAAGGAGTTCATGATGCCCCAGACCGTACCGAACAGACCGATGTACGGGCTGACGGAACCGACGGTGGCGAGGAACGGCAGGCTCTGCTCGAGCTTCTCTTCTTCGCGGGAAATGGCGACGCGCATGGCACGGGCCACGCCTTCCATGACTGCTTCCGGATCAACGCCTGGCTGCTGGCGCAGACGGGAGAATTCCTTGAAGCCGGCGCGGAAGATCTGCTCGACGCCCGAATCCGGATCAGGGTTGCTGCCGGCCTGACGGTAGAGTTTGGACAGGTCGATCCCGGACCAGAAGCGCTCTTCAAAGCTCTCCAGGGCACGTCGACCGGCACGTATCAGATTGCTGCGCTGAAAAATCATGATCCATGAGGTCACCGATGCGGCTACCAGAATCAGCATTACCAACTGCACCACGACGCTGGCATTGCTGACCAGGCTCCACATGGAGGAATGGTCGACGACGTTAGCTTCCACGCTTTATCTCCTGCTTTAAGTGTGTACCCGCGCCGCTCACGTCGGCAAAGGCCGCACGTAGAGCTTCGGGAATGGCCCGGGGTTTCAAACTGTTAGTGCGCACACAGGCCACCAAAAACTGCCCTTCACAGAGCAGCACATTATCCGTAGCCCGCCTGACCTGCTGTTTAAAGCGCAGGCTGACACGGTTCAATTCGATTACTTCAGCGCTTACCAGCAGTTCGTCATCCAGTCGCGCCGGCGCGTGGTAACGCGCTTCGCTGGAATGCACGACGAACAACAGGTCCTCCCCTGCCAGCTGGGATTGGGCAAAACCCAGATCCCGGAGCCGTTCGGTTCGAGCCCGTTCCATAAACTTGAGGTAATTAACGTAATACACGATGCCGCCCGCATCGGTGTCCTCGTAATAAACGCGACAACGATGTGCGAAAGGCTCAAGCCCGTTTTGCGCGCGCATACTCTAGTGCTTACTCCTCAGGTTGCCAATCCGGCGAGGCAACTGTTTTTCATTGTTGTGCGGCTTTCTAGTGAAAGATTCGTCATGTGAGCCCCTAGGACCACACAAACCTTCATTCGATCAGCCCGCAAACGTTAATTAATCGTCCACTGCATCGAGAAACTCGTCTACCACGGGCATCTCGCCCAATCGTGACGGAATGTTTAAACCGAAATGCAGATAAGCGTGCCGGGTCACTACCCGCCCCCGTGGTGTACGCATGATGTAGCCCTGCTGGATCAGGTACGGTTCCAGCACGTCTTCAATGGTGTGCCGCTCTTCACTGATGGCCGCTGCCAGGCTGTCGACACCGACCGGACCGCCATCGAATTTCTCGATCATGGTCAACAGCAGGCGCCGGTCCTGATGATCGAAGCCGCGTTCATCGACATCCAGTAGGTTCAGGGCCAAGTCGGCAATCGGCTTGGTGATGTGGCCCTTGGCACGAACTTCGGCGAAATCCCGCACCCGACGCAGTAAACGGTTGGCAATTCGCGGCGTGCCACGGGCGCGACGGGCGATTTCGAAGGCGCCCTCCGGATCGAGCGGCAGGCCAAGAATGTTCGCCGAACGGCTGACAATCGTTGCCAGGTCCGCAGTGCTGTAGAACTCCAGACGCTGGACGATCCCGAAACGGTCGCGCAACGGGTTGGTCAGCATGCCGGCACGGGTGGTCGCACCGACCAGAGTGAATGGCGGCAGATCCAGTTTGATCGAACGCGCGGCCGGCCCTTCACCAATCATGATGTCGAGCTGGAAATCTTCCATGGCCGGATAGAGCACCTCTTCGACGATCGGCGACAACCGATGGATTTCGTCGATAAACAACACGTCATGGGGCTCAAGGTTGGTCAGCAACGCCGCAAGGTCACCCGGGCGCTCAAGCACGGGACCCGAAGTGCTCTTGATCGACACGCCCATTTCCTGGGCAATGATGTTGGCCAGGGTGGTTTTACCCAAACCCGGCGGACCGAAGATCAGCGTGTGGTCGAGGGATTCGTTGCGACCACGGGCGGCCTGGATGAACAACTCCATTTGCTCGCGAACGGTCGGCTGGCCGATGTACTCGGCCAGGCTGAGGGGACGAATCGCGCGGTCCTGGACTTCCTCGCGGTCGCGAGGGCCAGGCGTGGCGGCAATCAGACGATCAGCTTCAATCACTTAAATCATTCCCTTCAGGGCACGACGAATCATGTCTTCACTGCTCAAGCCTTTCTCCTTGATCGCGGAAATCGCCTTGCTGGCCTCCTGCGGCTTGTAGCCCAGGGAAATCAGCGCGCTGACCGCGTCATTTTCGGCGGTGGCCACCGGGGCCGGGGCATCCGGCCCACCCGGTTGGTTCGGCACCAGCGCGAACATCGCCGGCACGGTTTCCCAGGCCTTGAAGCGGTCCTTGAGTTCCACCAGCAATCGCTCGGCAGTCTTCTTGCCCACGCCCGGCACCTTGGTCAGTGCCGAGGTGTCCTGAGATTGCACGCAACGGACCAGTTCATCGACTTCCAGGCTCGACATCAGGGCCAGGGCCAATTTCGGCCCGACACCATTGAGACGGATCAACTCGCGAAAAAAGTCTCGCTCACGCTTGCCGTAGAAGCCATAGAGTAACTGCGCGTCTTCGCGTACGACTAAATGGGTGTGCAAGGTCAGCGGTTCACCGACCGACGGCAAGCGATACAGCGTGGTCATGGGTACTTCCAGCTCATACCCCAGACCATTTACATCCAGAATCAGGTGCGGCGGCTGTTTCTCAGCCAGGGTGCCGCGCAAGCGTCCAATCACGTTTCAGATCCTTGAGCGTTGGCCAGCCCGAGGCCAGCGACTGACAGAACAAGGAGTTGACGCCGACAACCCAGGCGCAAAACCCTCATCCCGTAAAAATGATTGCTGATGCTATCAGAGACGCAGGCGCCCGCCACGACTGCGTGCAGTCCCCAGGCCATGAGGCAACAGGCTGGAACGGGTGTGCGCGTGACAAATCGCAATTGCCAGGGCATCCGAGGCGTCGATTTGCGGCTTGCTGGTCAATTTGAGCATGTGCATGACCATCATCTGCACCTGCTCTTTATTCGCCGCACCGGTCCCGGTCACCGCTTGCTTGACCTGGGTTGCGGTGTATTCAGCGATTTCCAGGCTTTCTTCGGCGCCGGCAACGATGGCTGCACCGCGGGCCTGACCGAGTTTCAGCGCAGAGTCAGCGTTACGCGCCATAAACACCTTTTCGATGCCCATGGTCACCGGGCCGTAGGTCTGAATGACTTCCCGCACGCCGCGATAGACGATTTGCAGTCGCTCGTGCAACTCGCCGGAGCCGGTGCGAATACAACCCGATGCCACGTACACGCAACCACGCCCGGTATCGCGTACCACGCCATAACCGGTGATGCGCGAACCGGGGTCGATACCAAGAATTAAAGTCATAACGCCTGCGGAATGTGGTGCGATAGCTGAGGGTAACCGTAGGAGCTGCCGAAGGCTGCGATCTTTTGGCTCTTAAAATCAAAAGATCGCAACCTTCGGCAGCTCCTACAGTGTAGGCCTGGCGAAGGTTGCGATCTTTATCAATGCATCAACCGAGCTGTGCGGCGACCGCCTCCGGAATGTCCGCGTTGGAGTAGACGTTCTGCACGTCATCCAGGTCTTCAAGCATGTCGATCAGCTTCAAAACCTTCTCCGCACCGTCCAGGTCCAGTTCGGCACTGGTGGTCGGCAGCATGACGATTTCCGCGTCATCGCCTTTAAAACCGGCTGCTTCCAACGCGTTACGCACCGAGTAGAAACCAGCGAACGAGGTGAACACGTCGATCGAGCCGTCTTCGTGGGTGACCACGTCATCGGCATCGGCTTCCATCGCCGCTTCCATCAGCGCGTCTTCGTCAACGCCCGGCGCGAAGGAAATCTGCCCCTTGCGCTCGAACAGATACGCCACCGAACCGTCAGTGCCCAGGTTACCACCACACTTGCTGAACGCATGGCGCACGGCGGCGGCGGTACGGTTACGGTTGTCGGTCATGCATTCGACCATCACCGCCACGCCACCCGGGCCGTAGCCTTCGTAGCTGAGTTCGACCATGTCGTCGGTATCGGCGGCACCGGCACCGCGGGCCACCGCGCGATCAATGATGTCGCGGCTCATGTTGGCGCCAAGCGCCTTGTCCAGCGCCAGGCGCAGACGCGGGTTGGAGCCCGGATCGCCGCCACCCTGACGGGCCGCAACGGTCAGCTCACGAATCCACTTGGTGAAAATCTTGCCCTTCTTGGCATCCTGACGTTCTTTGCGGTGCTTGATGTTCGCCCACTTGGAATGACCCGCCATATCTCGCTCCGAATTCTCTTTGAAACTTTGCCCGCCGCGCGTCTTCGCGCCGGCCAGCAAGAAAAAATCTCGACCTGTAAAAAAGGCGCATCCCATGAGGATGCGCCTTCAGGGTCAGCCTTACTCAGCCTTTGGCGTTTCGCGCAGACGAATGTGCAATTCGCGCAATGCCTTGGCATCGACCACACCCGGGGCCTGCGTCATGACGTCGGCAGCACTCTGGGTTTTCGGGAAAGCGATCACTTCACGAATCGACTGGGCGCCGGTCATCAGCATCACCAGACGGTCGAGGCCGAAGGCCAAGCCACCGTGGGGCGGCGCGCCGTATTTGAGGGCGTCGAGCAGGAAGCCGAATTTCTCTTCCTGTTCCGCTTCATCGATACCCAATAGGCGGAACACGGTCTGCTGCATTTCCTTGCGGTGGATACGGATCGAACCGCCACCCAGCTCGGTGCCGTTCAGAACCATGTCATAGGCACGGGACAGCGCGGTCGCCGGGTTGGCTTCCAGCTCTTCCGGGGTGCACTTCGGCGCGGTGAACGGGTGGTGCAAGGCACTGAAGCTGCCGTCGTCGTTCTCTTCGAACATCGGGAAGTCGACAACCCACATTGGCGCCCACTTGCAGGTCAGCAGGTCCAGGTCGTTGCCGACCTTGATCCGCAGTGCACCCAGCGCTTCGCTGACGATCTTCGACTTGTCGGCGCCGAAGAACACGATATCGCCATCAACCGCGCCAACGCGATCGAGGATCACGTTGAGGTTGGCTTCAGGGATGTTCTTGACGATTGGCGACTGTAGGCCTTCAACGCCCTTGGCGCGCTCGTTGACCTTGATGTACGCCAGGCCCTTGGCACCGTAGATGCCGACGAACTTGGTGTAGTCGTCGATCTGCTTGCGCGGCATGCTCGCCCCGCCTGGAACGCGCAGTGCGGCGATGCGGCATTTCGGGTCGTTGGCCGGGCCGCTGAACACCTTGAAATCGACTTCTTTGAGTTGGTCGGCAACGTCCACCAGTTCCAGCGGGTTACGCAGGTCCGGCTTGTCGGAACCGTAACGACGCATGGCTTCTTCGAAGGTCATGTGCGGGAAGTCGCCGAATTCCAGATCCAGCACTTCCTTGAACAGGTTGCGGATCATTTGTTCGGTGATCGCCATGATCTCTTTTTCATCGAGGAAGCTGGTCTCGATGTCGATCTGGGTGAATTCCGGCTGGCGGTCGGCACGCAGGTCTTCGTCACGGAAGCACTTGGCGATCTGGTAGTAGCGGTCGAAGCCGGCGACCATCAGCAGTTGCTTGAACAACTGCGGCGATTGCGGCAAGGCGAAGAAGGAACCGGCGTGGGTACGGCTCGGCACCAGGTAATCGCGAGCGCCTTCCGGCGTGGCGCGGGTCAGGATCGGCGTTTCGACGTCGAGGAAGCCGTTTTCGTCCAGGAAGCGACGGATGCTGGTGGTCATGCGCGAACGCAGACGCAGCTTCTCGAGCATTTCCGGGCGACGCAGGTCGAGGAAGCGATAGCGCAGGCGGGTTTCTTCGCCAACGTCGGAGAACTCGTTGAGCGGGAACGGCGGGGTTTCCGACTCGTTCAGCACTTCCAGCTCGTAACCCAACACTTCGATCATGCCCGACGCCATGTTGGCGTTGGTGGCACCGGCCGGGCGCAGACGCACCTTGCCGGTGACCTTCACGACGTACTCGCTGCGCACGCGATCGGCGACAGCAAAGGTGTCAGCCCGATCCGGGTCGAACACTACCTGGGCCAGACCGTCACGATCACGGATATCGAGGAAAATCACCCCGCCGTGGTCACGGCGACGGTGTACCCAACCGCAAAGAGTAATTTCCTGGCCTTCCAGGGCTTCGTTCAGCTGGCCGCAATAATGGCTGCGCATCATGGTAGTGGTTTCACTTCTCGTAATCGAAATTCGGTTGGAGGCCTTGCACATCAGATGATGCAAGAACTCGCTCGTGTCGTTCAACTCAGGTTCCAGACCTTAGTCAGCTTTGTCGCCGCCAGCCAGATTCTTCTTGGAACCGGTCTTGAAATCGGTTTCGTACCAGCCGGTACCGCTGAGGCGGAAACCCGGCATGGACAGCATCTTCTTCAACTCTGGCGCCTGGCAGGCAGGGCAGTCGACCAGCGGTGCTGCGCTGATCTTTTGAATGGCTTCCAACTGATGACCACAGGAAGCACATTGATAGTCGTACATCGGCATGGGGGTTGTCTCGGCGATCAGATTGCTACCGCATACGCAGGGTTTTGCGGCAAAGAGCGGGATTATATCCATTAAATGCAGCCTGTGCAGCCGTAAGACTGCACAGACCGATACTACTTCAGGCTGTGTACGACACAGACGACGCGCACCAGCCCGCTGAAATTCTTCACACCGCCGTGACGCAAATGCACCTCGCGATCCACATGGGACAACAGGGCACTGACCGAGCAGCCATTGAGTGTGGCCATTTCACCCAAAATCTCCCAGTAGACCTGCTCCAACCGCAGGCAGGTGGAAAAACCATTCAAGCGAACCGAGCGGGATAACGGCTTGGCCAGCCCCATATCAAACTCACTGACGAACGGATCAACCTTTATAGCCGGCTGCGAACCGGGTCTCCACTCGCTTCGACCTTCTCCATAAACCATACCGTTGACACTCCTTTGCCATCCCTGGTTTTCATAAGAGCAACTCCTGTTTCCTTATAAAAACGCAGGCGCAAAGTTATATCCAGATGACTTTTTGACGGTCATCGTAGGATAAGCCAACAAGGTGGAGAGGATCATGGAGACGGTCCTACGCCGGACCTTTTCCTACCGACTGCGTGCTGTTTTCCTGAACCGAGAGGGCATTTGCCTGAGAGAAAAGCTGCACGCGAACAACGCCCCCAGGCGCCATCCGCGTATTGACGGTGTTACTGATCCAGCAGCGAGCGCAGCATCCACGCGGTTTTTTCATGGACCTGCATACGCTGGGTCAGCAAATCCGCCGTGGGCTCATCACTGACTTTGTCCAGCAATGGGAAGATGCCGCGCGCCGTGCGGGTGACGGCCTCCTGCCCTTCGACCAGTTGCTTGATCATGTTTTCGGCGCTGGGGACACCCTCCTCTTCTTTAATAGAAGAAAGACGCGCATACACCGAATAGGCACCCGGCGCCGGAAAGCCCAGGGCACGAATCCGCTCGGCAATCAAATCGACCGCCAGGGCCAACTCGTTGTATTGCTCCTCGAACATCAAGTGCAGGGTTCGAAACATGGGCCCCGTGACGTTCCAGTGGAAGTTGTGGGTTTTCAAATAAAGTACATAGGTGTCCGACAGCAGACGCGACAGCCCGTCGACGATGGACTTGCGGTCCGCTTCACTGATACCGATATCAATTGCCATGTTTACCCCCTAAAGGTGATGAAATTCATCCAACAAGTGCCAGACCACTGTAGCAAGGCTGTCCACACCCTGCAGCCTCGGTTGGCCGATCGACCTGCGACAAATCGCCCACACGGGCACCGCTGGACTCCCTGATTTGAGTAGCCGCAGGCTTTGCTGTTAAATAGGCAGTGTGTCGCCACGCCCCTATTTTTCGGGGTGTTGCGCATAGGCTGGTAGCGGGTACGTGTCCACCGCCTCTTATTGTTCTGAAGCGGACCGTGCTCAATCAGCTCTTCCTTGTGATCCGTCTTAACGTGAGTCAATCAAAATGTTGAAAATCGTCCACCTGCTAATGGGCGCAGCAGCCTTGCTGCTGTCCTTCATCCCTAGCTTGCGATCCGAAGCAGTACCTTACCTGCAACAACCCGATGCGCTGTACCTGGCCTTTTTCGGCTTGCTCAACCTCACCCTCGCTCCGGTTATTCCTTACTGGAACAAAGGTCCTCGTCATCAACTGCAAAACCTGGTCAGCGCCCTGCTGGTCCTGGCTGTCGTGCTGCAAACCCTGACACTGATCGCACCCATGCCGGTTATCGCCGGTCAACCTGCGGTGCTGTTCAGCCTGGTCATTACCCTGGTCGCCGTGCTCCTGCACCTGGCCATCAGCTTCTACAAATCGTCACCGGCCGCCGCCTCGCCAAGCTATGACATGAGCAACCGCGATACCGGCACCGTCAAGTGGTTCAATACCTCCAAAGGCTTCGGCTTTATCTCCCGTGATTCCGGCGATGATATTTTCGTGCACTTCCGGGCCATTCGTGGCGAAGGTCACCGCGTTCTGGTCGAAGGCCAGCGCGTTGAATTCTCCGTCATGAATCGCGACAAAGGCCTGCAAGCCGAAGATGTGATTGCCGCATTGCCCCGTCGCTGATTCCAGGCGATAAAAAAACCGCGAGCAGCCTGGCTGTTCGCGGTTTTTTTTGGTCTGGACTCTAAGCCAGTCACTCAATAGTGCGGCGGCGGAGCCTCTTCTTCAGAGGATTCGAACTGACCAACCATCTCTTCCTGACGCCGCAGCAACGCAGCCATTTGCAGTTGCAGGCGCTCGACGACCCGCTGTTGCGTCACCAGGATATCGTTCAATGACTGAATGGTGTCGTCCTGGAACGCCAGTTGGCTTTCCAGATCGTTGACGCGCTCTTCAAGGCTCATGGCTCAGCCCTCCAGAAACGTGAATTGATCGGTCAGGACCAGGCGCAGCCGTTCGCGAATCACGGCGACCTGCTCGACTGTATAAGGCTTGGCCGGGTGTTTGCCCCAGACCGGGGCCGGCCAGGCGGCATCCTCGCGCTTGCGCACAATCACATGCATGTGCAACTGGCTGACCACGTTACCCAACGCGGCCACATTCAACTTGTCGGCGTCGAACGAGTCCTTGAGCATCTCTGCCAGGGCTGTTGTTTCCTGCCATAGCTGCTGTTGATCTGCGACATTTAACTGAAACAACTCGCTGATATCCTCGCGGCGTGGCACCAGGATGAACCAGGGGTAGTTGGAATCGTTGGACAGCAGCAACCGGCAGAGTGGGAAATCCCCAATCGGTAACGTGTCTTGTTGAAGTCGTGGATCTAAAGCGAACACTGTGCGCACTCCCGCCTGTTCATCATTTTCAGCTTAGCGCCTCTCATCCGAGGCAGTGCGCCAAGCGACAGGACGGCAGCATACCTGCGAATGCCCCGAGCTTCACGACGAACCGCATTTGTAGCCTGCCCGGTCATTCTTCAATCGAAGACACGCGCCCCGACATGAGACATTTTTTGCCGGAGCGCACCATTACGGAACCAATAGCCACACAAAAAACGCTGGAATGACCCATTGCGAACCGTGCGTTCCGCTAATGCAAACGTGCGCACTGTATGAAATAGGTACAGCGATTAAAATTTTTTGCACCAAAACCGCACAGCGCGTCTACGCTGAGTGCGTCGGGGTTGCGCCAATTACTCACTTTTGGGGTGAACCGGTAACGTTTTTTGTGGTCGCGCGATGAGCGCGACGTTGCAACACCATGCAATCCATGGCGTCAAGCGCAAACAAAAGGCGCTTGAAAGCCCCGGTTTTATGAGGTTTTTACAGCGGCAAGCGGGCCTTCAGAAAAAAACAGCAACAGATTTCTGGTTTGAGCACGCTTGTTGCATTCACACCCATATCGTCTATAAGTGCACCGCTGGAAGTGGGAGCCTTAAGACAAATAAAAACAGTGGCAGGGTTGCCCGATGGAGATTCAAACGTTTCACCAGGGACTCTTTTTACCGATGCTCAAGCCCCGAAAAACAACGCTCAAGTTGTCAATCCGGTTGCGTCGGGGCAGTGAATTTGCGACATCTACCAAGCCATTTGCGACAGGGTCGTAAAGAAGCTGAAAGGTTAGATACGCAAGTATCGCCAACATTGTCGGCGTGATATAAGTTTGCGCCGACACAAAAAGAAAGAGCCGCCCAGATAATAAAACAGGTGGGACGGCAGTACTCTTCTAAAAACCAAAGGAGCAAATCACGATGCGCGTGATGAAGTGGAGCATGATCGCACTGGCAGTTGCAGCAGCAGCCAGTACTCAATTGGCTACGGCCGCACCTTTCGTAAGCGACCAGTCCGAAGCCAAAGGCTTTGTAGAAGACAGCAAGTTGGATTTGCTGGTTCGCAACTACTACTACAACCGTAACAAGAAAGACGGCGCAGTCGATGACAAAGACTGGACCCAGGGCATCCAGGGCGTATTCAGCTCCGGTTACACCCAAGGTACCGTTGGTGTCGGCGTTGAAGCTTGGGGCCAATTGGCAATCAAACTGGACGGCTCCGACAAGTATTCCGGTTCGGGCAACCTGAGTGTTAACTCTCAGGGCGAGAACGATGACAGCCAAGGCAAAGCCGGCGCAGCCATCAAGTTCCGCGTATCCAAAACCGAACTGAAAATCGGTGATCAGCAGCCAAGCACCTCCCCAGTGTTCGCTGTTGGTGGTTCGCGCATCCTTCACCAAACTGCTAGCGGTATCCAACTGCAGAGCAGCGAAGTCAAAGACCTTGACCTCGAAGCCGGTCACTTCTATTCGGCTACCAGCCAGGACCGCAACGCCCGTGACGGCGACCTGTGGGCTACCTACGCTGGCGTGAAAGCCAACTCCATCGACTACTTCGGTGGCAAATACGGCATCAACGAAAACCTGTCCGCATCGCTGTACGGTGCCAAGCTGGAAGACGTCTGGAACCAGTACTACGGCAACCTGAACTACACCATCCCAATGGGTGGCGATCAGTCGCTGAACCTGGACGGTAACCTTTACCGTACTACCGATACCGGCAGCGCTAAAGCTGGCGATATCAGCAACACCGCGTACTCCCTGGCTGCTGCTTTCTCGTTCCTGAAAGCACACACCCTGACCGTAGCCTTCCAGAAGGTTAACGGCGACACCCCGTTCGACTACATCGGTGTGGGTAAAAACAACCGCGGCGGCGACTCGATTTTCCTCGCCAACTCCATCCAGTACTCTGACTTCAACGCCCCAGGCGAGAAGTCGGCTCAGGTTCGCTACGACCTGAAAATGGCTGAGTACGGCGTTCCAGGTCTGAGCTTCATGACCCGTTACGTGAAAGGTTGGGACATTGACGGTACCAACACTCCGTCGAACAGCACCTACACTGGCCTGTACGGCGCAGATGGCAAACACCACGAAACCAACGTGGAAGCCAAATACGTAGTTCAAGCCGGTCCAGCTAAAGATCTGTCGTTCCGCATCCGTCAAGCATGGCACCGCGCCAATGCCGACGAAGGCGAAGGCAACATCGACGAGTTCCGCCTGATCGTTGACTACCCACTGTCGATCTTGTAATCGCAGTTGGTTAGTTAGTAAGCATAAAAAAGGCCCATCTTCGGATGGGCCTTTTTTTTAACTACTGCACAGCACTTTAATGATTAGCTTGCTACTCAATTAGCCTGACCGTTAAGTCAGGCATTAATAGCACTCTGCTCAGTTCACCGACGCTTCCTGAACCACACGAATAACCCGCTGTGGAAATGGAATATCGATACCGGCTGTTTTCAACCGATCACGGGATTGTTCATTGAACATGAACATCACATCCCAGTAATCAGCCGTCTTGACCCACACTCGCAGGGATACAGTAATCGAACTGTCGCCCAGGGTAGAAATAACGGCTTGCGGTGCCGGTTCTGCCAGGATGCGCTCATCTTTGGCCAGTTCCAGCAGCACTTCACGGGCCTTCTGCAAGTCCGCTTCGTAATCCACGCCTACATCGAACACAACCTTGCGGGTCGGCTGACGGTTAGTGTTGGTGATGATGCCGTTCGACAAGTTACCGTTCGGGACAATGATGGTCTTGTTGTCGCCAGTGCGCAGCACGGTATGGAAGATCTGAATGCTGTCGACCGTACCGGCCACGCCTTGGGCTTCGATCCAGTCACCAATGCGGAACGGACGGAACAACAGAATCAGCACGCCGCCAGCGAAGTTCGCCAGGCTGCCTTGCAGTGCCAGACCGATGGCCAGACCCGCAGCACCGATAGCCGCAACGAACGAGGTGGTTTCAACACCGATCATCGAGGCCACGCTGACAATCAGCAGCACCTTGAGAATGATATTCGCCAGGCTGCTGATAAAACCTTGCAGCGCCAGGTCGGCGTTACGCAGCGCCAGCAACCCGCCGAGTTTTTGCGTGACCTTGTTGATCAGCCACCAGCCCACGGCCAGGGTGATCACCGCCAGCAACACGCGACTGCCGTATTCCATGATCATCGGAATCCAGGCTTGAGACGCCTTGACCAGATTGTCCACTTCAGTATTCAAGTCCATCTACTTTCTCCTGGGTTAAACACAATCCAGGTGGGAGCGGGCTTGCTCGCGAAGAGGGTGTGTCAGTCAATATCAATGTTGACTGACGCACAGCTTTCGCGAGCAAGCCCGCTCCCACAGGTTCCGCGTCGAAAACTTAGTCGCGGAAGTTATTGAATTGCAGCGGCATGTCGAAGGTCTTGGCGCGCAGGGCCGCGATGGCCTCCTGCAAATCATCACGCTTTTTGCCGGTGATGCGCACTTGCTCGCCTTGAATGGCGGCCTGGACCTTGAGCTTGGCATCCTTGACGTGAGCGACGATTTTCTTCGCCAGCTCTTTGTCGATGCCTTCCTTGAGGACCGCTTCCTGCTTCATCAGCTTGCCCGATGCGTAGGCGTCCTTGACCTCAAGGCACTGCACGTCGATCTTGCGCTTGACCAAGGCCAGCTTGAGGATCTCGATCATCGCTTCGAGCTGAAAATCCGCTTCAGCGGTCAAATTGACGGTCAGGTCCTTTTCCTTGAACTCGAAGGTGCCTTTGCCTTTCAGGTCATAGCGACGATCGAGCTCCTTGACGGCGTTCTCGACCGCGTTGGTGACCTCGTGTTTGTCCAGTTCGGATACCACGTCGAACGACGGCATGTAGTTTCTCCAATAAAAAGGCGCGCTCAATCACGATGGCGCGCGCTTGGCTTGCGGTTAAAATCGGGCTCATTATAACGGGTCTTTCCCCACCGATACTGCGAGCCTCACATGCCTGCCTCAAACCGAGCAAAAAGCTGATGTCCGCCACTTGGCATGTTCTGGGCGCCGGCAGTCTAGGCACCTTGTGGGCCACGCGCCTGGCGCGGGCCGGCGTTCCGGTCCGGCTGATCGTGCGTGATGGGCAACGCTTGCAGGCCTATCAAACGGCGGGCGGCCTGACGCTGGTAGAACACGGGGAAGCAAAAACCTATGCGATTCCCGGCGAAACACCCGACGGCGGCGCGCCGATCAGTCGCCTGCTGGTGGCCTGCAAAGCCTACGACGCCGAAAAAGCCGTCGCCCAACTGGCGCCGCGCCTGGCCCCCGGTGCCGAGCTGATCCTGTTGCAAAACGGCCTCGGCAGTCAGGACGCCGTCGCCGCTCAGGTGCCCCAGGCGCGCTGCATCAGTGCATCGAGCACCGAGGGCGCGTTTCGCGACGGCGACTGGCGCGTGGTGTTCGCCGGCCACGGCTACACCTGGCTGGGGGACGTAGGGCATCCGGTCGCGCCAATCTGGCTGGACGACTTGAGCGCCGCCGGGGTTCCCCACGAGTGGAGCACCGACATCCTCACGCGCCTATGGCGAAAACTCGCGCTCAACTGTGCAATCAATCCCCTGACCGTCCTGCACGACTGTCGCAACGGCGGTTTGCAACAGCACCATTGCGAAGTCGCCACCCTCTGCGCCGAATTGACTGAACTGCTGGAGCGCTGTGGTCAACCGGCCGCCGCCGAACACCTGCAACAGGAAGTCGAGCGGGTGATTCAGGCCACCGCCGCCAATTACTCCTCGATGTACCAGGATGTCGCCCATCAGCGCCGCACCGAAATCAGCTATCTATTGGGCCATGTCTGCAAAGTCGCGGCGCGGCACCAGTTGAACCTGCCCCATCTCTTTCAATTACAGCAGCGGCTGATCGCTCATCTGCACAGCCTTGGATTGCCCAGCGACTAAGCAGCGGCTACGCTGGCCACTTGTTCCTTTGCCGCGATGAACCTGATGCCACTGCGCCAGCGCCTCGAAAACCTCCCCGTCGGCCAGAAACTGCTGGCCGCCCTGCTGGTGTTGTTGATCACGGTCCTGCTGGTCGCCAACCTGACGTTTATCAGCGCCGCGTACTACATCTCCCAGGAAAGTATGGCGCCCCAGGCCTTGCAGACCATTGGCCGACTGGTGTCCAACCCGAGCCTGGTGTCCGAGGCGTTGAAGTCGCCGCAAAGCGCCGAACGCCTGCTCAACGAACTCAACAGCTATTCACCGTTGCGCGCGGCAGCGCTCTATGACGGCAACGGCGAACGCCTGGCGCAGTTGCAACACGGCGACAAACTCAAGCTGCCGGAGCACTACAAACGCATCGAAGCCTGGCAAGCCACGGAATTTCGCAGCAATCAGATCATCACCCTGCCTCGCCCCGGCACCGAGCCGGGCCACCTGCTGCTGGTGGCGAGCAGTGAACTGCCGATGGCGTTCTACACCGGCACCCTGACTGCGAGCCTGGGGATTCTGATTTTCAGCGTGCTGCTCTGGCTGGTGATCGCCCGGCAGATCAAACGCCTGATCACCCGGCCGATCCACGAACTCGAAGAGCTGTCCCGGCAAGTTACCCGGGAAGAGAACTACGCCTTGCGCGCCTCAAAGGGCAACCACGATGAAATCGGCAGCCTCGCCGAGGCGTTCAACACCATGCTTTCGCGCATTGAAGCCCGGGAACAACAGCTCAAACGCGCTCGGGACGACTCCCAAGCCGCTTACGATCAGGCCCAGGGCCTGGCGGAAGAAACCCGCCACACCAACCGCAAACTGGAACTGGAAGTCCAGGTGCGGAGCAAGATCGAGAAGAAACTCACCGGTTTCCAGAACTACCTCAACAGCATCATCGACTCCATGCCGTCAGCGCTGATTGCCCTCGATGAGCAGCTCTACGTGACCCAGTGGAATCAGGAGGCCAGCGCCTTGTCCGGCACGCGCCTGGATGAAGCCTTGAACCAGCCCATCTTCCTCGCGTTCGAACCGCTCAAGCCGTTTTTGCCGCAACTCAAGCAAACCGTCGAGCAGCACACCGTGGCCAAAATCGAGCGGGTGACCTGGTTCAAGGACGACGAGCCCAAGCATTACGCCCTGACCTTCTACCCGCTGATGGGCGGTGCCGGGCGCGGCGTGGTGATCCGCATCGATGACATCACCCAGCGCCTGTCCCTGGAAGAAATGATGGTGCAGTCGGAAAAAATGCTCTCGGTCGGCGGCCTCGCCGCCGGCATGGCCCACGAAATCAACAACCCGTTGGGCGCGATCCTGCACAACGTGCAAAACATCCGTCGACGCCTCTCCCCGGACTTGCCGAAAAACCTCGAGCAAGCCGAACACATCGGCATTGAGCTGGACACGGTCAACCAATACCTGAAGGCCCGGGAAGTGCCGCAGTTGCTCGACGGCATCCAGCAGGCCGGCGCCCGGGCGGCGAAAATCGTCACGCACATGCTCAGCTTCAGCCGCCGCAGTACCCGCCAAATGGCCCCGTGCGACTTGCCGGCGCTGATAGATCAAGCAGTGGACATCGCCGGCAATGACTTCGACCTGGCCATCGGTTTCGACTTCAAGGGCCAGGCGATCATTCGTCAGTTCGACCCGGCGCTGGGCCCGGTGCCCGGCACCGCCAACGAATTGGAACAGGTGCTGCTCAACCTGCTGAAAAACGCCGCCCAGGCCATTCATCAGCGCGAAGACGATAGCGAGCCGGGGCGAATCATCCTGCGCACCAAGCTCAACCCGCCGTGGGCGGAAATCCAGGTCGAGGACAACGGCGTCGGCATGAGCGAGAACGTGCGCAAACGTACCTTCGAGCCGTTCTTCACCACCAAGGAAATAGGCCAGGGCACCGGGCTCGGGCTGTCGGTGTCGTATTTCATCATCACCAACAACCACAAGGGCCAGATGGAAGTGCAATCGACCCTCGGCCAAGGCACCTGCTTCACCTTGCGCCTGCCGTTGGCGGGCACCCCGCTTGTCTCCCAAGAACTCAATCAGCTACCGAGGTAACCATGGGCTTTCGCTTGTCGAAGATTTACACCCGCACCGGCGACAAAGGCGAAACCGGCCTGGGCGATGGCCGCCGCGTGGCCAAGGATCATCCGCGCATCGAAGCGATTGGCGAAGTCGATACGTTGAACAGCCAGGTCGGCGTGTTGCTGGCCGGGTTGGCGGCGGAAACTGATGCGTATCCGGGCTTGAACGAAGTGATCGAGGTGTTGGCGCCGTGTCAGCATCGGTTGTTCGATCTGGGCGGTGAACTGGCGATGCCGGTGTATCAGGCGCTGAATGCAGCGGAGATCGAACGGCTGGAAGCGGCGATTGATGTCTGGAATGAAGAACTGGGGCCACTGGAGAATTTCATTCTGCCTGGGGGTTCGGCGTTGATTGCGCAGGCTCATGTGTGTCGCAGCCTGGCCCGTAGCGCAGAGCGGCGGTGTCAGCATTTGAATGCCGTGGAACCGCTGAACGGGGTTGGCCTGGCGTATATCAATCGGTTGTCGGACTTGTTGTTTGTGGCGGCGCGGCTGATTGCCAAGCGCCAAGGGATTGCCGAGATTCTTTGGCAGCCGGCGGCTAAACCAGAGGCTTAGTCGGCAATTCAAAGACGCCATCGCGGGCAAGCCTTGCTCCTACGGATGTTTGTCGTTCACAAAATCAGGGAACACCACCAAACCTGTAGGAGCAAGGCTTGCCCGCGATGGCGCCAGCCGCCTCACCGCAAAATCAGGCCTCAGGCCAAAACGCCCGAATCCCCGCCACACCCTGCGCCCCGATTTCCCACGCCTTCTGCCGCTCCGCCGGCCCAACACCGCCTAGCAAGAACACCGGTTTGCTGAAGCCCGAGATCAGGGTTGCTGCCTGCTCCCAACCCAACGGCTCGGCATCAGGATGCGTCTGAGTCGGCTGCACCGGCGACAGAGTCACGAAATCCACGTCCATCTGCTCGGCCAACGCCAGTTCTTCAGCGTTATGGCAGGACGCCGCCAACCAGCGCGACGCCGGCAGCGGTCGGCCCTTCGCCGCGTACTTGCGCAGTTGCGCGGCGGTGATGTGCCAACCGGCGGACGGGAAGTCCCCCAGCCACTCAAACGGGCCCTTGATCATCAATTGCGCCTTGCCGGCACACAGCCCCGCCGCATCCACCGCCAGATCGCGATATTTAGGGTCGTAGCCGTTAGGTGCCCGCAACACAATCAGCTTGATGCCACCGGCAATGGCTTTCTGGATACCGCGCAGCAAGGCTGGAGTCTCCAGATCTTCCGGGGTAATCAGGTACTCGGCGGGCAACCGCGCAGCCGCAACGATCGGCTGGTTGGCTGCCGGGAACTCGTAGTTCAGCAGATCACGCGCAGCGACCCACTCCAATGGCTGGCCTTCGACGCCGTGGGGCTCGCCGGTAAACGCCGAGACTTCCCAGACATCCAGCAACACTTGCTTGTCCGGATAGTCGTGTTGAACCTTGATCAGCGGACGCGCCGCACTGACGACAATCCCCAACTCTTCCTGAAGCTCACGGGCCAGGGCGGTTTCGACGGATTCGTCGGCCTCGACCTTACCCCCGGGAAACTCCCACAAGCCGCCCTGATGCTGGGTATCGGCACGGCGGGCAATCAGGATCTTGCCGGCGCTGTCACGAATAACAGCGGCGGCGACGTGGACTCGTTTCACCGGGCAATCTCCTCCAGAGCGTCTTTCTGCCAGGCCTTGAAGGCTGGCCATTGGTAAATGGTTTCGACATAGGCCTCGGCCTCGGCCGGCAGCTTCACCTGATAGGTGCGCAGACGCACGGCAATCGGGGCGAAGAACGCGTCAGCCAGGGTCGCTGTGCCGAACAGGAACGGGCCGGTTTCGGTGGCAACAGCGCGGCATTCCGCCCACAGCGCCAGCATCCGCTCGATGTCGGCCTGAGCGTCAGCAGGAATCGATGGCAGCGCTTCGTCACGGCCAAGATCAAACGACATATTGGTGCGCAAACCGAAGAAACCGCTGTGCATTTGCGCGCAAGCCGAGCGGGCCTGGGCACGGGCGGCGGTGTCTTTGGGCCAGAGGCCGGCGTCGGGGAACTGTTCGGCCAGGTACTCGGCAATCGCCAGGGAATCGGCAATGACCCCGTGCTCGGTTTTCAGCAGCGGGACTTTACCGGTCGGCGAATGCTTGAGCACACGTTCACGGGTGTCTGGCTGGCCGAGTTTGATCAGCTCTTCAGTGTAAGGCGCCCCGGTCAAATCAAGGGCCAGGGCACCCCGCAGGGACCAGGAGGAAAGCAATTTGTCGCCGATGATCAGGTGCAGGCTCATGTTCGGGTCCTTCTGATGAGGGATACAGGCCAGAATATCCAGCGTCTGGTAGTGCGCCTTCGCGAGCAAGCCCGCTCCCACAAATCACATCATCTGTAGGAGCGAGGCTTGCCCGCGATGGGAGCGACTCGGTCTTACGTACGGTACTCCGCGTTGATCTTCACGTATTCGTGGGACAGGTCAGTCGTCCAGATGGTTTCGCTGCAATCGCCGCGACCCAGTTCAATACGGATGGTGATTTCTTCCTGCTGCATCACCGCCGAGCCCTGGGCTTCGGTGTAGGTCGACGCCCGAGCACCATGACTGGCGATGCACACCTCACCGAGGAACACGTCGATCTTGCTCACGTCCAGGTTCGGCACGCCGGCACGGCCGACGGCGGCCAGGATGCGGCCCCAGTTCGGGTCGGAGGCGAACAGCGCGGTCTTGATCAGTGGCGAGTGGGCCACGGTGTAACCCACGTCCAGGCATTCCTGGTGATTGCCGCCGCCGTTGACTTCAACGGTGACGAACTTGGTCGCGCCTTCGCCGTCACGCACGATGGCCTGGGCCACGTCCATGCACACTTCGAACACCGCTTGCTTGAGCTTGGCGAACAGTTCACCCGTGGCGGAAGTGATTTGCGGCAACGCAGCCTGACCAGTGGCGATCAGCATGCAGCAATCGTTGGTCGAGGTGTCGCCGTCGATGGTAATGCGGTTGAACGACTTGTTCGCCCCGTCCAGCAGCAGGTTTTGCAGCACGTCGCGAGCAACTTTGGCGTCGGTGGCGATGTAGCCGAGCATGGTCGCCATATTCGGACGAATCATGCCCGCGCCTTTACTGATGCCGGTGACGGTGATGGTCACGCCGTCATGCTGGAACTGGCGGCTGGCGCCTTTGGGCAGGGTGTCGGTGGTCATGATGCCGGTGGCGGCCGCTTCCCAGTTATTCACCGACAGGTCATCGAGGGCCGCTTGCAGGGCTCCTTCGATTTTTTCGACCGGCAGTGGCTCGCCGATCACACCGGTGGAATAAGGCAGCACCAGGCTCGCGTCCACACCGGCCAACTCAGCCAGTTTGGCGCAGGTGCGCTCGGCGGCCGCCAGGCCAGGTTCGCCGGTACCGGCGTTGGCATTGCCGGTGTTGGTCAACAGGTAACGCACCGGCCCCTGCACACGTTGCTTGGCCAGGATCACGGGCGCGGCGCAAAACGCATTCAGCGTAAACACGCCCGCCACCGTGGAGCCTTCGGCACAGCGCATGACCACGACATCCTTGCGCCCCGGGCGCTTGATGCCGGCCGAGGCGATACCGAGTTCAAAACCGGCAACCGGGTGCAACGTTGGCAAAGGACCAAGACCAACAGCCATGAAAGCGCTCCTTTAAAAATGATGTCAGCACCGTCAGCAGGAAGAACGGTGGTTTAAATGGCAAAACGCCGCGACGGCTGATGCCGGTCGCGGCGCGGGTATTTCAGCGTTTGAAACGGGTTTTACTGGATCTGCCCGTGGCAATGCTTGAATTTCTTGCCCGAACCGCAGTAGCACAGTTCGTTACGGCCCAGCTTCTGTTCATTGCGTACCGGCGCGACAGCCAGGGCGACATCGACCTCTTCACCGAGCAGTTCCGGTTGCTCAAGACCCGGTGCTTCGTCATGCAGGAACTGCATGCGCGCGGCCAGTGCCTCGGCTTCCTGACGCAGGCGTTGCTCTTCTGCTTCCGGGTCTTCGCGGCGAACCTGAACGTGTGACAGCACACGGATCGAGTCGCGCTTGATCGAATCCAGCAGCTCGGAGAACAGCGTAAACGACTCGCGCTTGTACTCTTGCTTCGGGTTCTTCTGGGCGTAGCCACGCAAGTGGATGCCGTGACGCAAGTGGTCCATGGTCGACAAGTGGTCTTTCCACAAGTCATCCAGAACGCGCAGCACGATTTGCTTCTCGAAGGAGCGCAGCGCTTCGGCGCCCGCCTGGTCTTCTTTCTCGTTGTACGCGGCGATCAGCTCGTTCATCAGCTTCTCGCGCAGGGTTTCTTCGTACAGGTGATCGTCTTCGTCGAGCCATTGCTGGATCGGCAGGGCTACGCCGAAGTCGCTTTGCAACGAGGCTTCCAGACCGGCCACGTCCCACTGCTCAGGCAGTGACTGTGGTGGAATGTGGGCACTGACGGTGGCGTTGAGCACGTCCTGACGGAAATCAGCGATGGTTTCGCCAATGTTGTCAGCGGCCAGCAACGTGTTACGCATGTGATAAATCACTTTACGCTGTTCGTTGTTGACGTCGTCGAACTCGAGCAGTTGCTTGCGAATGTCGAAGTTGCGGCCTTCAACCTTGCGCTGAGCCTTCTCGATGGCGTTGGTCACCATGCGGTGTTCGATCGCTTCACCGGACTGCATGCCCAGGGCCTTCATGAAGTTCTTCACCCGGTCAGAGGCGAAGATGCGCATCAGGCTGTCTTCCAGCGACAGGTAGAAACGGCTGGAACCGGCGTCACCCTGACGACCGGCACGACCACGCAACTGGTTGTCGATACGGCGCGATTCGTGACGCTCGGAAGCGATCACTTGCAGGCCGCCGGACTCCAGCACTTGCTGGTGACGTTTCTGCCAGTCAGCCTTGATCTGGGCGATCTGCTCAGGGGTCGGGTCTTCCAGCGAAGCCACTTCCACTTCCCAGTTGCCGCCCAACAGGATGTCGGTACCACGACCGGCCATGTTGGTGGCGATGGTCAGTGCGCCTGGGCGACCGGCCTGGGCAATGATCTCGGCTTCTTTTTCGTGGAACTTGGCGTTCAGAACCTTGTGTTCGATGCCTTCCTTCACGAGCAGGCTGGACATGTGCTCGGAGGTTTCAATGGTCGCAGTACCCACCAGCACCGGACGGCCATGGGTCATGCATTCCTTGATGTCGGCCACGATCGCGGCGTACTTCTCTTCCGCAGTGAGGAACACCAGGTCGTTGTAGTCTTTACGCGCCAGCGGCTTGTTCGGCGGGATAACCATCACCGACAGACCGTAGATCTGGTGGAATTCGAACGCTTCGGTGTCTGCGGTACCGGTCATGCCGGACAGCTTGTTGTACAGACGGAAGTAGTTCTGGAACGTGGTCGAGGCCAGGGTCTGGCTTTCGGCCTGGATGTTCAGGTTTTCCTTGGCTTCGATGGCCTGGTGCAGGCCTTCGGACAAACGGCGACCCGGCATGGTACGGCCGGTGTGTTCGTCGACCAGTACAACCTGACCGTCCTGCACGATGTATTCGATGTTGCGATGGAACAGCTTGTGCGCACGCAGACCGGCATAGACGTGGGTCAGCAGGCCCAGGTTATGCGCCGAGTACAGGCTCTCGCCTTCAGCCAGCAGGCCGATACGGGTGAGCATTTCTTCGACGTACTGGTGACCCGCTTCGTTGAGTTCGACCTGACGGGTCTTCTCGTCCACGGTGTAGTGGCCAGCCTTGGTGACTTCGCCTTCGACTTCTTCGACGTGCAATTCCAGCTGCGGGATCAGTTTGTTGATCTCGATGTACAGCTTGGAGCTGTCCTCGGCCTGACCGGAAATGATCAGCGGGGTACGGGCTTCGTCGATGAGGATGGAGTCGACTTCGTCGATCACGGCAAAATTGAGTTCGCGCTGGAATTTTTCTTCCATGCTGAACGCCATGTTGTCGCGCAGGTAGTCGAAACCGAATTCGTTGTTGGTGCCGTAAGTAATGTCGGCAGCGTAAGCCAGGCGTTTCTCTTCCGGCGGCTGGAACGGCGTAACGACGCCGACCGTCAGGCCGAGGAATTCGTAGAGCGGACGCATCCAGTTGGCGTCGCGACGGGCCAGGTAGTCGTTCACGGTAACAACGTGCACGCCCTTGCCGGACAGCGCGTTGAGGTAAACACCCAGTGTTGCCACCAGGGTCTTGCCTTCACCGGTACGCATTTCCGCGATCATGCCTTCATGCAAGGTCATGCCGCCGATAAGCTGGACATCGAAGTGGCGCATACCCATGACGCGCTTGCCGGCTTCGCGGGCGACCGCAAAGGCTTCTGGCAGCAGCTTGTCGAGGGTTTCCCCTTTGGCGATGCGGGCCTTGAATTCATCGGTCTTGGCACGCAATTGATCGTCCGAAAGGGCTACCATTTGCTCTTCGAAGGCATTGACGAATTGCACCGTCTTGAGCATGCGTTTGACTTCACGCTCGTTCTTGCTTCCAAAAAGTTTCTTTAACAAAGGCGCAAACATATCGGCAGGATCTTCCACACTAAAGGGATGGAGGGCGGCCCCGTGAGTCGCCCGAGCAGCCCTCATGGCCGCATGCGAACGAGCATTCTACCCGGAAACGATGGTGAGGAAAGTGGCGTTATTCCACGATGCATGCACTGCGCTATAACGGGGCTCACTTAAAATAAGGGCTTTTTACTGAACTTCAAGCCATTCACGGCAGAAGTTACTTGTTGATTTAATGAGTAAAGCGCGCACAAAGCAATGGGTCGGGTGCAACCAATGCTTTCTGCTACCATGGCCGCTCTGTTACTTCAGGTGTCTGATCATGGCATTTCGCCCTCTTACGGCCAGAGCACCCGCCGTTCTGCTTCGCGAAGCCAAACCGCTGAAAGCCATCTTTGGCCATGCTCAACGCCTGGGTCATTTACAACGCCTGGTGGAAAGCCAGTTGCAACCCGCTGCACGCGAACACTGCCATGTGGCTTCGTGGCGCGAAGGTAGCTTGCTGCTGATTGTCACCGACGGGCATTGGGCAACGCGCCTGCGCTATCAACAAAAACGCCTGCAACGGCAACTGATGCTGTTCGACGAGTTCGCCAGCCTGACCCGGATTCTGTTCAAGGTGCAACCGCCGACCGTCCAGCAAGGTGCGGCGGGACACACCATCAGTTTGTCCGTGGATGCCGGCGCGACCATTCAGGCGACGGCTGATGGCATCACCGATCCGAACCTGCGGGCGGCGCTGGAACGCCTGGCGGCGCACGCCAAACCCAAAGATTAAAAGATCGCAGCCTTCGGCAGCTCCTACATTTAATGGCGTACACCCCGCAGGAGCTGCCGAAGGCTGCGATCTTTTGCTTTTATCGGCGTTTGCTGCCACCGAGCAGTGAGCCCATCAACCCGCGCACCAACTGTCGGCCCAACTGATTCGCCGCCTGTCGCATCGCCGATTTAAGCGCCTGCCCCGCCGCCGTCCCAAGGAACTCCCCGGCTTTATCGGTGAAACTCGGCTCCTCGGGTGCCGGTTTACCCGCCGCCACCTCAGCCTCAGGCGCCAGGCCCTTGCGCCCCATCAACACTTCATACGCCGACTCGCGGTCGATCGGTTTGTCGTAGCGCCCTTTGAACGGCGACCCGGCGATCAGCATCGTGCGCTCGGTTTCGGTCAACGGCCCGATCCGCGATTGCGGCGGCGCGACCAAGACCCGCTGGACCATTTCCGGTGTGCCTTTATCCTGCAAGGTGCCGACCAGTGCCTCGCCGATCCCCAGTTCGGTCAACACCGACAAGGCGTCGAACGCCGGGTTCGGCCGGAAGCCTTCCGCCACTGCCCGCAGGGATTTCTGTTCTTTGGCGGTAAACGCCCGCAGACCGTGCTGAACACGCAAACCGAGTTGCGCCAGCACATCGTCAGGCAAATCCCCCGGCGACTGAGTGACGAAATACACCCCGACGCCTTTGGAGCGAATCAAACGCACCACTTGCTCCAGCCGATCCTGCAACGCTTTGGGCGTGTCGGCGAACAACAAATGTGCTTCGTCGAAAAACAGCGCCAACAGCGGTTTGTCGGCGTCGCCACGCTCCGGCAGTTGCTCGAACAGCTCCGCCAGCAACCACAGCAGGAACGTCGCGTAGACCTTCGGCGCTTCGTGCACCAGACGACTGGCATCGAGCAAATGAATGCGCCCACGCCCATCGGCGGCCGGTTGCAGGATGTCTTCAAGTTGCAGCGCCGGCTCGCCAAACAAGGCTTCGGCGCCCTGCTGTTCCAGAGTAGCCAAGCGCCGTAGCAGCGCCTGACTGGAACCGGTGGTCATCAGTGCCGCGTCTTCACCCAGCAACTGTGGGTTGTCGCGCAAGTGGTTGAGCAGCGCCTTGAGGTCCTTGAGGTCCAGCAGCAACAGGCCTTCGCGGTCCGCGACTTTGAACGCGGCGTACAGCGCCGACTGTTGGCTGTCGGTCAGTTCCAGCAGCGCGCCGATCAGCAGCGGGCCCATTTCACTCAGGGTGGTGCGCAATGGATGACCGGACTCGCCGTGAATGTCCCACAGCGTCACCGGATAGGCCTGCGGCTTGTAATTGAGCCACGGCATCCCGGCAATTCGCTCGGCGACTTTGCCCTGAGGATTGCCGGCCGCGCCCAGCCCACACAGGTCACCTTTGATGTCAGCGGCGAACACCGCCACGCCGGCATCGCTGAACGCTTCGGCCAGACGTTGCAAGGTGACGGTCTTGCCGGTACCGGTAGCGCCCGCGACCAGACCGTGACGGTTCGCCAGGCGCATGGCCTGGGCGATTGGCTGCCCCGCGAGGTCGGCGCCGATAACGAGTTGCGATGAGTCAGGCATTTTGTCACCCATGGTTAATCTTTGATCCTTCACGGCCGATAAATAGAGGCGAGAGACCAGACTGAAAAGAGCGTCGGTAATTCCCTAAGGAGAGACGGAATATCAGCTTACTTTCACCCCTGCACTTTTTGCGCGTCTTTATAAAAGCACGCCCTGGACATAAAGACCTTAGCGGACCCCCAAGCCATGAACAACAATCTGCGCTTCAGCCATAAAATCCTGCTTGCCGCCGCCCTGATCGTCATTGCCGCTTTTGCCTCGTTCACGCTGTACAACGACTATTTACAGCGCAATGCGATTCGCCGTGATCTGAACAACTACCTACAAGAAATGGGCAATGCGACGGCCAAAAACATTCAAACCTGGCTGGCCGGTCGCAGCCTGTTGATCGAAAACCTGTCACAAACCGTTGCGCTGAACCCGGAAACCGGCAACGTGGGCACCCTGCTTGAACAAAAGTCTGTGAGTTCGACCTTTATGGGCGCATTCCTGGGTAACAAGGATGGCTCCTTCACGATTCGCCCGAACAGCAAGATGCCCGACGGCTACGATCCTCGCGTTCGCCCGTGGTACAAAACGGCGCAAGGCTCCAGCGGCTCGGCGCTGACTGAACCCTACATCGATATGGCCACCGGTCAATTGGTGATCTCCATCGTGAACCGCGTCATCAAGGACGGTCAGGACATCGGCGTGGTCGGCGGCGATTTGAGCCTGCAAGTGATCGCGGACAGCCTCAACGCCCTGGACTTCGACGGCATGGGTTATGCCTTCCTGGTCAGCGCCGACGGCAAGATCCTGGTTCACCCGGATAAAGCGCTGGTGATGAAAACCCTGAAAGATGTCTACCCGCAGGACACCCCGGCGATCGGCACTCAACCGAGCGAAATCCAGGTGGATGGCAAAACCCGCATCGTGACCTTCACCCCGATCAAAGGGCTGTCGTCGGTCAACTGGTACATCGGCCTCTCCGTGGACAAGGACAAAGCCTTCTCCATGCTCAGTGAGTTCCGCACCTCGGCGATCATCGCGACCCTCATCGCCGTGGCCATTATCATCGCCCTGCTCGGCATGCTGATCCGCATCCTGATCCAGCCGTTGCACGTCATGACCCGCGCCATGGAAGACATCGCCGACGGTGAAGGCGACCTGACCAAACGCCTGACCATCCAGAACCAGGACGAATTCGGCATCCTCGGCACCGCGTTCAACCGCTTCGTGGAGCGGATTCATACCTCGATCCGCGAAGTGTCCTCGGCCACCGGCCAGGTCAACGAAGTGGCCTTGCGTGTGGTCGCGGCTTCGAACTCGTCGATGTTCAACTCCGACCAGCAAGCCTCGCGCACCAACAGCGTGGCCGCCGCGATCAATCAGCTCGGCGCCGCCGCCCAGGAAATCGCCCGCAACGCCGCGCAAGCGTCGAACCAGGCCAGCGATGCCCGCAGCCTGGCCGAAGATGGCCAGCAAGTGGTGGATCGCAGCATCAAGGCGATGAATCAACTGTCGACCATGCTCAGCGCCTCGAGCACCAATATCGAGTCGCTGAACAGCAAGACCGTGAACATCGGGCAGATTCTCGAAGTGATCACCAGCATTTCCCAGCAAACCAACCTGCTGGCGCTCAACGCCGCGATTGAAGCGGCGCGTGCCGGTGAAGCCGGGCGTGGGTTTGCGGTGGTGGCCGACGAAGTTCGCAACCTGGCGCACCGCACTCAGGAATCGGCGCAACAGGTGCAGACCATGATCGAGGAGCTGCAAGTCGGCGCCCGGGAATCCGTGAGCACCATGAGCGAGAGTCAGCGCCACAGCCAGGACAGCGTGGAAATCGCCAACCTGGCCGGCGAACGCCTGAACAGCGTGACCTTGCGCATTGGCGAGATCGACGGGATGAACCAGTCGGTGGCCACGGCGACTGAGGAACAGACGGCGGTGGTGGAGTCGATCAACGTCGACATTACCGAAATCAACACGCTGAACCAGGAAGGCGTGGAAAACCTGCAATCGACGTTGCGTGCGTGCTCGGATCTGGAGCAGCAGGCGGCGCGGTTGAAGCAGTTGGTCGGCAGTTTCCGTATCTAAGCCGTTCTCTCGGGCCCCTTCGCGGGCAAGCCTCGCTCCTACAGGGTTATGCGATCACCTGTAGGAGCGAGGCTTGCCCGCGAAGGCGACCTCGCCCCCCCCATCGCTCGCTGACACCCCGCCCCACAACCGCAACCGAACATCTATCCTTCATAAAGGTCAACCAAGGGAGTGCCACCGACCGGGAGGGATGTTCATCGTGCATATCGCGGACATAACCATGTTCTACGCCCCGGCCAGCGGTGGCGTGCGCACTTATCTGGATGCCAAGCACCGTCGCCTGAGTGTCAAACCGGGCATTCGTCACAGCTTGCTGATCCCAGGCAAACACCTGAGCGAACGGGACGGAGTGTTCACGGTTCCCGCCCCGGCACTGCCCTTCGGCAAGGGTTATCGTTTCCCCCTCCGACTGGCGCCATGGCGCAATGTCTTGCAGGATTTGCAGCCCGACCTGATCGAGGTCGGCGATCCTTACCTCACCGCGTGGGCGGCGCTGGATGCCCGGCGGCAACTGGATGTGCCGGTGATCGGTTTTTATCACTCGGACCTGCCGCTGCTGGTCAGCAACCGTATGGGCCACTGGGTGACCACCAATGTCGAGGCGTATGTCAGCAGGCTCTACAGCAACTTCGACCGGGTGCTCGCGCCGAGCCAGGTCATGGCGGACAAACTGATCGGGCTGGGGGTGCGCAATGTGTTCGTGCAACCCCTCGGCGTCGATTTGCAGACCTTTCACCCCAGCGCCCGCGACCCGGAACTGCGGGCCGAATTGGGCATTGCTGAAGACACCCGGCTGCTGATCTTCGCCGGGCGCGGTTCCAAGGAGAAAAACCTGCCGGTGCTGCTCGGCTGCATGAAGCGACTGGGAGCTCATTACCATTTGTTACTGGTGGGCTCCTCAATGCCGGCCGTGGTGCCAGACAACGTGACCGTGATCGACGAGTTCTGCCCGGCGTCGCAAGTCGCACGCCTGATGGCCAGTGCTGATGCGCTGCTGCATGCCGGTGATCAGGAAACCTTCGGCCTGGTGATCCTTGAGGCCATGGCCAGTGGTATCCCGGTGGTGGCCGTGGCGGCCGGCGCCTTCAAGGAAATTGTTACCCCGCAATGCGGCGTGCTTTGCCTACCCGACAATCCGCTGGCGATGGCCAACGCGGTGCGCGAGTTGTTCAGTCTCGGCAGCACCGTGCTGGGCAAACAGGCGCGCAGTCATGTCGAACGGCATTACGCCTGGGACGCGGTGGTCAATAGCCTGCTCGGCCACTATCGGGCCGTGCTCGGCAACCATTGGCCGCTGACCGCGAATGGTTGAGCCGATGAAACCCCACCTGTTACTGGTCCTGCACGACGTGGCGCCGAACACTTGGGCCGATTATCGACCGTTCGTCGAAACCGTCGACGCCATGGGCGGGGTGCCCATGACCTGGCTGGTGGTCCCCGATTTCCACAAACGTAATGCCCTCGAAGCCCACCCGGAATTTCGCCGCCTGCTCGGCAACCGTCTCGCCCTCGGTGACGAATTGGCGCTGCATGGCTACTTTCATTGCGATGACAGCCCGACGCCCACCACGCCACGGGACTGGTTCATGCGGCGCGTCTATACCCATGAAGCCGAGTTCTACCGTTTGTCCCGTGAGGCGGCCCTCGCCCGCTTGCAGGCCGGGATTGAAATGTTTCATCGTTACCGCTGGCCACTGGCGGGTTTTGTCGCCCCTGCCTGGCTGATGAGCGAAGGGACGCGCCAGGCCTTGCGTCAGTTGCCATTGAGTTACACCAGCGACCCGCAACATCTGTATCGTCTGCCGGACTTTTGCCCGATCGAGGCGCCGGGCCTGGTCTGGAGTGCCCGCAGTGCCTGGCGCCGAGGGCTGTCGAAAGTGCTCAGCGATCAACGGGAACAGCGCTGGCGACAGGCGCCGGTGATTCGCCTCGGCCTGCACCCGGTGGACATGCAGCATGGGTTTTCACGTAACTACTGGCTGCAAACACTTGAACGCTTACTCAACGAGGGACGTGTACCGATGACCAAGGCCGGTTGGCTGACACTGCAAAATAAGCGCATGGGCCACGCCGCATGAGTCGGGGGATTCTGCTGTTTCTCGCCCTGCTCGCGGCGGTATTGATCCCGCTGGTGCTGGGCGGCAACGAAACCTGGTCGCGTTTGCAAAACTTTCCGCTGAGTGTGTTGCTGATCATGTTCGGCATGATCCTGCTCTGCTGGGTGGTGAACACGATGCGCCTGCGCCTGTTGCTGGGCGATCAACTCGGCAAGGTCAGCCCCGTCAAAAGCCTCGGGGTGGTGATGGCCGCCGAGTTCGCCTACTGCGCCACGCCCGGCGGCAGTGGCGGACCGCTGACCATCATGGCCCTGCTGGCGCGCAACGGCGTGCGTCCGGCTCGGGGCAGCGCGGTGTTTGCCATGGATCAGTTGAGCGACCTGCTGTTTTTCCTTTGTGCCCTGAGCGGGATTCTGATTTATGCGCTGTTCCAGCACCTCAGCCAACGCATGGAATGGCTGCTGACGGTCAGTGCGGTGTCGATGTTCGGCGGTTTGGTCAGTTGTGTGGTGGTGGCCCGCTATCACCGTTTGCTGATTCGCCTGAGCGGGCGCTTGCTCGCCAGGCTGAATGTCAAAGCCACCACGCGCCTGCGCTGGGCGCGAAAACTCCTGCACTTTCTGGCGGCGTTTACCGACACGCTGAAGTTACCGGCTCAGACACTGATTAAAGTATTTGCCCTGACCTGTGTGCATTGGGTACTGCGCTACAGCGTGTTGTATCTGGCGTTACGCGGGCTCGGGGCGGATTTGCAGTGGGCCTGGAGCTTTCTGATCCAGATGCTCTCGCTGAGCGCGGGGCAGTTCAGTCTGTTGCCGGGCGGTGCCGGGGCGGCGGAATTGACCTCGGCGGCGTTGTTGGCGCCCATGGTAGGGAAATCCACCGCAGCGGCGGCGATTTTGATCTGGCGGGCGGTGACTTATTACTTTTATCTGGTGGTGGGTGGGCCGGTGTTTTTAATGATGCTTGGCAGGCCGCTGATTAAGAAGTTGCTGAAGTTTAAACAGGCCTGAACAGCAAAAGATCGCAGCCTTCGGCAGCTCCTACGGGGGAATGTGATTCATGTAGGAACTGCCGAAGGCTGTGATCTTTTCAGCGTTTTTATCTCTTCATCGTCAGGCGCGGGCTTCAACTCTTCCCACAACTCGGCAGCCCCCGGAAACTCCGTCCCATCCTCCGGGCTCATGTCTTGCGGGTCATAACGACTCAAACAACCCTCGCCTAATGTTGCGGGCGCCCTGGAAGTGGCTTTGTCCAGTGGATCGGCCATGGTCAATATCCTCAGTGCAGAAACGGCGAAGGGCCTGAAGCGATTGAACGCCCAGGCCCTTCGAATTTCAACCGCGGTGTTTTAGAACACGACGGTTTTATTGCCGTGTACCAACACTCGATCTTCCAGGTGATAGCGCAGACCACGGGCCAGCACCATCTTCTCGACGTCGCGACCGAAACGCACCATGTCTTCGATGCTGTCGCTGTGGCTGACGCGCACCACGTCCTGCTCGATGATCGGACCGGCGTCCAGTTCTTCGGTGACATAGTGGCAAGTGGCGCCGATCAACTTCACGCCACGCAGGGAAGCCTGGTGATACGGCTTGGCACCGACGAACGACGGCAGGAAGCTGTGGTGAATGTTAATGACCTTGTGCGCATATTCGCTGCACAACTCCGGCGGCAGGATCTGCATATAACGGGCAAGTACCACCACTTCTGCAGCGTGCTGTTTGACCAGGCGCGAGACTTCGGCGAACGCCGGTTCTTTGTCCTGCGGATTGACCGGGACGTGGTAGTACGGAATGCCGTGCCACTCAACCATGCTGCGCAAGTCATCATGGTTGGAAATCACACAGGAGATTTCGCAATCGAGTTCATCGCTGTGCCAGCGGTGCAGCAAGTCGGCCAGGCAATGAGACTCACGGCTGGCCATCAACACCACGCGTTTCTTCTGGGCGGTATCGGTGATGCGCCAGTTCATCGAGAACTCTTCGGCGATCGGCGCAAACGCCTCACGAAAAGCTTCAATACCAAAAGGCAGCGAATCGGCACGAATCTCGTGACGCATGAAGAACCAGCCACTGAGATTGTCCGAGTGGTGGCTCGCTTCAGTGATCCAGCCGTTATGTGACGCCAGAAAGTTACTGACTTTAGCAACGATGCCGACGCGGTCCGGGCAAGCAATCACCAGCCGAAAAGTGCGCATGAGGGGAAACTCCAGAACTTCGCAAAGGCCGCCATTCTAGCGATTGCGCGGCAAAACTGCAGTATTGATCACGCCTTGCGCCGCACACTGCCGGGCGACAGCGATTCTGGCAGTGCCGCGTCCCGCGCGATGGAGTTCATGTTGCCCCTCTTCAAGCGCTCAGTTGTGAATATGTGTGAGCATTAGCCCGACACTATTTAACAATACATCGAAATTTGTGACCGGCTCGCCGCAACTAAATTAAATAAACTCCGGTTAAATGTTTACTTGATGAAACACCCTGACTATTATTGCCGCACTGTCCCCTGCCATCCCGCGTCCTACATAAGGTAGTCCTCATGTCCTTGATCAACGAATACCGCGCCACCGAAGAAGCTATCAAAGAGCTGCAAGCCCGTTTGAAGAACCTGTCCCAAGACGACAAACTGCAAACCGAGCTGGAATTCGAAGGCAAACTGCGCACCCTGATGGGCGAATATTCCAAATCCCTGCGTGACATCATTGCGCTATTGGATCCAGAGTCCAAATCCAAAGCACCACGCGGCGGCGCAGTAAAAACTACTGGCACCAAGCGTGCTCGCAAAGTTAAACAATACAAAAACCCGCACAACGGCGAAGTCATCGAAACCAAAGGTGGCAACCACAAGACTCTGAAAGAGTGGAAAGCCAAGTGGGGCGGTGATGTGGTTGAAGGCTGGGCTACCCTGCTGGGCTAAGCCGCACGCTCGTCGCAGACAGATTCTGTGACGCAAAAAGAACGCCAGCAAATGCTGGCGTTTTTTTATGCCTGGCATTCAGGCTGGCTGATTTTCGAATTCAAAGACTCAAACGATTGCGTAATTCCAAGACATAATTTTGCCACTCATTCAGCACCTCCCGCTGAATCGATGTAGCACTAGTCGCCCATTGGGCCGCTGCCTCTGTAAAAGTTTCGAGGGTATTTGGCGCCCCGTACTCCGGTACCAACAAACGTTGCTGACAGAATATTCGCCAGCGTTCTTGCTCTTCAAAATTCAAGGTGTCGGGGAAGTTGCGTGCGCGATATCGAAACAATAATTCCGGTAAACGTTCATCATCGAACGGCCATTGTTGTTGCGCTAATTGCGCAGGGTCCGCCGCCCGGACTTGCTCACATAAACGCCGGTCCCGATCACCGATAAAGCCATCGTATAACTGTTGCTCCGGGTCCAGGCTCGGGGCGAAATCTTCGTTGGCATAAATCGCCGTGACTTTATCGCGCCAAACTTGTTGTGCGTCACTTAGCCGCAGCGCTCGCGCCTGATAAAGCGCCATGTCCAGGCCCAGGCGTTGCTGATCTTCAGGGCGAAGTACCGACAACGGCGCCACCACCGGGCACTTATTGATGTGGATGAGTTTGAGCGGCACCGGCAGTTCGCCTTCGGCCAGATCATCGCGCCGGGTGTACAGGCGCTGACGCAAGGTCTCGGCGTCCAGATCGAGCAAGCCCTGGGGGGCCAGGTGCAGATCACAAACGATCAACGCGTTCTTGTTGCGCGGGTGCCAGGCCAGCGGCAGCACCACGCCGACGAAGTGACGGGCCGCGGAAAAACGCCCGGAGATGTGCACCATCGGCTGCAACAACCGAACCTGATCCATCACCTTTTGCTTACTGCGCAACTGAAACAGCCAGTCATACAACTTCGGCTGTTTCTCGCGAATCAAACGGGCCAGGGCGATGGTGGCGCGAACGTCCGACAAGGCCTCGTGGGCATTGCCGTGATCGATGTTGTTAGCGACCGTCAGGCGATCCAGCTTAAGCGTCACCCGCCCTTCATCGTCGGTAGGCCAGGCCAGGCCATCGGGGCGCAGGGCATAAGCGGCGCGCACCACATCGATCAGGTCCCAACGACTGTTGCCGCCCTGCCACTCGCGGGCATAGGGGTCGAAGAAATTTCGATACAGGCTGTAACGGGTCATCTCGTCGTCGAAACGCAAGGTGTTGTAACCGGCCCCGCAGGTGCCGGGCGCTGCGAGTTGGGCATGCACCCGGGTCATGAAATCGGCTTCGCTCAAGCCTTGTTCGGCCAATTGGCGCGGGGTGATGCCGGTGATCGCGCACGCCGCCGGATGCGGCAGGATGTCGTCGCTGGGCTGGCAATACAGATTGACCGGTTCGTCTATTTCATTGAGCTCGAAGTCGGTGCGAATCCCGGCCACTTGCAACGGGCGGTCGCAACGGGGGTTGATGCCAGTGGTTTCATAGTCGTACCAGAAGATGGAGGTCACGGGCTGTTCCTGAACTGAAGACCGACGAAGTCTAGGCGCAGACAAGTCGCTGCGGCCAGTCAATCTGTCATTCAATCACCTGCGGCTTCGCATCGTGCAATACATAGTTATGTCGTTTCCCCCCGAGAGGCTGCTAGCATCGGACGGACATTGAATCCCGATCCGGCCCCATCATTCAGGTTGCCCATGCTCGAGACCACAGCACTGCCAAGGAAAGCGACGCTGCCCCCGCCACTGGATACGCGGTATCAAGTCGAAACGCCCGAAGGCATCGACTTGCCACTGCGCCCGGCCGGGTTGCCGGTCCGTGCGCTGGCGTTCTGCATCGACCTGGGCTTGCGCGGGTTGATCCTCGGCGTGTTGTTCACCGTGCTGGCATTTCTCGGCAAACTCGGCGCCGGGCTGGGCTCGATCCTGCTGTTCGCGGTCAGTTGGTGGTACATGGTGCTGTTCGAGGTGCTCAATCAGGGGCGCTCGCCCGGCAAGCAGTGGATGGGTTTGCGCGTGGTCCAGGACGACGGCACGCCCGTCGGCTGGGCGGCCTCGCTGCTGCGCAACCTGCTGCGTTTTGTCGACCTGTTGCCGTTCGGCTACTTTCTGGGCGCCATCAGTTGCCTGCAACATCCGACCTTCAAGCGCCTCGGCGATCTGGCCGCCGGTACGCTGGTGATCTATAGCGAACAACCGCTCCCCCGCCCCGACCTGCCCGAAGCAACGCCCCGGCGCCCGGCCTTCGCCCTGACACTGACCGAGCAGCGCGCCATCCTGGGTTTTGCCGAGCGTCAGGGTGAACTCTCCGAAGCACGGGCCAACGAACTGGCGAGCATCCTCGCCCAGCCGTTGCAGGTGCCGACGCCACGGGCGGTGGCCGAACTCAACGGCATCGCCCGCGGCTTGTTGGGCCCCGCATGAAGCAAAGCCTTTTCGAAAGTCGCCACAAGGCCGAATGGGAGCAGTTCGCCTTCGTCCTCGACCGGTTGGAGCAGGGCAAGGACGCCTCACGCATCGCCAGTTTTCCGAAAGACTATCGCCGGCTCTGCCAACACCTGGCCATGGCCCGGGAGCGCGGCTACAGCAGCTTCCTGGTGGACTCGTTGCAGCATCAAGTGCTGCGCGGGCATCAACAGTTTTATCGGCATCGCAGCCGCTTGGGGGCCAATGCACTGGCGTTCATCCTCGCCGACTTCCCGCGCCTGGTGCGCGAGCAATGGCGCTTCGTACTCGTCGCCGGCCTGATGTTTTTCGGCAGCCTGATCGGCATGGGTCTGCTGGTGTACCTGTTCCCGGACCTGATCTACAACCTGATCCCGGCCGAGCAGGTCAGCGAGATGCAAAGCATGTACGACCCGGTCGCCGGGCACCTCGGTCGCTCGGCCGAACGTGCAGCCAGCGAAGACTGGGTGATGTTCGGCTACTACATCATGCACAACATCGGCATCGCCTTTCAGACCTTCGCCAGCGGTGTGCTGTTTGGGTTGGGCAGCGCGTTTTTCCTGGTCTTCAACGGCCTCACCATCGGTGCGGTGGCCGGGCACCTTACGCACATCGGTTATGGGCAAACCTTCTGGTCCTTCGTGATTGGCCACGGCGCGTTCGAACTGAGCGCCATCGTTCTGTCCGGTGCCGCCGGCCTGCAATTGGGCTGGGCGCTGATTGCACCGGGGCGCCTGCGCCGGGGCGAGGCCTTGCGCCTTGCGGCGCGTAAAAGCGTGCTGCTGATTTGCGGGGTGATGCTGTTTCTGCTGATGGCGGCGTTTATCGAAGCCTACTGGTCGTCCATGACCGCGCCCGCGCCCATGACCAAATACCTGGTCGGCGCCGGGCTCTGGTTGTTGGTGGCGGCGTATCTGCTGTTGGCCGGACGGACTCGCCATGCGCCTGAGTGACGCCACGGTGGTGATTCGCCCGCGCAGCACCTGGGAAGCCATGGACCTGGGCGTGTTGCTGAGTCAACGGCACCGACGCTTGCTGATGACCAGTTGGGCCATCGTGACCTTGCCGGTGTTCGCCCTGCTGAGTCTGCTGTTGTGGGACTCGCCGTCGCTGGCGGTGTTTATTTTCTGGTGGCTGAAACCGGCGTTCGAGCGGCTGCCGCTGTACATCCTGTCCAAATCCCTGTTCGGTGAAACCCCAACGCTCAAACAAGCCCTGCGCCAATGGCCCAGCCTGCTCAAGCCGCAATTGCTGGCAAGCCTGACCTGGCGGCGCCTGAGTCTGAGCCGCAGTTTTGTGATGCCGGTGGTGCAACTCGAAGGCCTGGGCGGGACAGCGCGCCAACAACGCCTGCGTGTTTTGCTGCAACGCAATGCCGGTGCCGGGCAATGGCTGACGATCATCGGCGTGCACCTGGAAACCGCCCTGTGGATCGGCTTGATGGTGTTGTTCTACCTGCTGCTGCCACAACAGATCGAGCTCGACTGGGACTGGCAGACCCTCATCGCTGCCGCCGATCATGACTGGCGCTGGCTGGAACACCTGACCAACGCCTTTTACGCCTTGGTGCTGGTGCTGTGGGAACCGATCTACGTGGCCTGCGGCTTCAGCCTTTATTTGAACCGGCGCACGGTGCTGGAGGCCTGGGACATCGAGTTGGTATTCCGGCGCATGCGCCAACGCCTGAGCAGTGCGGCGGTTGCCCTGCTGTTGGTGGTGATCCTGCTGATGCCGACGACACAAAGTGTCTGGGCCGCAGAGCCGGTCATGACACCGGACACCCCGCGCCTGCTCGACCAGCCGCTGACCAGCCAGGCGTCACGGGACAGCATCAAGGCAATCCTCGAACAGCCGCCGTTCAAGAACAAGGAAAGCATCACCCGCTACCGTTTTGGCGAAGAAAAACCGGCCCCGCAAAACGCGGGTGATGGTGATGCCAACGCGCCCGAATGGTTGAAGGCCTTGCTTCGAGCACTGGATAGTCAACGCTTCGGCGCATTGGCCACGTTAGTGGAAGTGCTGTTGTGGGGCGCGCTGATCGGGGGGCTTGCGTTGTTGATCTGGCGTTACCGCGAATGGCTTCAGGCGTTTGTCAGCCGCCGACCGGCACTGCGGAGCAAGATCCAGCGCCCGGTGCCCAAGCAACTGTTCGGGTTGGATGTCCACCAGGAAACCTTGCCCGCCGATGTCGCGGCCACCGCCGAAATCCTCTGGCAAACCAACCCGCGTGAAGCCCTCGGGCTGCTTTATCGGGCCTTGCTCAGCCGCTTGCTGCACGACTTCAATCTGCCCCTCAAAGACGCCGACACCGAAGGCCAGGTACTGACGCGGGTCGGGCAACTGCAACAACCAGCCTTGCTCGCCTTCAGCCAAAACCTGACCCGACACTGGCAGAACATGGCCTACGGGCATCGCTTGCCCCCGGCGGCGCTGCAACAGGAACTCTGCGACGGCTGGCGAGCGCTGTTCAACCCGGGAGCCGCCCGTTGAACCGGCGCGGGTGGCAGGCGCTCGGCGCGCTGTTTGCTGTGTTGTTGGCCGCGCTGTGCGTTTTTCTATATCTCAAAGCCACGCCCTACCAGGAGATTGTCGATCACGGCGCCTCGCCCGAAGCCAAGGCCAATCCTTACCTCGCCGCCGAACAGTTCCTGCGCAAAAACGCCGTTACCGTCACCCACGCCAACAGCCTCGACGTGCTGCCCGGCATCGACCCGCGTCAACACAGCCTGTTGCTGTTGGGGGATCGTTCGAACATGACCCCGCGCCAGATCGATCAGGTCCTGAACTGGACCCGGGCCGGTGGCCGCTTGCTGTTCGTCGCCGAGTCGCTGTGGGATGAAAAGACCGGCCAGAGCAATGACCTGCTGCTCGATCGGGTGCAGTTGCATCAATCCTTGAGCAAAGACCTCAAGGACCCGCCGCCCGACCCGGCCGACGATCCATATCCAGACCTGACCAAGCTCTACCTCGAAGACGAGGATGCGCCGGCGTACTTCAGTTTCGACACGGCATTCCATCTGGACGACCCGAAAAACCTCGCCCGGGCCTGGGCCAACAGCGGCAAGGGCACACACATGATGCAACTGGCCTACGGGGCCGGTTCGATCACCGTGGTTACCGACGCTGACCTGTGGAAAACCCCGGCCATCGAAAAATACGACAACGCCTGGCTGCTCTGGTACTTGAACGCCGACACCAATGTGACGCTGCTGTACAACACCGATCACGATTCGCTGCTGACCTTGCTGCTGCGCTACTTTCCCCAGGCACTGGTGGCCCTCGCCGCGCTGATCATTCTCGGTGGCTGGCACGCCGGCGTGCGCCACGGCCCGCTGCTGGAACCCGTGCCGAGGGCGCGCCGACAACTTCAGGAACACTTGCGCGCCAGCGCCGATTTCATGCTGCGGCGCAACGGCCAAAACAATCTGCTGCTGGCCTTGCAGCAAGACATCCTGCGCCGCGCCCGCCGCCGCCATCCCGGTTTCGAACAATTGGCGGTTGCCGAACAATGGCTGGTGCTTGCGCGCCTGACCCGGCAACCCACCCGCGCCATCAGCCAGGCCCTGAGCCCCCGCCCGAAACAGCGGCTGTCGAGCGCTGAATTCAGCCGTCAGGTCGCCCACCTGCAAACCTTGAGGAATGCCTTATGAGTGAGATCCAGCCGGACGCGCAACAGCACGCCGCCCAGCAACGCCAGCGCGCCAGTCAATTGGCTCAGGCGGTGCGCAACGAATTGCAGAAAGCCGTGATCGGCCAGAACAGCGTGATCGATGATGTGCTCACCGCGCTGATCGCCGGCGGCCATGTGTTGCTCGAAGGCGTGCCGGGGCTGGGCAAAACGTTGCTGGTGCGCGCCCTGGCCCGTTGCTTCGGTGGCGAGTTCGCACGCATCCAGTTCACCCCGGACCTGATGCCCAGCGACGTCACCGGGCACGCGGTGTACGACCTGCAAACCGAGCAGTTCAAACTGCGCAAGGGCCCGCTGTTCACCAACCTGTTGCTGGCCGACGAGATCAACCGCGCTCCGGCCAAGACCCAGGCCGCGCTGCTCGAAGCCATGCAGGAACGCCAGGTCACCCTCGAAGGCCGGGCGCTGCCGATTGCCCAGCCGTTCATGGTGCTGGCCACGCAAAACCCGATCGAACAGGAAGGCACTTACCCGCTGCCGGAAGCCGAGCTGGATCGCTTCATGCTCAAGGTGCGCATGGACTATCCCGACGCCGAGCAAGAGCTGGACATGGTGCGCCAGGTCACCCGCTCGACCCGCGCCGACATGCTCGACGTGCAACCGCTGCGCACCGTGTTGCAAGCCAAGGATGTGCTGGCGCTGCAACGCATCGCCAGCGATCTGCCGCTGGATGAACAGGTGCTCGACTACGCCATCCGCCTGGCCCGTGCCACCCGCACCTGGCCCGGCCTGAGCCTTGGCGCCGGGCCACGGGCGTCCATCGCCCTGGTGCGTTGCGCGCGGGCGCGGGCGTTGTTGCGCGGCGGCGAATTTGTGATTCCGGATGACATCAAGGGCTGCGCCCTGGCGGTGTTGCGTCACCGGGTGCGGATGGCACCCGAGCTGGACATTGAAGGGCTGGATATCGATCAGGTGCTCGGCCAGATGCTGGATCAAGTTGTGGCACCGAGGGTTTGAACGTCTTGAAAGATCGCAGCCTTCGGCAGCTCCTACATCGATCGCACGCCCCTGTAGGAGCTGCCGAAGGCTGCGATCTTCTAAATACCCAACGCGGTATCGCCCAATGAAGCCATCCCGCCTGCTGCTGATCTGGCTGTCGGTGCTGCTTGGCTTGGGCATCGTGCTCGGCGCCTTGCGGGCGCTCGAAATCCCCCTGCCGAAAAACCTGCCATCGATCAGTTGGGGGCTACTGCTGGCGCTTCTGGCCTTGAGCGTTATCGACGCCATCCGCCTCAAGCGAATGCCCGCGCCGCGCCTTAAACGACACATGCCCGGCAGCCTGGCATTGGGGCGTTGGGGCGAGGTGCAACTGGATATCGAGCACGCATTTGCTCACCCTCTGCAGGTGCAGATTTTCGATCACGCCCCCGATGGGCTGATCTTCGAACACTTGCCGCAAACCGTGGAACTGCAACCCGGCCAGCACAGCCAGATCACCTATCGCCTGCGGCCCCTGCGCCGTGGTCACTTCGCCTTCGAACACGGCGAAATCAACCTGCCGAGCCCCTTGGGTTTGTGGTCCGGCAAACGCTTGATCCGGGTGGCCGACACCACCCGCGTCTACCCGGACTTCGCCCGCCTCTATGGCGGCGAACTGTTGGCGGTGGACAACTGGCTCAGCCAGCTCGGTGTGCGCCAACGGCAACGCCGGGGCCAGGGGCTGGAGTTCCATCAACTGCGCGAATACCGCGAAGGCGACAGCCTGCGCCAGATCGACTGGAAAGCCACCGCCCGCCAACGCACGCCGATTGCCCGCGAGTACCAGGACGAGCGCGACCAGCAGATCATTTTCATGCTCGATTGCGGTCGGCGGATGCGCAGCCAGGACGGCGAGCTCAGCCATTTCGACCATGCGCTCAACGCCTGCCTGCTGCTCAGTTACGTGGCTCTGCGCCAGGGCGATGCCGTGGGCCTGAGCACCTTCGCCAGCGACCCGCCGCACTACCTCGCACCAGTCAAGGGCTCGGGGCAGCTCAAGAAGTTGCTCAACACCGTCTACGACCTCGACACCACGCAACGTCCTGCCGACTATCAGGCTGCGGCCAGCCAGTTGCTGGCCCGGCAAAAACGCCGGGCGCTGGTGGTGCTGGTGACCAACCTTCGGGATGAAGACGATGAAGAACTGCTCAATGCCGTGCAACGCCTGGGGCAACGACATCGGGTGCTGATCGCCAGCCTGCGCGAAGACACCCTCGACACCTTGCGGCAGTTGCCGGTGCAAACCTTGCCCGAGGCCTTGCTGTATTGCGGGACGGTGGACTATTTGAATGCGCGGGCCGAACTCCACGAGCGGTTGAGTGCTTATGGCGCCCACATAGTGGATGCCCGGCCCGCAGCGTTCGGGGCCGAGCTGATCACGCGTTACCTGAGTTTAAAAAGAGGTAACGTGCTCTGAGAACATCTCAGTCCGGCCCAACGAACTTCATGGTCACAAACTGCTGATCAGCGACGCCACCTTGCGAATCCTTGATGTACACCCTCACCTGCAAATAGCCGGAGAAACCCGGCGACAGGGAAAAAGCCCTGTCTACCCAGCCATCCGGGCCGGACCTTGTTGAATCTTCAACCTCTCTAACGACCCAGAATATTTCTTGATTTTCTATCGGCTCGCCCGTCTCAAGTGAGATGACCCTAAATTTGATTGCCCCGGAGCCGCCTACCGGATAGGTCCCTCCCCCACGAAACTGGGACATCATGCGCACGGGTTTCACCACCGTGAGCTGTTTTTCCCGTGTCGCCGAAGGATCACCCTCAAGGGTCGCAACCAGACTGAATGTTCCGACCTGAGCAAGCTTGAACTCGACCGGCGCCAACCCCTCACCATTGGTGAGAGAGGGCGCTAGCTGCAACTGTGCAAAACGCCAATTCACCCGCACATCAGGTGCGGCGATGCCACCACGGTCATACACCACCTTCGCCTTGGCGCTTGCGGTTTCCCCGATAACACTATTCGCTTGGTCGACGATCAAGTCGTCCAGTCGCAACGCGTCTTCCAGCGTCGTGATTAACAGTGACTTCATATCCCAGCCACCTTCACCACCGCGCACCGATGCATCCAGTACGGTCGTACCGGGCACGCCAAGCCTGAAGCGGACAGTGGCCTGACCCTGCGCATCGGTCAGGGTCGGTGCAAGCGACGCACCTGCGTAATCCCACATCACCTCCACGCCACTCAGCGGCTGACCGGTAATGGCCGACACAACGGTGGCCTGTGCCTCGACCTCTTCCCCCGGATAACCATCGGCAGTGGCACGGGTCAGGGCTGCGATCTCACGCGGTTCATTGACCACAAAGGCCAGTGAAACCGATTCCGAATACACGTGATCACCCACCGTCACCTTCACCGTTCCCGCGCCGGCGGTGAGGGGTTTGAAGTGCAGCCGCGCTACGCCATAAAAGTCAGTCTGACTGGTGATTACGCCCAGGTCGGGGCTTTCCCAAGTCACGGTCATACCGGCCAGGGGCTTGCCACTGATGGCCGACACCACGCTCACCTGCTCGTACAATGCCTGCCCCCAGTCGAGCGTCTGCTGAACGCGGTTTTCAACAATAAGTTTCAACACCTGTGAGCCCGTGCCCAGCGACATGGCATTGGCCGGCGACAGGTTCGCCAACCTGGTCGCCGCCAGTCGCAAGGCAAAGCTGCCGTCACGCAAGTCGTCGCATTTGAATTCATAGAGCAGCCCGGCAGAAGAGAACCAGCGAGGCGCGCCGAGCGGCGACAGCATAAAGTCCAACCCCAGTGCCGCAGGCCCGGTGCCGGTCAGGCCGAGCGTCAAGTCATGCCCAAACAACGGACTGCCCGCCTCGGCCAGCACCTCGATGCTGTGCGTGCCCTTGCGGCGCGGGAAATAGGTCTTGCTGCCCCAGGGCTGCTCGGGTTGCCCATCGAACCTGATGCGGATGCCTTTCCACGGGTCCTGCGCCAGCACCTTGACCGTCATGTTTCGGGTCTCTTCAAAACCGTCATAACGGCTCAACACGCTGACCTTGACCTCCTGCGTCTGCGCCACAGCGGGCAACAGGCCAAACCCGGACCAGCCACTCGCATCGGTCTCCAGCGTCTGCGAGTTCTGCCCCGCCGACCAGGTGACGGGCACCTGCGCAACCGGTTGGCGGGTATACGCCGAGATCACCTGCGTCCACATCCAGGCCCGATCCTGCCCCACGACCGGGTCCACTACCGGCTCATGCGCCAGCGCGATGCTGACTTTGTTATGCCCCAACTCCATCGCGTTGGCAGCGGATGTCAGATTGAGCTGCGGCAATTCCAGCGCCAGGGAAAACTGTCCACGCTGCTGACTGGCGCTGAAGTCCAGTAACCAGAGTGCGCCGCCATCGCTGAAGGCCTGCGCCACACTCAGCGCGGGGTCGACCGTGGCCCCCAGTTGTTCGGCGCTAGTGCCCGACCATTTCAGTTTTGCGTCCAGCCCCACCAGCGGGCTCAGGGCATGTGGCAACACATTGAAGCGGTGCAACGCCCCCAGGCACGGGTACAGCGTCTGCGCACCAAGCGTTGCCGGCACTTGATCGAGCACCACGGTGACTTCATCGGCGAGGTTCTGCGACAGCAAGCGGCCCGATAGCATGCGTTCTTGTGTCCAGACATCGCTGAGCAGCCCACACACAAACATTCCACTCTGACTGGCGCCCGTGGAGGTCAGCGGCCATTGCCAGCCACCGTCGGCAGTCGCTGTCGGTGCGCCGATCGTCAACCCCAGCCCTGGCTCCTGAACGTTGATGCGCAGAGTCATGGGTTGGTCCTGCGCCGGGCTGCCCGGCCTCGGCGCGACGCGAAAAACATGGGAACGGCCGAGCCGACAGGCAATACCGACGGCCGGATCAACCTCAACGTCGTCCAGATAAAACCTCGCCTCACCTTTCCATGGGCTGGTCGCCTGCGCCGTCACCGCAAACGGACGTTCAACCGGGGCCATGTGTTCATGGGCCCTGACCCTGGCCGTGATCGTGTAGGTGCCGGCCTGGTGAGGGACGTCCAGCACGCTGGCCCACCCCCCCGCGCCGGTGACCGTCGCAACGCTGCCATTGGGCCCGTCCCACTCAACCAGTGCATTGACCACCGGATCACCGTTACCACTGGCGATCATATGCACCACTTGCAACCTGAGCAGCACACTTTCCTGTTCATCGACCACCGGCGAGCGGTTCGCATCACGCACCTCACCAATTCTGACCAGGTTACGCGCCAGCGACATCGGTTTGCGGGTAGAAGGCAGCAACAGCCTCGAGCAGCCCAGCCGCAGATCAAAGCGAGCGTCCAGACGATCCTCGCAGGTCAATATCCACTCAGGGGCCTCATCCGCGACCGGCACCGCGCTCTCAAGCGCCGGGCTCACCGTCACGCCCAATCGGTCCGGCGAGTCACCCTCCCACTTCAAGTACAGGTCCGTTCCCCACAGAGGGCTGTCGGGCGGCAGTTTCAGTTGCAGCGGATACGCCGACCCACGATTGGGGTAACCGGTGACGTCGTCCCACAGCAGCTCCTGCCCCTCGACCACCACTTTCAGGTCGTCCCACGGGTCGGTGGCCAGCGCACGCACGCTCACCGACTGGGTCGCCACGCCGCTGGTGTAATACAAACTCTCCACTGAGGCTATGAGTTCGAAATCGCCGGCCTCTGGCGGTTCATAGTCAAAGTACGCCCAGCCGCTGTCGTCGCTCGTGACGGCGGCCTGAACGCGGTGGGCATTGTGTGTCCAGGTCACGGTTCGTCCACCGAGGGGCTGACCGGTGTAATACGAGGCCACCAGAACACCGACACGAACACTCTGCCCGTATTCCACCACCGGGTAATACGCGGCCTCCAGCACATCACGGAACACCAGTCGGTGATGCCCGAACGACGCCGCCATCGAGTAGGCCTGGGCGGTGTATCGGTTCAATAGGCTGATCGAAAACGCCACGGGCTCCTGGTCCGTCATCAGCGGAGCGTCCAGGTGCCAATTTGCACTAAGCGGCTGGTCCACGCCCCAGGCCGGGGTGGCGATAATCGCACCCTGCGGGTTGTCGTCACTGACCAGCGCGGCCTCAGTGTTCAACCACGGATTACCCGCCACCGGCACACAGAAAAACCGATGCTGCATGCTTTCGACCGCTCCCACGCACAGGTACAACGGACGGTCCGGTGACAACACCTGCCCATCCAGTACCAGCCGTTCCAACACCAGCGGCCCGAGGTGCACAAGGATCTGGATACGCGTGATGCATAGACCCGAGATCACATCGCTGGGTCGATTCACCGGGCTGACAACATTGATGCGGATTGCGCCGCCGTGCTGGAGCGGCAATGCCAGTTCGACCTCGTAAAACCTCGGGATGAATTCCAGCGGCTGTCCGGCATCCCGTCGCAACTGATCCTCTGCACTGTCCCGCGCATTGTCGGCAAGCAGTTCGATGTCCAGTTGCTCGCCGCTGCCATCGACACTGATGAGCAATCGCCCCGGGGCGGTGTGGCGGTTTTCACACAGAAAACTGAGGACGTACCGCGCATCGGCGCTGCGGTCCACAGGCAACCCCATCGACTGGCTGACGGATGCGCCATCCTGCATGAACAGGTAACGAATCCGCTCACCCTCGTACCAGTCCGATTGAGTCGCGATCAAGTGCGAGTTATGCGACCCCTTGGTCCATTGAGTTAATCCCTGGCTGAAGTCGCCGTTGAGGATCAGGCTGGTATCGGCCTGGATGACGGGCTCATTCATGACGGTTGACTCCGTTTGCGACCCCCGGCGTGGTGGCTGACGCCTCCGCTTCCGTGACCATGTCCATCACTCTTCTGGTGAACGTCGGCTCTGCGTCCCGGGCCGTATAGCGAACACGCACAATGACGTCCGTCAAAGAGGCCAGCATGGCCTGTTGCGCAGGCTTTTTCGGCCACGGGAACCTCAAGACCCAGCGTGAGACGACCCCGGTACATTCGAAGGGGTTAAGCAAACCTTCCTCTGGCTTCATTGTGGTCATGCCGGAGTCGGCAAGCCCAACCGACAAGGCGATTTGCTGGCCACTGCGCAGGTTGACCTGCACGTCGGCAGGCGCCGGGTTATTGTCGGGGGCGTGCAAATACTCCACCGATCGCAGCGATGCCTTGGTCGCGGTCATGCTTGAGACCTGCAACAAGGTTGCTCTGACATCTTCGAATGGCCCGGTCAACACCGGCAGATCGACTTCCACCGAACTGATCTGACGGCAGTAGTGCCCTGGATGATCGCGATCAAACAGCAACTGCGTCAGTCGGAATTCCAGGGTCCCGGTGTCTTGCAGTGACAGGAGCGCGCTCGCCCAGTCATCAAAACCCACTTGCCGATCCACAGCGTCATCAAACAACTGCCGCAGGGACACGGTTTTGATCAACTCCAGACGACGCTCGTAACGCTGGATGTATTCGGCGTCCATGCGCAGCAAATAGAGACGCAGGTGCTCGCCCGCTGTCAGGCCGTGGCGATTGTCCAGCCAGACCTGAGGCAACAAGATCGACGAGTCGTAGTCGCCGGTGTCGGCACTCAACGAGGCCTGAGCACTGATGCACAGGCTGACGACGGCGTCATAGGCCTGGTAGTGAAGGGCCTTGAGCTGACCCAACAGCCAACCGTACAACTCGGCGCCGGTCGCACGTTTTTTGAGGAAGTTGTAAAGCACCAGCGCCTGGCTGTTGGCCGTCAGGGTTTGCTGCTGGCTGACTTTGGCGGCCTCTATCGCATGTGTCTGCGCGATGATTTGCTCATCAATGGCACGGACCTCTGCCAGGGCCTGCTGACGTTGAAAATCCCAGTCCTGACGCCGGCGACGATAGGCTTCGGTGGTGGCCTCTTTATCCGCGTCCATTTGCAGCACCGCAGCGGAGATGTCCAGGCCGAAAACCACCGCGTCCGCGATTTTTTCCAGGCGATGCCCGCCGTTGGCCACGCCAAAAATATTGGGCGCCACGGCCAGTGCCGCGCCGACACCTTTGATCGCCGTTGACGTGATGCTCAACTGCTTGGCCAGGTGCAGCGTGTTCATCACGTCGTATTCAGCGGCGGTAACGTTTTCTTCATAACGCAGCGCGTAAGTATCGGCGCGCTCCTGCGCCACGGACCGGCTCTGTCCGAGCGCCGAGAGCGTCGACTCCATTTGCGCGATGGTCTGCTCTTGCACGCTTCTGGCATAGGCGCCCAGTTCGACAAGATGGTTTTGTTGCATCTCTTCCTGCTCGGCACGATCACGTTGTTCCAGGAACCGCAGCACCTGACTGCCGAACTCTTGCAGCGTTTGTGCGGCGCGCAACGCCGCCTCGAAGACCACTCGCCAACGATACGCCACCACCACCAATCGCCCCCCCATGGGTCGCGGTGAACCCGCACCACCGGCCGCCAGATCTCGCAGCAACTGATTGGGGTCCGTTGGGGGGCTGAAGAACGGGATCTGCATCGGCTTGCCGTCGAGGGTGAGGTTATGGCGCAAGTTGTTCAGGCGACTGCCGGGTATGGCATACAGCGCCAGCAACTGCTCGTTGATCGGCTTTTGGAAAGGTTTATTGGCCAACAGGCCAAGCAGTGGCGGCTCTTTGGCCCTTGAAGGCACGTCCGCCAGACTGAACGCGAAGGATTGCTCGAAGGCCTCAAGCGCTGGCCGGGAAAGGGAGAGGTCCAGCAACTCGCCTAGGGTTTTCGGTTCCCATCGGCTAACGGTTTGCGTCGACGGGGCCTGGCCCATCAGGAACTCGGCCTGGACGTAGCACAGCTTGGCGGCCACCAGACTGTCACGGGTCAGTTGCCGGTAATGCCAGTCACCCCAAGCGATCAGGTTTTTTACATAGTCGACGTAGACAACAATCTGAAAATGTTGAGGCGCCGAGTAGCCGATAGCATCCGGATCGGTCGGTGCAGCGGCTTCACACCCGGTGTTGCCTAACGTGATCAAGGGTCGGCACCGCCAGTAATCATATTTGTGCGGCTCCGTTTTATTGTCCGCTGCCGCTTGAGGGGCAAACAGGTAGTGCAGCCAGTTTTGCGCCTCGAGGTAACGATCTTCAGCGCTCAGACGGATGGCGACCAAATGCGGCAGATGAAAAAACAGCTCCCAGAAAAACAGTCCGTTGGCCCCGTCAAAGGCCCCTTTAGGCTCAATGATCGCGCCAGAGGTCGGTGGTGGCTCCGCCAAAAACTGGGTATCCCAATCCAGCAGCGCGTCGATGGAAACGTTGGCGCGCTGTACCAGCTCCGGCCCGAACAACGAATTGAGCCGCACGTTCTTGAGCGCCAGCCCCGCTTGCTTGAGGGCAAGAAACTGGGCCCCCAGTGCGTTGGCCTTGTCCAGCTCCGGCGGTGCAAAGCCGAGCACCACGGGAGCGGTCACCACATACTGTTTGCGTCCCGCTTGCGTGGCGGGCGCAGACCCGAAAGTGAACGTCGTGGGGCCGGTAAACCCACCGGCCTGGCGCTTCACCGCCAACACTGAAGTGCGCCAGCCGCCCCCCATGGAAAAAGAACCGGTCGCGGGGGCCGGGTCGCCTGATGCCGGGTTGGCCATCGTCAAGTCAAACGTTGCGACAGGCGCATCGACACTGCCCGGTACTGGCAGGCACTGGCCACTGACGAGGAGTATGTCCTCACTGCCAGCACGCAATACCAACGCTTGCAGGCTGTAGAACGCAGTCAATGGACCTTCATCCTCAATAGTGTCGACAATCCCCGGCGTACTCTGTGATGAAAACGGGTTCTGCAAGATATCCCGCGTGACGAAGCGGTAATCTGCCAAGGCTTCCAGCCATCCGCCATAGTCGACCACGGGACGCAACAGCACGTCTCGGACCACGACCACATCCAGCCGCTCGTCGGGTGCGGGTGCGGGGTCATCGACGAGGTTGCGGTTGGTCAACAACACGCCCAGTTTGCCCTTGGGATGCTGGGAGTCCGCAAACAGGGTGGCAATCAGCCGGGCCTCACCGGAAAACACCTTCTCCTGCTCGGCGCTGTACAGGGACAACGGTGCCGACCAATGACCGTTCGACATCATGAATGCCAGATTGATATCCAGTTTGGGCGCCATGAACTCGTTCTGTTGCCGGCTCTTCACACCATCGAGCCACTCAGCCCAGACCACACACAAACGCCCTCCCCAGAACACCGGGCGGATATCCAGCACCCTCTCCCCCGTCGGGATCTCGACCGGTTGCCATTCACTCCACGCCGCCGGGTTGATCGCCGTGCTATCGGGCGCCAGCACCACCTCGGCCCGGCGCCAGTAATACGGATACGGTGAGGTGCGCTTGCGCCCAATGAAGTAATAATCGGCTTGAGCGGCCGATGTACCGTCGACGTAACCGCTGATGACATCCAGGTTGCAGATCTGCTCGAACTCTTGCAGGTAATCCTGCAGGGCCAGCAGCACCGTATCGGCGCTCAGACGGGTTTGATTGAGGTTGTCGGCCAGCGCCTTGAACAGCGACGTCTGACGTCGCCGCACATAGGGGTTGATGTAGTTTTCCGGATAGCAGCCAATCATTTGCACCGCTGCCCAATCCGGGTAATTGCTGTAAAGCTCCCAGGTTTGCAAATCCCCTTTGCTGAACTCTTCTTCATAACCCGGTTCAAGCTTTCGATACGCGGCATGGATAAATTGTTGCGCACAGCTGACAGCCTCGGCGACCGGAGTAGTCTGGACCGCGAAGCTGTCCAGCGGGTCCATCCGCAGCAACTCGAACAGATCCGCGGGTGTTCTGACGAAATTAAAACGGTTATCGACGGTGCTTTTTTTGATCTGCCCGATGCTGTACTCGACCAACGCCGAGCGACGCTGTTCCAGCAGACCGGCGATTCGCTTGTTGTCCATGACGCCTCTCCCGAGACCGGATTCGTTGCTGTCAAACCACCTCAACCGCCCCAGCCCTCAACCCGGCAAGGTGTCGCCGGCGAAGGTGATGGCTTCAAAATACAGGGTCGTATCGCTGGCCTGGATGAGCACACCGAATTCGAACACGCCGCCCGTACGGCTTGAAACAAAGACCCGTGTGAGCCCTTGCTGATTGGTGAACCCCTGACTTGGCCTGATGATCGCAGTCCCCGTACCGCTGGTCTCACTGAGCCAGTCCACCAACATGTTCGCCCCGACATTGCCGTAGCTGTCCTGTACGCCGGCGTAAAGCTCGACTTCCTGACCTCGCGGCACAATGCCCAGCGGCTCCCGGGACTTGTAGCGCAGAGGAAACATCATGCTCGTGGCATCGGCGATGATTTCCACCGTGGGGGCGTAGTGTTTGTCCTGCAGGTCCAGCCAGAAAACCGGGGTGACCGTGCCCATGACCGCGCCGGGAGTAAAGGTGGCGACGGCTACCCCGTCCGTCGTGGTGACCGATTTGTTGAAGCTGCCCAGTTCGGTTTCCCAGTGCACCTCGACCCCACTCACAGACCGGTCCTCAAGGTCCCTGACCGTCACGGTGAAGGTGATGGTTTCACCAGGCTTATTGGCGATGACCTGGGTGGCGTTCACTGAACACGTCATCGTCACGACCTGCTCATCGATTTCGCCTGTAACGGCGACCAAGGGCTCGCGCTGCTCAGAGAGACTTAGCAGCGCATGCCCGGCAGCGGTTTCATAAGCCGGTTCGTTCAGCGTCGCGGGGAGCGCGCCGATCAGAAAAATAGTCTGCGCATCCATGCCAGTACGCATCGCCGATGCACGGACGCGCATCAGCAAATCCAGTTACCGGAGGTTTCTGATGATCCGTTGCGGGTCTACCCGATTTGCGCATTCGCGCACTTCCTGGACGCTCCAGGCGAAAAACCTGGCCAGTTTGATCGACGCCGCTTGCTGCGCCAGACTCAACGCATCCCCGGTCAGTGGATCGGGCAAGGCATGCACCTGACGCAGGTAGTCGAGCAATGTGCTGGCGGGCGATTCGCTGGCGGCAAAGGCCCGATTGAGCACGGTCAGGTCATACAGCGTGTTGACCGTCAACGCGTATTTATCCGCTTGCCCCATCCAGGCCAGATGACCGTATTCCAGATAGTCGCGCAGTAATTCGGGGCTCAGGTCCAGCTTCATCACCACCGCGCTGCGCCGGCGCACCTCGGCCAGCACTTGCAGAAACGGGTCGACTGGCGCTTCCCAGCGCAAGCCCGAAGCCCGGGCCGTATCGATTTGGACAGAGCGATCCAGCACCTGACGCAATAGATAGTCGACGCTGATGTTCGTCCACTCAATGATCGCCAGCACCCGCTCCGAATCCAGCCCGGCGTAAACCGCCAGGCACTCCTTGACCACCGACTGTTGAGCGCCTCTGACTTGCAGCAGCACACCTGACATTTTGTCGACAATATCGCTGTAATCGACATCGTCATCGCCCCCAAAACCATCGCGCACCGCGATCAGAAGACGTGCGCGTGCGTGCGCCCGGTAATCGGATTCGCTCATGTGTCGCGGGTTGATCACCAGGCCTTTGTTGTCGACCAGCGAGGTCAGCAGGTCCAACCAATCAGCACCACCCGCCAACGCAGGGACACCCGCCATCAGCAACGCGGTATTGGTGAAAAAAGCACCCGACAACAAATTCCGCACCTGATCGAACAACTGCAACTCATCCACCGTCGACGCCGCCGGCATCTGCGCCACCGACGCCTGCTGCACCATCCATGACACGGACATCTGTTGCTCATCGCACCAGCGTGCGCAGGAATCCAGGGCATGGATGATATTCAGCACATTGGGCGGGTCTTGCGCGGTGACGGTTTTGATGGTCGGGACGCCGGCCAACACCCCAAGCCAGCGATCTGCGCCCAGCAGGGCCAGCATCAGCACACCTTCGATCGGCGTGATGCCCAGCAATCGGGGCAGCCTGACCAGACGGTAAAAACTCGAAATAATCGCCGGACTACGGATCAACGTGTCAGTGCGGCCATGGGCCTGGGCAATCACCATCGCCAGATAACGGTAGGTCTGCAAATCGATGCCCAGGCCATGGCACAGCAGATTGACCGTCAGTTCACTCACACCCACCCCGGGAAATACCGCGAACGCCCCTTCATCCAGAATCAGCGCATTGCGATAACCGTCCTCGATATTGAAGGTTCGATCAAAGGACGAAAGCACCTCGCCCCGCCCGTAAATCGACAGTTCATCGATAAACACTGCGAAGTCTTCAGCAGTGCAGCCGTAACGCTCACGCAAGGTTTGAAACAGGCCCAGCGCCTGCACGGTACTGTCCGAAATCCACCAGGGCGGGGTGGTCGGCCCTCCGCGACTCTGCGCTCTGGAGGCAGCCACCAGCAAGGCATCCACTTGATCTGAAGGCAGGTCCAGCCATTGATCCAGACGCACTTTGCGATTCATGCGGTCGTAGGGGGCGGGATCGTTAACATCGGCCGTCAGTCGATTGAACTGCTCATTGCCAGCCCTTACGTCGATACCAATAGCGGGCGTGCGACCCGCATTGATGTACACCGACCCTGAAGCCGCCCCGTCGGGTATCGCAGGATCACCGGGCTTGAGCGGGGCATTGGCCGAGCGCAGCGGAACGAAACGGCGTACCGACAACAATGCCTCGAGCCTGGTGGTGTCGAGCTTTGTTCGCTCACAGAAGAACTGCACCTGGGAGAGGTTCTGCCAGGTCAAACCCACACCGCCAAAGTTCGCCTCGTAGAACGCCTCTTTGTCCGCACTGACAACCGACTGCTCGGTCAACAACGAGCGCTGTTGAGGCCCCAGCCTGGAGGCGTGGAGCAAGGCCCGTCCCGCGTCGTCGTCCCAGGCATCGGGTTGCAGGAAATACGGAAAAGCACTATCGATCAGGTGCGCGATGCTCCCCACGGAATGGCCGTTTTGCCGAGCGACAAAATCGATCGTGGCCCATGGCTGATAGTAGGGCAGCCCGTTGGGATAGCGGGCCAGCGCCATCACGGCATCCGGCGCCTCGACATTGGCGTGAGCCCGGATGAACGCCTCCAGCACTTTGATAATGATGTCCACGGACGACCAGGCGCGATTCACCGCGTTGTCATCGATCGTCAACGCCAACAGGTCCGTGCGACGCTCCAGCAACGGCATTTTTTTTTGGCCATCACCGACAGATTCGATGCGTTCCTGGACCCATCGCACCAGTTCGATCAGATACGCCACCGGCGAGGTGAACGATTCCAGTGCATCAGGCAGGCAGTTCTCGCTAAAGCGCGGATTGAACAACCGCTCAAAACTGGGCCCGAGAACCATTGATAGCAACCCGCTTTGTGCGCTCACCGGCGTGGCGTTATCGTCCACCCGCCGGTGTTCGATAAACAGTCGCCGGACATGGATGGCCAGCGCATTGGCTCGCCACAAAAAGACCTGCGCGTCATCGGCGCTCAGGCCGAAATCACGCACCAGGCCTTGCACGCCCTTCTCCACCAGGGGAAAAACCGAGCCCCCCGCTTCCAGGTAACCGCTCAAATCGCTATAGCTTTCACGCTGCGATACCGAGGCGAAGACCTGCTCAAACAGCTGCACGCCAGGGAGATCCTGAGTCACGGCCATGGTCAAACTCCCTGCACCGCCGACGGCTGGCCGGTCGGGCCGCCGAGGATCGGGCGGTGCACTTCAATGAATCGATTGGGCGCCTGTACAACGGCGGCGTCTACTGTCAGAAATGACAGTAAAAGCAACCGTTTGTCGGAGAATCAGGGCAACGGTGGCTGGGCCGCGAGCACTTCAAAACGTTCGCTTTCGGTCCAGTCGGAAGTCGTCGCGGGCGTCGATTCACTGATTGTCTGCTGCAACCGCACCCAACTGCCCCCGCCGGGCAGCGACTGACTCGCCGTGCCCTCCCACTGGGCAGCAGGTACTCGAACGTCTGCCAGCCATCGGGTATCCGGGTTGAACCAACTCACTACACTCATGACACCCGGCTTGCCTGTACCCGCCAACTCAATCGGGTTGGCAACCCGCTGCCCCGGCGCCGGCCGGTCGATCACCGGCAAATACGTGCCCAGGTTCACTGCCCGCAAGGAGCGCCCGGAGTCAAACTCACCCTGCCACTGCACGACAATCAGTTCCCTTTGCCCGCTCGGCGCGTCCAGCTCCACCGTCACCGACCAGGTCCGGTCATCCAGTACCGTCCCTCGCCCCAGCACCTGCTGCGGTGCCTGGGCCAGCGCCACCGTCACCGAATCCCCCGGGTAACCAAAACCGGAGACAACCGCATGGCGTCCGACAAACTCATTGAGCGCCGGCGTTTCGATAGAGGGTGCAGCGGGGACCACGCGGAAGCTCTGGAGCGGGCTGTCCCTGGAGGTTTTATCTTCGAAAGTCTGCCGCGCAAAGAGGGTTTCATGCCCGACGTCCAGGGTCACGACACCGTCCCAGGAGCCGTCAACACCTACCAGCAACGGGCCGAGCAACGGCTGCGGCCGCCCCTGCAAAAAAACCTCGACCAGAGCGCCCGGCATGCCGGTGCCGGAGACGGTGCCCACGCGTGGCAAGTCCCCACCCGCCACAGGCACAAGGATTTGCGGGGGCAGCACCACCACGTAAAAGTTACGCTCGAGGCTGCGTTCGGAGTCGCGACCATCGAGACTTTGCTGGGCATCGATCTGGTACAGCCTGAATTCCAGCCCCGTCAGGCTGATCTCCCAGTCGCCGTCGCGGGTCAGGACTTTAGGTGCGCCTAACGGCCGGCCAAATTGCGCATCGCGCAGTTGCATGCTCGCCCCGGCGACACCGCTGCTGCCACGCACCGTCAACTCGCGTCCTGCTTCCGCGTTCTCTTGCGGCTCGGTGATCACCGGCTTAAGCAGCGTCCTGGCAACCGTAAACGTGCGTTGAACAGAGGGCGAGATCTGGCTGGCGGCGGTCTGGGTCACGGTCACCGTATGGGTGACACCGGAGGCAAAATCGGTGGGCCGCCGAAAGGTCCAGGTGCCCGTCGCTCCGGAAGGGCTGTGTACGACCGTGGGCCGGTCGCTGAAGACCAGACTCACCACGGCCCCCGGCCAGCAGGTGCCCGTGACGGTGGGCGATAAGCCATTTTCCACCAGGCTGGTGATGACCGGCGCCAGAGGCGCGATGGTCACCTTGATTTCAACCCAGCCCTCCGACTGCTGCCCGTTCAGTATTTGCTTCAAATGCACGACTTGCTCGAGCGTAGGTCCCCATGGCACTTCGGATTGACTCGACCACTGATTATTCACCACCGTCGCATCCGGCGCGACAATCGCCCCACCGGACTTCCTGACCCACACAGTGGCGCCGGTTGTGCCGCGTCCGGAGAACGTTGGCGTGTAATCGGTCACGGTGTAAGTCACATCGCTCGGGCTGGCCACCGCCCAGGTGAAAGCGAACTGCCTTGGCTGCGAGATGATCCAGCCACCGGCACCGTCGGAAACCTTTTGGGTCACCGAGAAGGTGTAACTGCCGGGCGGCCAACCGGTCGCTGTCACCTCCCAAGCGCCACCCGCCACCGAGACGGGCGGTAACGTTTGAGCGCCCGGCCCATTGACATAGGTGAACTCGACCGTGGCGCCAGTAAAACCGCTGCCTGATATTTTCACCTTGTTGTCGGGCAGGACCGCCATGGTCGGGGAGGTCAATATCGGTGGGCGGATTTTGTAGAGCCGCACGGCGCTGCGTTCAGAAATAACGCCAGCCTGACTTTGCTCTGCCACCAACGAAACGGGACCGGGCGACAGCGTCACCGTACCTGTCCAGTCCAGATTGTTAAGCACACCGGTTTGCCCCACCTTCGTGTCGCTGCGGTCAATGTAGAGGGTAACAACAGACCCCGCCAAACCGTTGGCACCGGACAGGTTGAAGGTCGTGTCCTGTTCACCGGCGGCGGTGATGAGGGTGGGAGTGCCTAATACCCTGAATGTGAGCGGGGCCGAATACCCCACGGAATGCTTGGCCTGGACCGTCAAATCGCCGCTGGGCAAGGACAACTGAGTTCTGACAGCGGCCCTCCATGAAGCGTTCGAATTGACAGTGACGGTTTCGCTGATTGCATCGTAGTGATTGTCCGCCTTGACCAGACCGACATTGGACCCCGGCAGGCCGATGCCCTGGAACAAGATTTGATCGGCGCGCACGAGCTGATGGGGCGTCGGCGAAGTGAGAGTAGTTTCTCTATAAATCAAGCTCTTCACTGGGGAAGACAACTCATAGCCCCCGAGGTCCTGCTTTACGACGAGGGTATTAACTACCAGCGGCAGATCCTGATTAGGCCGCACGCTCCACCGACCTCCTGAGGGTATCTGCTGTGTATCGCTGATTGGAATAAGCGTGTTGCCATTCACCCTATAAAGCGTGAACAGCGCCCCCTGCTGCCCCGTACCGGAGAGCAGAGGCCGTGGCTCAGGGGTTTGGCCGCCACCTGGCAAATCAAACGTCATCTCGGCCATGACGCAAAAACGACCTGAGTAATGCCACTGTGACCAATGACCATTGCTGCTTAATAAAGCGTAATGGATGTAGGTGATCCCTACAGGCAGAAATTCTTCAAGCCTCACTTGAAACGGGTATGTACTAAAGTTCGACTTCTGCCGACGATAAAAAGCGGTGCCCGGCTGGTAAAAATCCAGATCCACCTGGACGTAACCATCTGTTTGGGCGGGATTGCCAATCAAGGTGAACAATGTGTTGGCCACTCCTTCCCAGGGTACGGGAAACTGCAGAGGCCAATAGACAGGATCAGTCTCAGCTAATGGCTCCATAGGTGCGTCTGGTTTGTCTGGTTGGTCCGACATGATCAGGCTCTCCAACGTGGGGCGCGATTGGCGTTTCGTTGAGGCCATTCAACGCGAACAGAGCCTGCGCCAACACCTGTCAAACCTGACAGTTCAGACGAACGGTCCTACGGACTTTTCCGACGAATTTTGAAGCCTACGCAACCTTGCGTCTTTGCCTACAGCTGCGCCAGAATCGGCCGGCTTGTGCGCTTCGTGCCTGCCCCGTAACTTGATCCGTGTCGCTGATAGGCAGCGGCCGGGTTTAGTCGCCCGGCGGTGATACGAAGTTGCACTTTCCTCCAGACGGTCGGGATGTCCCTATCCCCCTTCCTGAACGTTATGGTGGCTGTGCACAGGGCGCCCTCGGGCGCGCCGGAATTTCGTATCTCCGCCGGTCGACTAACCTGTGTACAGCCGCCACCTCATTCGTTTAGTCGCGAATCGGTGGTAGCTCCACGGAGATATGACGATGTTCAAAGCCACACCCAATCCGCCGAAAACGGACCCGTTTTCGGCCACCCTCGATGCAAAAAAACTCCGCGAGGCCGCCGACCGCGCCCTCGATCACTACCTCAAGCCCAACACCCATCACCTGCGCGTCCCAAAGGATCGAGCCATGCAAATGTTCGCCGTCGCCCCCGATGCCAATGCCCAAGCCATCAATATCCAGACGTTCGAAACCTTTACCTCGGTCAACCTCCTGCTGCTCGACCTGGCCGAAAGCCTGGACGACAAGCCACGGCACCTGGCGATGGCGATTTATCAGTTGAGTGAGTTGGGGTTATTGCTGGTCGAGAAGACGCTGGAAAACGAGCCGGCGATTAGTACGCCTTAACGCCAAGGTCAAAAGATCGCAGCCTGCGGCAGCTCCTACAGAGCGGTACCAAATCGTCCGCGTAGGAGCTGCCGCAGGCTGCGATCTTTTGCTTCTCAGGCAGAAGCCGGCAACGGCTGAAAACTGAGTTGGGGTTGTTGCTGGTCGAGAAGACGCTGGAAAACGAGCCGGCGATTAGTACGCCTTAACGGCAAGGTCAAAAGATCGCAGCCTGCGGCAGCTCCTACAGAGCGGTACCAAATCGTCCGCGTAGGAGCTGCCGCAGGCTGCGATCTTTTGCTTCTCAGGCCGAGGCCGGCAACGGCTGAAAACTGAGTTGGGGTTATTGCTGGTCGAGAAGACGCTGGAAAACGAGCCGGCGATTAGTACGCCTTAACGGCAAGGTCAAAAGATCGCAGCCTTCGGCAGCTCCTACAGAGGAGTACCAAATCGTCCGCGTAGGAGCTGCCGCAGGCTGCGATCTTTTGCTTCTCAGGCAGAAGCCGGCAACGGCTGAAAACTGAGTTGGGGTTATTGCTGGTCGAGAAGACGCTGGAGAACGAGCCGGCGATTAGTACGCCTTAACGCCAAGGTCAAAAGATCGCAGCCTTCGGCAGCTCCTACAGAGCGGTACCAAATCGTCCACGTAGGAGCTGCCGCAGGCTGCGATCTTTTGCTTCTCAGGCCGAGGCCGGCAACGGCTGAAAACTGAAGTACTGGCGCAACGCACTCACCAGTTGCCCATATTCCGGCGGCGCCCATTGCAGGCTGAACCCGGCGTCATAGTGGTGAGGGGTCGCGTCTTCGTGGCACCACAAACAACACGCCCGCAGGTCGATCACCTGCATGCAACCATCGCTGGCAGGGATTTTCAGGCGCAAGTCGAAGTCAACGCCAAGCATCATCGGCAACTGACTGATCAGCATCAGCCCGTCTTCAGACACATTGCCCAGAAAGCCGATGGGTTTGTCAGTGATGCTGTTGAACACTTTCAGAAAATACGGCAGTTGATGCCGCTCGATACGGCGGTCAGTAAACATGCTGAATTCGCTACGCAAGGCCCTTAAGCAGAGCCGCACTAATGCTTCGGAACGGGCCTTCTGCACTTGATAGGCAGGACGGGCACGCTCTCCCCGCTTCCGGTGTGACAGTCCATCCCATCCGCTGCCACTTACCGCTGCCAGTCGCAGGTGTTGCCTCGGTCTGGAGGCAAGGCTCCAGGACCGTTATTCGACTATAGCTCAGCCTATACACACGGCCAGCCTTTGTATGAGATTCATCATCAGAAGCGGGTAGGTTGTACAACCGCAGCGCTGCGGGTCGGGTAATGGCCCAGCGACTCAAGCGTTTCCAGGCGTGCCCGGGCACGGTAGGCGTATTCGCTTTGCGGGTACGAGGCAATGATGAACTGGTAGGTTTGCGCGGCATCGACAAACAGTTTCTGCCGTTCCAGACACTGGCCGCGCATCATCGACACTTCCGGTCGCACATAAGGCCGGGCACGGCTGGCGCGGTCGACTTTGGACAATTCGAGCATCACTTGCTCGCAATTGCCCCGGTCATAGGCGCTGTAGGCGTTATTCAAATGATGGTTCATCGACCAACGGGTGCAGCCCGTGACACTGAGGACACTGAGGGCAAGGGCGGCAATGGGCACGAATCGCATGGGAGGTTCTCCTGTCTTGAGTTCTGTATCGACCCCTTGGCGGAAATCTTCAGGAATGTTCGTTTAAAGAAAGAAACGAATAAGTAGTGCAAACGAACAATGACTACAGCCGGAGAGCATAGTAGCCTCACTCAGCGCTTGAACTCAGGAGTCTATGCATGTCCGTCCGTCGCACCAAAATCGTCGCTACCCTTGGCCCGGCCAGTAACTCGCCGGAAGTTCTCGAACAGCTGATTCTGGCTGGCCTGGACGTCGCCCGCCTGAACTTTTCCCACGGCACCCCCGACGAGCACAAGGCTCGCGCGAAGCTGGTGCGTGACCTCGCCGCCAAGCACGGCCGCTTCGTCGCCCTGCTGGGTGACCTGCAAGGCCCGAAAATCCGTATCGCCAAATTCGCCGGCAAGAAGATCGAGCTGAAGATCGGTGATCAATTCACCTTCTCCACCAGCCATCCGCTGACCGAAGGCAACCAGCAAGTGGTCGGCATCGACTACCCGGACCTGGTCAAGGATTGCGGCGTGGGCGACGAGCTGCTGCTCGACGACGGTCGCGTAGTGATGCGCGTCGATACCGCCACCGCCACCGAACTGCACTGCACCGTGCTGATCGGCGGTCCGTTGTCGGACCACAAAGGCATCAACCGTCGAGGCGGTGGCCTGACCGCGCCAGCCCTGACTGAAAAAGACAAGGCTGACATCAAGCTCGCCGCCGAAATGGAAGTCGACTACCTCGCCGTGTCCTTCCCGCGTGACGCGGCCGACATGGAATACGCCCGTCAACTGCGCGACGAGGCCGGCGGTACTGCCTGGCTGGTGGCGAAGATCGAACGCGCCGAAGCCGTGGCCGACGACGACACCCTCGATGCGCTGATCATGGCATCCGACGCCGTCATGGTGGCCCGTGGTGACCTGGGCGTGGAAATCGGCGACGCCGAGCTGGTGGGCATCCAGAAGAAAATCATTCTGCACGCACGCCGCCACAACAAGGCAGTGATCGTCGCGACCCAGATGATGGAGTCGATGATCCAGAACCCGATGCCGACCCGCGCCGAAGTCTCCGACGTAGCCAACGCCGTGCTCGACTACACCGACGCCGTGATGCTCTCGGCTGAAAGTGCCGCTGGCCTGTACCCGCTGGAAGCCGTGCAAGCGATGGCGCGCATCTGCGTCGGCGCTGAAAAGCACCCGACCAGCAAGACCTCCAGCCACCGCATCGGCAAGGTCTTCGAAAGCTGCGACCAGTCCATCGCCCTGGCGGCCATGTACACCGCCAACCACTTCCCGGGTGTGAAGGCGATCATCGCTTTGACCGAAAGTGGTTACACGCCGTTGATCATGTCGCGCATCCGTTCCTCGGTGCCGATCTACGCGTTCTCCCCGCACCGCGAAACCCAGGCCCGCGCGGCCATGTTCCGTGGCGTCTACACCGTCCCGTTCGACCCGGCATCGCTGCCGCCTGAGCAAGTCAGCCAGGCCGCGATCGACGAGTTGCTCAAGCGCGGCGTCGTGGAGAAAGGCGACTGGGTCATCCTGACCAAGGGCGACAGCTACCACACCATCGGCGGCACCAACGGGATGAAAATCCTGCACGTTGGCGACCCGATGGTTTAAGTACCGAGCGCTGAAAAACCAAAGCCCCGCCATGTGAATGGCGGGGCTTTTTGGTTTCTGGGCCAGGGTTTGTGTGGTCTGGGCGGGCCTCTTCGCGAGCAAGCCCGCCCACATTGGATTTGCAGTGTTCACCGATCCCCTGTGGGAGCGGGCTTGCTCGCGAAGGGGCCCGCCCAATCACTACAAGGCTCAATACCGACTCACCCGTGATAGCGCAAAATGAGGCCGTCATAGAAGTTGTTATTGGCAGCCACGAGGATTTTCCCGTCGACTTGCACAGCCAGGCTGCTCGCCACCAGTTTGTTTCCTTGCTCAGCGGCGGTTCGTACCCAGCCCTTGCCGTTGAACGAAAGGTCGAAGGCGCCGTCGATCAGACGGGCCACCACCACATCGGCGTCAAAACTGACAACAGCGGAACCTCCAGTCACGAGGATTTTCCCATCCCGCTGAATCGCGCCGCTGTACCAAACGGTGTTATCTGCGTCATCGGGTGCGCTGAGCAGCGGATTACCCCCGTTGAACTGGATACTGGGGCTGCCGTCAGGTTCCAGGCTGACCAGAGCGCCCAGATCTTTTTCAACGTGAGCGTAGCCGATACCGAGAATGCGCTGGTTGGGTTGCCGGGCCATCGCATAGAACCGTAAAGAACTGCCGTTGCCGGGGACTGCGGTCAGCACCCAGCCGTTCTGACCGAACGAGGGGTCAAGACGGCCATCAACCCCATAACGCACGAACATACCCGCGGGCCTGCCGCCTACGGAAGTCTCCCCGCAGCCCAGGCACTTGCCGTCGGCCTGAACCATGATGTTATTCAATACGGTATTGCTGTTACCGGGCTTAACCACCCGCACATAGCCATCACCGTTGAAGCTGTTGTCCAGCGAACCGTCAGGGTGAAGACGGAAAATCACCCCGCCATCCATCTTAAAATCTGCAAAACCGAGAATTTTGCCGTCCGGGAGCACTTCCAGCCCACCCGAGCTCGCATCACCCAAGACTGAAGACGAGGCTTGTGCAGCCGGGGCTGACGCTTCTGTGTTGCCGAGCCGATCAAGGCGCACATAACCGTCAGTCCCAAAGCGGGTATCGAGCGTTCCATTTTCGGTAAACCGCGCCAGGGCTGGCGCCTGGTTCGCAGCCGAGGTCGCCGTCCCCAGCAGCAGCAATTGGGAGTCCTGGGTAAAAGCAAACGAATGGACGGTGGAGTTTTGAAAGGCAAGTCGCCCGCTGGTCAGGCCATTGTCACCAAAGCTCAAGTCGGGACTGCCGTCGGTGTTCAAGCGGCCCAATGCGTAACTGTGAAGGTTGATGCCGGTTTCTGCGGCAAAGTAAATCTTTTGCCCGGGCCCGGTACGAACGTCTTTGACCCTGATTTTGTCACTATTGGGTCCAACGAGGTGCACCCTGCCTTGATCGCCAAAATCCAGGTCCAGATCACCTGCCGCCGCTGTGTGTTGGGTTGTCATTGCTCGCCACTCCTGAAGTCAGAGGAACGTAGGTGACTGCCTGGCAGAGCGGAGCAATACAACGTGCTGAACGCCGTTGAGAAATCGTCGGGGCAATCCCTGCGTGAGTGGGCATTAAAGATCAGTGCTTTTGCAGGCGTCTACTGTCAAACCTGACAGTAGACACACGAGGCAATTTGCGAATCAGCGGTAGGGAAAGCGCCGGCAGCGGGGGTTTTGGCAACCTCGAGGATTTGTGTGGTCTGGGCGGGCCTCTTCGCGAGCAAGCCCACACATTGGATCTCTAGTGTTCACCAATCCCCTGTGGGAGCGGGCTTGCTCGCGAAGAGGCCCGCCCCATCACCACAAGGTTCAACGTCGATTGATAAACCCCGACAACGCCGCCATCGCTTCCGGCGAGCGCAAGCGCTGGGTAAACAACGCGCCCTCCTCTTCAATCACCTTGCGGATCAGTTCCCGGTCCGGCCCTTTCATCAATTGCTTGCTGATGCGCACCGCCTCCGGTGGCAGCGATTCAAAGCGCAACGCCATCTCCCGCGCCTTGGCCAATGCCGCTTCGCCACTGCCCAGCGCTTCGGTAGCGACGCCCCACGCGGCGGCTTGTTCGCCCGTGAAACCTTCGCCGAGCAACAGCAATTCCGCCGCTTTGGCGTGGCCGAGCAAACGGGGCAGGATCAGGCTGGAACCGAATTCCGGGCATAACCCGAGATTGACAAACGGCATGCGCAACCGCGCATCACGGCTGACATACACCAGGTCGCAATGCAGCAACAACGTCGTGCCAATCCCCACCGCCGCCCCCGCCACGGCGGCGATCACCGGTTTGCGGCAGTCGAGCAGGTTGAGCATGAAGTGGAACACCGGGCTGTCGAGGTTGCTCGGCGGTTGCTGGATGAAATCAGCGATGTCGTTGCCAGCGGTGAAGCACTCGCTGCTGCCGGTGATCAGCACGGCGTTGATTTCCGGGTCGCTGTCGGCCTGCTTCAGTGCCTCGGCCAAGTGGCTGTACATGGCGCGGGTCAGGGCGTTTTTCTTGTCGGGGCGATTGAGGCGCAGGGTCAGCAGACCGCGCTCGCGTTCAACCTGGATGGCATTGGTCATGGTGAGTCTCGCGTCGTTAAACGATCAGCGCTCAACCACGGGGCAGGAAGGTATCGGCCAGCAGTTGGTTGCGCGGCAGTCCCGCCAGGTACAGGCGCCGGGCAAAGGCGTCGACGCTGTCGGGGCCACCGCAGAGTAAGGCCAGGGTTTGCCGGGAAACAAGCCGCAGTTGCGCCAACGCCTGGGGCAACTCGGCCGGAGTCCAGAGCTCGACCGTGAGGTTTTCGCGGCCGGCGGCCATGGCTTGCAGCGGTTTGGCCAGGTAATGCTCGTCGGCGTCATGGGCCAGGTGAATAACGCGGATGGCGCCTTGGTGATCCTGGCGCAACGCCTCGCGCAATACGCCGAACAACGGTCCCAACCCGGTGCCGGCGGCCAACAGCCACAATGGTCGGCCTTGCCAGTCCGGGTCGTAATGCAAGGCGCCGCCGCGCAATTCGCCGAGGCGCAGCGTGTCGCCGATCTGCAACTGACGGGCCGCATCGCTGAATTCACCGGGCTGACGGCAATCGAGGTGAAACTCCAGGAAACGGTCTTCTTCCGGCAGGCTGGCCAGTGAATACGGCCGCGCCACGTGACCGGTCCACAACACCAGGTGCTGACCGGCGCTGTAGCGCAACGGCCGCTGAGGGATCAGGCGCAACCGCAACACATGAGCGCTGAGCCAATCCACCGCAGCGACATCGGCCGGGCGACCGTCGCGCTGCGGGTCAAAGGTGTGAACCTGCAAGTCTTCGATGACCGAACACTGACAGGCCAGGCGCCAACCTTGCTGACGTTGTTCGGCGCTCAGGGCATCGGGGCGACTGTCGCCGGGCGTGCCTTGCACGCATTGCACCAGGCACGCATGGCAACTGCCGGCGCGGCAACTGTAAGGCACCGACACGCCGTTTTGATTCAGGGCATCGAGCAAGTTGCTGCCCGCCGCCACCGACCAGTGGCGGTCGCCGACCCGCAACTCAGGCATCGACGTTCTCCCACGCCGCCGCGCACCGGTTACGGCCATCGCGCTTGGCGCGGTACAGCGCCTGGTCGGCGCGTTGCAGGGCGTCGTCGAGGTCGTCGCCCAGTTCCAGCAAGGTCATGCCCGCCGACAGGCTGAGGTTGCGCACCTTCAGGCCCACCAGTTCGACGTCGGTGAAGGCAATGCGCAGTCGCTCGCAACACGCGGTCAGGCGCTCGGCGTCGCAATCGGGCAACAGCACTACAAACTCTTCGCCGCCATAGCGGGCCAACACATCGCCGTCGCGCAGGCACGCCGTGGCCACGGCGGCGAAGGCTTGCAACACCTGATCGCCGGCGGCATGGCCGTGCACATCGTTGATGCGTTTGAAATGGTCGAGGTCGATCAGCGCCAGGCCGTGGACCACGCCGGCGTCCATGGCATTGAGTTCCCGGGAGGCCAGGCGCAGGAAGTGGCGGCGGTTGAACAGCCCGGTCAGCTCATCGGTGGCCACCAGGTCTTCGAGCTGGCGCATCATCCCGCGCAGGGTGTCCTGATGCGCCTGCAAGGCAAAGCGCCGTTGGCGCATGCGTTGGCGGGAGGTCTGCACGTAGCGGGCGTAAAGCACCAGCCACACCAGCACGATGAACAACACACAAACTTGCAGCGCCGCCAGCGGTGGGTCGGCGAGCCGGAACTGGTAGGCATCCCACAAGGTGATCGCGCTGAAACTGAAGAACACCAGCAACGCGCACCGCACGAACACCCGCCGCGACAGGTGAAACAGGCCGAACAACAGGATCAGCACGTAAAACACCAGAAACGCGCCGCGAGCCTCATCCAGATGCGCGATAAACCAGGTTTGCCAGCCCAGGCCCATCAATACCTGGGCTTCGGTCAGGCTGGGGTCGCTGAACCGCAGGTTGCAGCCGCTGTGAAAAACCGCGAACAGCGCCGCCTGACTGATCACCACCAACGCACTGCCAATGGCCACACTGGCCAACGGCGCATCGTAGTGCCCGGTAAAAAACGTCAGCCACAGCAGCAGCAATGCCAGGGCATAGGTGCCGGCCGCGAGGGCGAAACGTTTGAGCAACAGGCGCTGGATGGCGTTATGGGTCAATCGTTGACTCACCGAAGGAATAGAGGCTGAAAAGTGTCCTACTCAACAGGCCGATTGCCACTTTAGTGGCGTGCCTGATAAATGACCATTCAATTTTTCGGGCGGAAAAATGGCGTCAGAACACTGACTTAAATCCCCCGTTTTTCACCTGACACACCGTCTCCCCTTGTAGCTGCGTAGGAGCTGTCGAGTGAAACGAGGCTGCGATCTTTCCGAGTTCACTTGAGTCTCAAGCGAAATATCAAAAGGTCAAAAGATCGCAGCCTCGTTTCACTCGACAGTTCCTACACAGCTCCTACGCAGCTCCTACGGGCATCGGATTCACAGAGCGGGCCTGCGTATGCGACCAACGACTGACTGCTGACGCGTGTGCCCGCCAGCGAGGCGCGTTATACTGCCGCGCCTTTTTAGCGTCGCGCCAGCAGCCCCGGCGTGCCTTGTAAAGGTGCTTGCAACCGACCGATGCACCCAAGCTGCAAGCACCTTATTGAATGTTCCCGTCTTTTAGAGGAGCGCGACTCATGACCGTGATCAAGCAAGACGACCTGATTCAGAGCGTTGCCGACGCCCTGCAGTTCATTTCTTATTACCACCCCGTTGATTTCATCCAGGCGATGCACGAAGCCTACCTGCGCGAAGAATCGCCAGCGGCCCGTGATTCGATGGCGCAAATCCTGATCAACTCGCGCATGTGCGCCACCGGCCACCGCCCGATCTGCCAGGACACCGGCATCGTGACCGTGTTTGTCCGTGTGGGCATGGACGTGCGCTGGGATGGCGCCACCATGAGCCTGGACGACATGATCAACCAAGGCGTGCGCCAGGCTTACAACCTGCCGGAAAACGTCCTGCGTGCCTCGATCCTCGCCGACCCGGCGGGCGCTCGTAGAAACACCAAGGACAACACCCCGGCCGTGATCCACTACTCCATCGTTCCGGGTAACACCGTGGAAGTGGACGTGGCGGCCAAGGGCGGCGGCTCCGAAAACAAATCGAAAATGGCCATGCTCAACCCGTCCGACTCGATCGTCGACTGGGTTCTGAAGACTGTGCCAACCATGGGCGCCGGCTGGTGCCCACCGGGCATGCTCGGCATCGGCATCGGCGGCACCGCCGAGAAAGCCGCGGTGATGGCCAAGGAAGTGTTGATGGAATCCATCGACATCCACGAGCTGAAAAAGCGCGGCCCGTCCAACCGTATCGAAGAGATGCGCCTGGAACTGTTCGAGAAGGTCAACCAATTGGGCATCGGCGCCCAGGGCCTGGGTGGCCTGACCACCGTGCTCGACGTGAAGATCATGGACTACCCGACCCATGCCGCTTCGTTGCCGGTGTGCATGATCCCCAACTGCGCCGCCACCCGTCACGCCCACTTCGTGCTCGACGGTTCCGGCCCGGCCTCGCTGGAAGCGCCACCGCTGGACGCCTACCCGGAAATCGTCTGGGAAGCCGGCCCGTCGGCCCGTCGCGTCAACCTCGACACCCTGACCCCGGAAGACGTGCAGAGCTGGAAGCCGGGCGAAACCGTCCTGCTCAACGGCAAGATGCTCACCGGTCGCGACGCCGCGCACAAGCGCATGGTCGAGATGCTGAACAAGGGTGAAACCCTGCCGGTGGACCTCAAGGGTCGCTTCATCTATTACGTCGGCCCGGTTGATCCGGTGCGCGAAGAAGTGGTGGGGCCTGCCGGTCCGACCACCGCGACGCGGATGGACAAGTTCACCCGTCAGATCCTCGAGCAAACCGGCCTGCTGGGCATGATCGGCAAATCCGAGCGCGGCCCGACCGCGATCGAAGCGATCAAGGACTACAAAGCCGTGTACCTGATGGCAGTCGGCGGCGCGGCTTACCTGGTGGCGCAAGCGATCAAGAAGTCCCGCGTCGTGGCGTTCGCCGAACTGGGGATGGAAGCCATCTACGAGTTCGACGTGAAGGACATGCCGGTCACCGTTGCGGTTGATAGCAAGGGCGAGTCGGTACACATCACCGGTCCTGCGATCTGGCAGAAAAAGATCAGTGAAAGCCTGGCGGTCGAAGTGCAATAAGCGCTTCGCCTTCCAGACACGGCCGGGTCGTCTCTCCAGATGACCCGGCCGTTTTTTTTACCCGCCCCAAACACCACACATCCCATTGTGGGAGCGGGCTTGCTCGCGAAAGCGGTGGGTCATTCAACATGGAGGGTGACTGGCACGGCCTCTTCGCGAGCAAGCCCGCTCCCACAATGGATTTTTTGTCGATTTGTTATAACCCGCCGAAAAATGTAATCCATTTGTTCTAGAAAAACCGCCTACCCCTGTCAAATCTGACAGGTTACGCACAGCCGCCGACTTGATAGCGTTGACCCATCACGATGCCGCACCGGGAGCGGACTCAAGTCAGGATCAAGCGCAATGGACGATCAAGCGTCGCTGAGCATTACCACGCCCGCCATTTCCAGAAGTGGCTCGATTGCCACGGTGGGCAAAAGCTGGGGGGCGATCGGTTTTACCGGGGCGGCCTCGTTCGAACTGCCGTTGCCGATGTCGGCCGGGCGCGGCTTTGACCCGAGCCTGTCGCTGCACTACAACAGTCAGGCCGGCAATGGCCCGTTCGGTATCGGCTGGGGCGTGAACAACAGCGCTATCACTCGCCAGACCAGCAAAGGTGTGCCGGCGTATCGCGACGACGACGCGATGCTCGGCCCCGACGGCGAGGTGTTGATGCCGGATCGCGATGACGCGGGCAACATCGAATCCCGCACCGAAACCCATTACCGCAATGTCGCGGTGGGCACGCATCGCGTGGTTCGCTACCAGCCACGGGTCGAAAGCACGTTCGCGCTGCTCGAACTCTGGCAACCGGAAAACGCACCGCCCTTCTGGCTGGTACACGGCGCCGACGGCAGCCTGCACGTGTATGGCAAAACCGCCGCTTGCCGTCGCGAAGAACCACCGGCCCCCGACCAACCGGATGCCCCTCGGCGCATCGGCATGTGGCTGCTGCTCGAAAGCATGAATGCCCGTGGCGAACACATCAGCTACGACTACCTCGCCGAGGATCAAACCCGCAGCCCTGATACCCCGCACGACTACCGCGCCCAACGCTATCTGCACCACGTGTGCTACGGCAATGTCGAACCCGGCGCCGACCTTTATGCCTGGACCGTGGAAAATCCTGCCTCACTGGACTGGCATTTTCACCTGCTGTTCGACTACGGCGAACGAACCGGCCAATGGGATCAAAGCCCCATCTATGGCCCACCCTGGCAGCCAGAACAAGCACTGGCGCCGTGGCTGGAGCGCAGTGACCCGGTGCACGCTTACGGCTTCGGCTTCGAAATCGGCACTCGGCGCCTGTGCCAGCAGGTGTTGATGTTCCATCACTTCCCCGAAGAGCTCGGGCCAGCCCCGGCGCTGGTGCGACGTCTGTTACTCCAGTACCGCCCCACGGCGCTGGGCTACAACCAATTGGAAGCCGCGCACTATCAGGCGTACGACGCCAGCAGCGCGATGGAACCGATGCCGCCGGTGCAATTCGAGTATTCGGCGTTCGAACTCAATCCCCAACCCAGCGCTTTTTTCCCGTCCGAACACATGCCTGGCCTTGAGGATGGCCAGCGCTATCAATGCGTCGACCTGTTCGGCGAGGGCGTACCCGGTTTTTTGTGTCGCTACGACCAGTGCTGGTACTACCGCGAACCCTTGCGCGGCGAGGCCGGTGACGATGACATCGCTTACGGCCCGTGGACAGCGCTGAGCCAGATACCCCGCGCCGATCAGACTAAACCGCTGCAACAAACCCTCACCGACCTGACCGGTGACGGGCGCCTGGACTGGATCATCGCCCAACCGGGCCTGAGCGGTTTTCACACCCTCAACCCCGACCGCAGTTGGTCCGGGTTTATTCCGTTCACCGCGTTCCCGGTGGAGTACTTTCATCGCCTGGCGCAACTGGGCGACCTGACCGGCGACGGCCTCAGTTCCCTGGCCTTGATCGGCCCCAAAAGCGTGCGCCTGTACGCCAATCGCCGTGAAGACGGGTTTGCCAAGGGCCAGGACATGCCCCATGAACCTGATGACGACCGCTTGCCGCTGATCAGCAACTCACGCAGCGAACTGGTGTTGCTGAGCAATCTGCTGGGCAGCGACATGAACGAGCTGTGCCGCATTCGGCACAACGAAATCAGATGCTGGCCGAACCTCGGGCACGGGCGTTTCGGCCGGGGTTTTGTGATGAGCGCCCTGCCCTTCGCCTACGCCGAATTCGATGCCGCCCGCGTGCGCATTGCCGATCTGGACGGCTCCGGGGCGCCGGCGCTGATTTACCTCAACGCCGATGGCTTTGACATTTACTTCAACCATGGCGGCAATGGCCTTGAGCAAACGCCGCTGCACGTGTCCTGGCCCGAAGGCGTGCGTTACGACAACCTGTGCCAGGTGACGTTCGCCGACCTGCAAGGCCTGGGTTGCAGCAGCCTGATCCTGACGGTGCCGCACATTAAACCGCAGCACTGGCGTTACGACTTTGTCGACGCCCGGCCCTACCTGTTGAACGCCAGCAACAACCATATGGGCTGCAGCACTCAGGTGACCTATCGCAGTTCGGCGCAGGAATGGCTGGATGAAAAGCAGCGGTTGTTCCTGCACAACATGCTGGCGGCGTCGTACTTGCCGTTCCCGATTCAAGTGGTCAAAGAACAGTCCCGGCAGGATGAAATCACCGGCAATCGCCTGGTGCAGAGCTTCAGCTATGCCGAAGGCACCTACGACGGTTTCGAACGGGAGTTCCGTGGCTTCGGCCAACTGCGCCAGACCGACAGCGAAGCCAGCCCGGATGAAGACACCCCCGGTTTCACGGCGCCCGCGCGGGTCTGTACCTGGTTCCATACCGGACGCCAGGTCGACATGCCCCGCGCCGGCTATTTCAGCCGTGATCCCGAGGCCCGGCCACTGGGCGACACACTGTTCTGCCGTTATCACGCCAACGATGAATTCGATGAGCCGCTGCTTCCCGACGAGACCAGCGCCCGGGAAATCGCCCGGGCCCTCGCCGGTTCGGTCATGCGCTCGGAAACCTATGCACTGAACGACGACCGACCCTATCAGGTGCAAGAGCACCGCTACAAAGTCCGGGAATTGCGCGCGAAAAGCCGCCATTCACCCTACGCGATCCTGATGCCTTCGCCGCTGGAAACCCTGCGCTATCAGTACGAACGTTTTATCGATGACCCGCTCTGCCAGCACGAATTCACCCTGGCTCAGGATCAGTTCGGCCTGCCGACCCATGCGCTGACCGTTCACTACGCCCGGCGCAGAACCGCCGACGACACGCCGCCGTTCGAAGACGCCGATGAGCAAGCCTGGTGGCGTGACGCCCATGACCCGGCCCAGCAGTTTTATTACCTGAACGAAAGCCGCGCCGAGTTCATTCACCTCACCGCGCCTCAGGGCTGGCGCCTCGGGCTGCCTTATCGGCAACGGGGCAATGCGCTGAAACTGCCCAAAGGCTCGTTGCCCTCGGGGCTCAATCCCGATGACATCAGTTACGAACGCCTGGCCGAATATGACTCCAGCGCAGCCTGGAATGAACAGCGGCAACTGACGACCCAAGCGTTGCAGCGCTACGTGAAAACCGCAGATCGGAGCACGCTGCTGCCCGATGGCAGTGCCGAGTTCGAAGCATTGGCCGCCCCCCAGGAAATCGCCCAACTCGATGAAACCGCACTGAACGCCTACAACGTGCTGCCACCGCCGTTCGACATCCGGGCAGAGCTGGCGGCGATCGGCTATCTGCCCATGCCGCTATTTCTTGAGCCGGACCCGCTGGAAGACCAGAAGCAAAACCTGTGGTCGGCCCTGTACGGCTATGCCGCGTACGGCAACCTTGTCGACTTCTACACCGTGAGCGAATACCACGAAACCCAAAGTCATGGGCCCACCCTGGCCGACTATGACCGGTACAACCTGGCGATCACCCAGGTCACCTTGCCGGACGGCTGCACCACGCAGGTCGCCTACGACTACCACGCGCTGCAACCGCTGCGCATCATCGATGCCAACGACAATCTCCAGGAAGCTATTTACGAACCCTCCGGACAGCCGCTGGCCATCAGTTTTTACGGCAGCGAAAACGCCCGGCCTGTCGGGTTCCGGCCGCTGGACGAATACGTTCGCCCCGACAACGTGCTGCCGGACCCGGCGATTGCCGACCCACAGGCCGCCCTGCAAAAAACCGCCAGCGTGCTGCGCAAAGACCTGTTCAGCTGGATGGGCCAACTCCCCGAATCCGTGCGGCAAACACCCGACTGGCTGGCCGACTGGATCGCCCAGGGTTATGTGCTGCCCAGCCTGCACATTTGCGCCAGCGCCCGTTGGCGGTTGCCACGGCTCAAATCCCGAACCTTGGCCGAACAGGCACTGAAGGGCCTGATCGCGACAGCACCGCGTGAACCGGTGCACAGCGTGGTCCTCACCGCCGACCGCTACCCCGACGATCCGTTGCAGCAGATCCAGATCCTCAAGTCGTGCGTGGATGGCTTCGGCCGTGTCCTGCAAACCCAGCAAAAAGTCGAGCCGGGCCTGGCCTTCAGCGCCGATGAAAATCTCGAACTGGAGGTGGTGGACGGCAAACCCGTGGAGGCATTCGCCGACCCGCGCTGGCGCATCAGCGAACGGGTCGAATACAACAACAAAGGCGCGGTGACACGGGTGTTCCGTCCCTACTTCTGCAATACCCACGGCTACATCCGCGACTCGTCCTTTCGTGAGTTCGGCCCTCACGACCAACAGTTCTACGACGCCCTGGGCCGGCCGATCAAAGTGATCAGTGCCAAAGGCTACGTGTCCTTCGACAGCGTGCATCCGTGGTATCGCGCCAGCCACGACTTCAACGATACCGAACAACCAGCGCCACCAGATAAGCCGCTTGAGCCATGAACAGCGCCGTGCACTGGCACACGCCTTCGCTGGCGGCCAATGACTGTCGCGGGTTGCCGGTTCGTCAGGTCGATTATCTGCGCAGGGAGGCCGGTGCCACGGTCCAAACCCTCATCACCCGCCAGCAGCATGACGACGCTGGCCGACTGATTGCGCAATGGGACCCGCGCCTGTTCGGCCATGCGCCAAGACCTAACCTGGGCACGGTCTATCGGCTGTCGGGGGAACCGGTCAGGGTCGACAGCGTCGATGCCGGCTGGCGCCTGAACTTGGCCGGAGTGGGCGGTGAAGTACTTAGGCGCTGGGACCAGCGGGGCAATCACTGGCGAAGCACTTACGACGAGCAATTGCGCCTGATCGCCGTCGAAGAAAACGCTGTGCCGGATGTCGAGCGATTCACCTATGCCAATGCCTCGGCCAGCGCCGGGCACAACGTGCGTGGCCAGATGATCGAGCAAGTCGATCCGGCGGGCAGCCTGAACATCGACGGCTATAGCCTGGGCAGCCAGGCATTGAGCGAAACCCGGCAGTTTGCCGATGGCTCGGCTTATCACAGCCGCCGGGTTTTCAGCGCACTCGGCGTGGTGCTGGAGCAGACCGATGCCGGCAATCATCAGCAACTGTTTCGTCACGACATCGCCGGGCAGCTCATGCAGGTGCAACTGCGGATCGACCCGGCCAGCGCGGTGCAAGGCCTCATCACCGAGACCCATTACACCGCCACCGGTCAGCTCAGCGAACAGCACGCGGGCAACGGCGTGGTCAGCCGCTGGGCATATGACCCCGCTGACGGTTTGCTCACGCAACTGCAGGCCGGCGTGCCTGGCCGGCCACTGTTGCAAAATCTCAGCTACCGCTACGACCGGGTCGGCAATGTGCTGGCCATCGACGATCAGGCCTTTGCGCCGGTGCACTTCGCCAACCAGCGCATCGACGGCCGTCGCGAATTCACCTATGACTCCTTGTACCAATTGACCAGCGCCAGCGGTTTTGAAACGCAAACCCCGCATCTGCGCCCGGGTTTGCCGACACCGGTCACGCCCATCGACAACGGCCAGCTCTACAACTACGTCCAGCGCTATGAATACGACGAGGGTGGCAACCTGACGACGCTGCGCCATGTACGCGCGGGCAATAATCACACGCAAACGATGCGTATCGACCCGGCCAGCAACCGCGCCGTACGTTGGGCCGAGGGCGATCCTGCTCCTGTGTTCGACGATCATTTCGACGCCCACGGCAATCTGCTGTCGCTGCAAACAGGCCAGCCGCTGATCTGGAACAACCGCGATCAAATAGCCGTGGCCCGGCTGGTGGAACGCAGCGGTGGGCCACACGATGAAGAAACCTACCTCTACAGCCAGGGCCAGCGCGTCAGCAAACGGCTGGTGACCCAGGCGCAATCGGTGGCCCATGTTCGGCAGGTGCGCTACCTGCCAGGTCTGGAAATCCGCACCCTGGACGACGCCGAAGAACTGCACGTCATCACCCTGGGCGGTGTTCGTTGCCTGCACTGGGTCAAGGGCAAACCGGCGGCTATCGAGCAGGATCAGTTGCGCTACAGCCTCGAAGATCACCTGGGTTCCAGCACCCTGGAACTGGACCGCAACGGGGCGCTGATCAGCCAGGAAATCTACTACCCCTTCGGCGGCACGGCCTGGTGGGCGGCGCGCTCGGCTGTCGAGGTCGATTACAAGACGATTCGTTATTCGGGCAAGGAGATGGATGTCAGCGGGTTGTACTACTACGACGCCCGCTATTACGCGCCGTGGTTGCAGCGCTGGGTCAGCGCGGACCCGGCGGGCGATGTGGACGGGCTGAATCTGTATGGGTTTGTGGGCAACAATCCGCTGCGCTATGTGGATCAGATGGGGGCGGCGAAAGCAGAAAACGTGATTCTTCTGTATTCGGGTTTTATTTCCATGCTTGAGGGTCATGCCGAGCTGACACTGGAGCAAGTCCACAACATCATCCATCAAACGAACATCAATAGAAGTTTGCTCAAAAACCTGGTGGGGGAAACCCTCGCCGGCGTCATCGGCTATGAAGGCGGAATTTTCGGGGCTGGGCAAGCAGGCAACTATCTTCCAGACCTCAGCCGTCGCGCCGTGCAATTCACCGATCCGAATGCGTTGATCGGTGGCAACGCTGGCGGGGATGTGGCCGGAGCCCTGGCAAACCCCATCACAAGCACCACGGGGTGGATGTCCGCGCTCATCCCCCAAACCTCGACGATCTCCGTCGCAGCGATTGACAGCGATTTGGGTATCCCTGCCCCCGTCAACGATATCCAGCCCAACTGGAGAAGCATCAAGGACGAATTGATCCATCCTGCGCTCAACTCAGTGCTCAATCCGGTGTTCGTGATGAACAGAGTGATGGCCTCGTGGATATCGATCATTCCCGGCGCGCTGAACATGTTCGCCCGGGCGGTGGAAGCCGAAGACATCAAGAACCGGCTCGACCCGGTCAAGGTCGGCAAAATCGAGAATATGGTCGAGCAATGGAAAGCCGCCACCGAGCAACGCTGGGCCTGGGCCGAAAATGCTTTTGATGCATTGGGCACAAACATCATCTACCCGGCCGACGTGTTGCCCAACGTCAACGGCACGACCCCCGAGGAAATGCTTGCGCCGATTACCCGCGCAGGATTGAAAAAGGCAACCCGCAAAACCCTTGATTACATCAGCCGCATTCAAAAGGGCATGACGCAGTACAAAGAAATGGGCACCACTGACAACCTTTTTCTGGCCAGGCAAGCACGTGCGAACAGGTAATGTTGATTGGCAAATATGAACAGGCTCTGACCATGGAAGCGAACGTTCACCGGCATACACCGACGCTGATGGCCATCGACAGTCGCGGCTTGCCCGTCAGGCAAGTCGCTTATCTGCGCAACGTCGTTGACGGTGCAGCGCAAGCACTGATCACCCGTCAACTCCACGACGTGGCTGGCCGAATGACTGAACAATGGGACCCGCGCTTGTTTGGCAGGGCACCGAAGCCGAACACGGCATCGGTCCATAGCCTCTCGGGCGAACCGCTGAAAACCGACAGTGTCGATGCCGGCCGGCGCCTGAGCCTGACCGGGATCGCCGGTGAAGTCCTGCAGCTCTGGGATCAGCGCGGCAATCACTGGCGCACCACCTTCGACAATCAATTGCGCGCAATCAGCGTTGAAGAGAACGCTGTACCGCAGGTCGAAAGCCTCACGTATGCCAACGCCTCGGCCGACCCCGAACACAACTGGCGCGGCCAACTGATCGAATGCTCCGACCCCTCGGGCGTGGTGAGTTTCGGCAGCTATGACCTGCAAGCACAACCCCTGAGTGAAACCCGGACATTTACCGACCAGCAGACGTTCACCAGCCAGCGGATCTGGAGCCCGCTCGGCAACCTGTTACACCAGACCGATGCCGGCGGGCATCGACAAGATCTTTACTACGACATCGCCGGGCAGCTCAAACGGGTATTTGTGCAACTCAAGAATGACAGCCAGCCACAAGCGATCCTGCGGGACGCGCTCTACAACGCCGCCGGGCAGATCGAGCAGCAGACAAGCGCGAACGACGTGGTCAGTACCTGGACGTACGACCTGGCTGACGGTCGGTTGTGCACTCTCAAGTCCGGCAAGCCCAACCAAGCCTTGCAACAACACTTCAAGTACAGCTACGACCCCATGGGCAACGTGCTGCGCATCGAGGATTTCACCTTGCCCACAGTGTTTTTCGCCAACCAGCGCGTGGACGGTGTTCGGGAGTTCGCCTACGACTCGTTGTACCGCTTGATCCGTGCCAGTGGTTTCGAAGGCGAAATACCCCACCTTCAACCCGGTTTGCCGGAGTTGATCAGCCCCATCGACCCGGGCCACCTCTACAACTACGTTGAACACTACGAATACGACGCAGGCAACAACCTCGATACGTTGCGCCATGTGCGCAGCAACAACACCTACACCCGGCAATTGCGCATTGATGCGGCCAGCAATCGCGGGGTGCGCTGGCAGGACGGTGAGCCAGAGCCGGACTTCGACTCATTGTTCGATTGCCACGGCAACCTCCTGGCGCTGCAACGAGGCCAGCCCATGAGCTGGAATGCCCGGGATCAATTGAGCAATATCACCTTGCTCAGCCACGGCAACGGCCTGCCTGACGATGAAGAAACCTGCCTCTACAGTCAGGGTGAGCGAGTCCTCAAGTGCCATACAACACACACCCCTTCAGTCACCTATCGCCACGAAGTGCGCTACCTGCCGGGGCTGCAGATTCGCAGCGACAGCCGTGGCGAGTTATTGCATGTCATCACCCTGCCCCTGGCTTCTGGTTCGGCTCGTTGCCTGCATTGGGTTGCCGGCCAGCCTGCCGGTGTCGAGCCGGATCAATTGCGTTACAGCCACGACGATCAACTGGGTTCCAGCAGCCTTGAACTGGATCGCCAGGGCCTGAAGATCAGCCTGGAAATTTACTACCCCTACGGCGGCACGGCTTGGTGGGCGGCCCGCTCGCAGATTGAAGCCGAGTACAAGACCCTTCGCTACTCGGGCAGGGAAATGGACCTCAGCGGCCTGTATTTTTACGGCGCCCGTTACTACGCGCCCTGGCTGCAACGCTGGATCAGTGCCGACCCCGGCGGCGACGTGGATGGGCTGAACCTGTACGCGATGGTGGGAAACAACCCGCTCAACTACACCGACATCAACGGCCAGATTCGCTGGCCAAAAGTAGCGGATTTCGATGCCGGGATAGACCGGATCATTCACTCGGAAAACGCCGAGTACGCGCAAAACAGACAAGAACTCGCGACACGCCGCGCCAAACAACACTTGAACAAGCAAGTGGTGCGTCAGATCGAGATATTGGGCATCACCACTCGCCGGGCGCGCGATGCCAGCCAGCAGCTCGGCGCCATGGGTTCCGATTCAGACATCGCTCTGGCCGCGACGCGCAGGACGATGGTGTTGGTGGCAAGCAAGGCCATCAGTTACGGCGTGGGGATTGGTGTCGGAGTCGGGGCCCAAGCGCTGGGTGCCGTGGCGCCGGGTATCGGCAACATTGTGGGTGCAGGGTTGGGACTGGCCGCCAAAACCGCCGCCAGCGGCCTGGTGGACTACGTTGCCGAAAGGACTGGGCTGAGCGCATCCGTCAACTTGAAAACCAAAAAGCTGACGACCGAGAAAATCATACAAAAAGCCGAATACAAGCTGATGGACCTGGTTGAATACATCAAGGCCAAGTACCAGAACATGAACTTGAGCTCCCAGAGCTCACAGTTGAAGCTGACAAAAGAAGTCACGGCGCAAGCCTCCAGCGAACTATTGAAGGCGACCCTGACCGGACTTCCCTCCGAAGCGATCAGCGCCATCAGCAGTGGCGTCGGCGTGTTACTCGGGCTACCTGAAATCATCGATGAAACGATAGGGGCCAGCCGGGAGAAATCCGGCGTCAAACTGGATGAGTACGAGCGTGGCATTCTTGGCCTCGCCGAGGCGATTGAATCGAGCATGGCTAACATTCACCAATTTGCCGATGCTCTTTCCATCACTCACATCTACGGGATCGACATTCAAAGCCTGCAAGATGAAACGAACGTCGTCACCGGCATTCTCCACAATGTTGTGAATACCCTTCGAGAGCACAGAAACAGCCATAAAGCCGCTGCATAAGCGAATCGGTTTTACACGGGCAAGCCTGCCCGCACACACCGGCATGCTATGGTGCGCACCCGTATTGCTGACTGTTTACTTCGCCATGCTTGCGACTTCCCGTACCCTGCGTCTGTCGTTGTACACCCTGCTGATCGTTGCCGGCGCAGTCATCGCCGCCGGGCTGGCCATGCACCACGCCGAGCGCCAGGCCCTGGAAGAAGACGCCGCCCGCGCCAATCAGCAACTGGCGTTGTACGCCAACTCCCTGCACACCTTGATCGACCGCTACCGCGCCCTGCCCGCCGTGCTGGCGCTGGACCCGGAACTGCGTTCGGCCCTGGATGGCGCGGTGAGCCCCGAGCAGCAGGACTTGCTGAACCGCAAACTGGAAAAGATCAACGGCGCCGCGCAGTCCTCGACCCTGGAATTGCTCGATCACACCGGCCTGGCCGTGGCCGCCAGCAATTGGCGTTTGCCCAGCAGTTACGTCGGCCACAACTACGGTTTTCGTCCCTACTTCAGCCAGACCCGCACCCAGGGCACCGGGCGTTTTTACGCGGTGGGCGTGACCAGCGGCATTCCCGGTTACTTCCTGTCCAGTGCGGTGACCCGCGACAACGGCGAGTTCCTCGGCGCCATGGTGGTGAAACTCGAATTCCCCGAGCTTGAGCGCGAATGGCGTCAGGGCACGGACACCCTGCTGGTCAGTGATGCTCGCGGGATTATTTTTATCGCCAACCAGCCAGGCTGGCGCTATCGCACCTTAAAACCGCTGAGCGACGGCGATCACGCCGAGCTCAAAGCCACCCGCCAATACGACAAGCAACCACTGACGCCGCTGGCCTATCAATCGAAACGGCGCTTCGACGACAACAGTGACCTGGCCCGGGTCGAGGGCCCCGACGGTACGGCGGATTACCTCTGGGAATCCCTGCCGCTGCCCGCCGAAGGCTGGACGCTGCACCTGTTGCGGCGGCCGCAAATCGCTTTCGAAGACAGCCGCAACGCTGGCCTTGCCGCCGCCGGGTTGTGGCTGGCGGTGGTGTTTCTGTTGCTGTTCCTCAACCAACGCTGGCGCCTGGCGAAAATGCGCCAGCGCAGCCGCGAAGAACTCGAACAACTGGTGGAAGAACGCACCCGCGCCCTGCGCACCGCCCAGGACGGTTTGGTGCAATCGGCCAAACTCGCGGCGCTGGGGCAGATGTCGGCGGCGCTGGCCCACGAGATCAACCAGCCATTGACCGCCCAGCGCATGCAGCTTGCAACGCTGAGGTTGCTGCTCGATCACGGCCGGGTTGACGACGCCTACAAGGCGCTGAAACCGGTGGACGACATGCTCACGCGCATGGCCGCGCTCACCGGGCACCTGAAAACCTTCGCCCGCAAAAGCCCCAGCGGCTTGCGCGAACGGTTGGACCTGGCGGCGGTGGTCGATCAATCCTTGCAACTGCTCGACGCGCGCCTGCGGGACGAAAACGTCAGCACGGTGCTGCACCTGACCCGCCCGGCGTGGGTCCGTGGCGATGCGATTCGCCTGGAACAGGTGCTGATCAACCTGCTGCGCAACGCCCTCGACGCCGTGCAGAGCAAACCCTGCAAACGCCTGGAAATCCGCCTCGAAGCCGATGAGCAATTGTGGCGCCTGACCGTCGCCGATAACGGCGGCGGGATTGCCGAAGAACACTTGGCGAACGTCTTCGATCCGTTTTTCACCACCAAACCGGTGGGTGATGGTTTGGGCCTGGGGCTGGCGGTGTCGTTCGCCATCGCGCACGAATCGGGCGGACGCTTGGCGGCCGGCAACCACGACAATGGCGCGGTGTTCACCCTGACCCTGCCGATCGACCTGGAGGTGCCCGTCTCATGCTGAATTCGGTGATGGTGGTCGACGACGAAAGCAGCATCCGCAGCGCCGTCGAGCAATGGCTGAGCCTGTCGGGGTTCGAAGTGCAACTGTTCAGCCGCGCCGATGAATGCCTGGCGCAACTGCCGGCGCATTTTCCCGGGGTGATCCTCAGCGACGTACGCATGCCCGGCATGACCGGCCTGGATCTGCTGGCCGAAGTGCAACGGCGCGATGCCGACTTGCCGGTGATTTTGCTCACCGGCCACGGCGATGTGCCAATGGCCGTCGAGGCCATGCGCGATGGCGCCTACGACTTTCTGGAAAAACCGTTCAGCCCGGAAACCCTGCTCGGCAGTTTGCGCCGGGCCCTGGAAAAACGCCGGTTGGTTTTGGAAAACCGCGCCCTGCACGTCCAGGCCGACAACCGCGCCAAACTCGACGCCACCCTGCTCGGCGTATCCCGAGGTTTGCAGACGCTGCGCCGGCAAGTGCTGGACCTGGCGACGTTGCCGGTCAACGTGTTGATCCGTGGCGAAACCGGCAGCGGCAAGGAATTGGTCGCCCGCTGCCTGCATGACTTCGGCCCGCGCGCGGACAAGCCTTTTGTCGCACTGAATTGCGCGGCGATACCTGAGCAGTTGTTCGAGGCCGAGTTGTTCGGTCACGAGAGCGGCGCGTTTACCGGTGCATCGGGCAAGCGCATCGGCAAGCTTGAATACGCCGATGGCGGCACGTTGTTTCTCGATGAAATCGAAAGCATGCCGTTGGCGCAGCAGGTCAAGTTGCTGCGGGTGTTGCAGGAGCAGAAGCTGGAGCGGCTGGGGTCGAACCAGAGCATTCGGGTGGACTTGCGGATCATCGCCGCGACCAAACCCGACCTGCTGGACGAAGCCCGGGCCGGACGCTTTCGCGAAGACTTGGCGTATCGCTTGAACGTCGCCGAGTTGCGCTTGCCACCGTTGCGCGAACGCCGTGAAGACATTCCGTTGTTGTTCGAAACCTTCGCCCAGCAGGCCGCCGAACGTCTGGGCCGGACCTTTGCGCCCTTGAGCGGCCCGCAATTGAGCCATCTGCTGAGCCACGACTGGCCGGGCAATGTGCGGGAACTGGCGAACGTCGCCGAGCGTCAGGTGTTGGGGCTGGGTGAGCCAGAACCGGTGGGCATCGACCCTGGCCAGTCGCTGGCGGCACAGCAGGAAGCCTTCGAAGCCCATTGCCTGCGCGCAGCGCTGACCCGGCACAAGGGTGATGTGAAAGCGGTGCTTGAGGAGCTGCAACTGCCGAGGCGCACGTTCAATGAAAAGCTGCAGCGCCATGGGTTGAGTCGGGAGATGTTTATCCCCGAGTAACATCAAGATCAAAAGATCGCAGCCTTCGGCAGCTCCTACATGGGATCAGCGTAGGAGCTGCCGAAGGCTGCGATCTTTTTCGGCGGTTATCCGCTCACCATTTACTGCCAATAAGCGGATTTCCGCTCACCAAACCCCGCCGCCCCCTCTAAACCGGCCCTCCGCCCCTTGGCACAGCTCCTGCTATAGCCCCAGCAGGCTGCGTTAACTCGCGCTCCACAAAAACAATTAAACGAAGGATCCTTCAATGGATAACTCCAACGCCCTGCCCCTCGGGTCGGCCGTCGCGCCTGCCAAAGAAAGAACCACCTCCAGCCGGATCAAATCGATCTTCAGCGGCTCCGTCGGCAACATGGTCGAGTGGTACGACTGGTACGTCTACGCCGCGTTCTCCTTATACTTCGCAAAGTCGTTCTTCCCGGCGGGCTCCACCACTGCACAGCTTATGAACACAGCGGCGATCTTCGCCGTGGGCTTCCTGATGCGTCCGATCGGTGGCTGGCTGATGGGCCTCTACGCCGACCGCGCCGGTCGTAAACGTGCATTGATGGCCTCGGTGTACCTGATGTGCTTCGGCTCTCTGCTGATCGCCCTGAGCCCCAACTATGAAACCATCGGCATCGGTGCGCCGATCCTGCTGGTGTTCGCGCGCTTGCTGCAAGGCCTGTCGGTGGGTGGCGAGTACGGCACCTCGGCCACGTACCTCAGCGAGATGGCGACCAAGGAACGTCGCGGTTTCTATTCCAGCTTCCAGTACGTGACCCTGATCTCCGGTCAGCTCATCGCCCTGGCGGTGCTGATCGTGCTGCAACAGGTGCTGACCACCGAACAACTGTACGCCTGGGGCTGGCGCATTCCGTTCGCCATCGGCGCGCTGTGTGCGGTCGTGGCGCTCTACCTGCGTCGTGGCATGGAAGAGACCGAGTCGTTCAACAAGGTCAAGAAAGAGAAGAAAGAAAGCGCCATGCGCACGCTGATGCGCCACCCGAAAGAGCTGATGACTGTGGTCGGCCTGACCATGGGCGGCACCCTGGCGTTCTACACCTACACCACCTACATGCAGAAATACCTGGTGAACACCGTCGGCATGAGCATCACCGACTCCACCAGCATCTCGGCCGCCACACTGTTTTTGTTCATGTGCCTGCAACCGCTGATTGGCGGGCTGTCGGATAAAGTCGGTCGTCGGCCGATCCTGATTGCCTTCGGCGTACTCGGCACCCTGTTCACCGTGCCGATCCTGACCGCCCTGCACACCATCCAGAGCTGGTGGGGCGCGTTCTTCCTGATCATGGCGGCGCTGATCATCGTCAGCGGCTACACCTCGATCAACGCGGTGGTCAAAGCCGAACTGTTCCCGACCGAAATTCGTGCACTGGGCGTGGGCCTACCGTATGCGCTGACCGTTTCGATCTTCGGCGGCACCGCTGAATACATTGCGCTGTGGTTCAAGAGCATCGGCATGGAAACCGGTTACTACTGGTATGTCACCGCATGTATTGCGGTGTCGCTGCTGGTGTACGTGACCATGAAAGACACCCGCAAGCATTCGCGGATCGAGACGGACTGACCCCCTGAAAAACGCGCAAAGGTGCAAGGCCTTTGCGCGCAAGGTGTCGGATAGTCCGCCAAGATCGCAGCCTTCGGCAGCTCCTACAGGTCAACCTGCATCTGTAGGATCTGCCGAAGGCTGCGATCTTTTCAATTGCGCCGAACGCATCCATTCCCCCGTGACGCACGTATATCAATCACAAGCCGCCAAAACGCTGTCGGCCTGTGGATCGGGTGATTCCATGAAAAAACTGTCATGCAGGCACGCCGGCAGATTAATCACCGGTTAATGCCCGGAATACACCCTGACCCTGCCTGATCGATTAATTGCCTTGCGTCCGTTCCAGTCGTGAAAACGACAAAGCTTGACGGCCTTAACATCGAATTAATCGATACTTTCTAGCATTAAGTTGCAGATTCAAATCAACTTTAATGAACTGGAGTCACTGACATGAAAACCCAACTGTTCCTCGCCCTGGCCCTATCCGTACTGGCCGCCAACACCTACGCCGCCGATGGTTCCGACAAAACCGGTACGTCGGACTTCATCTCTGGAGCCACGGCGGCCGTCGAGTACACCCACTCGTCCGCTGTCGCCTCGGATGGTTTTGACCATACCGGTACCGCTGGCGCGATTGCCGCCGACGGCTTTGATAAAACCGGCACAGCGGGTGCTATCGGTTAACGGGCTGGAGGGATTGAACAGCCCGGCTTCGGCCGGGCTTAGTCATTTCTGGGGGGAAGATCAAAAGATCGCAGCCTGCGGCAGCTCCTACAGGTTTACGTCCCCCCGTAGGAGCTGCCGCAGGTTGCGATCTTTTGGCGGCCGCCCAGACACTGGAATTTACCTGCCGGCACTTGCACTATGGCGTTCACTCGAACCCCCGCCAGGAATCCGCGCATGCCCGACGACATCCACTACTACGAACCCGCCAACGGCCACGGCCTGCCCCATGACCCGTTCAACGCCATCGTCGGCCCGCGTCACATCGGCTGGATCTCCTCACAGGACGCCAACGGGCATCTGAACCTGGCGCCCTATAGCTTTTTCAACGCGTTCAACTACATTCCGCCGATCATTGGTTTTTCCAGCGTCGGACGCAAAGACAGCCTCAACAACATCGAGCAGACCGGCGAATTCGCCTGGAACCTCGCGACCCGGCCACTGGCCGAGCAGATGAACCAGAGCTGCGCCATGGTTCCACCGGAAACCAACGAATTCGAACTGGCCGGGCTTACGCCAGTCGCGTCGACCATCATCCAGGTGCCACGGGTCGCCGAAAGCCCGGTGTCCTTCGAATGCAAGGTCACGCAGATCATTCAGTTGCAACGCGCGGACGGGAACGTGGTGCCGAGCTGGCTGATTCTCGGCGAAGTGGTCGCCGTGCATATCGCCAAGTGGCTGTTGAAGGATGGGGTGTACGACACCGCCGCGGCAGAACCGATTCTGCGCGGCGGCGGGCCAGCGGATTACTTTCAGTTGGGACCAGAGGCATTGTTCAAAATGTATCGCCCGGGGGCGAAAAAATAACTTACCAGAGCAGGTCTGCGTCTTCTTTGACGTCTTTGAGGCGGGTCAGCTCTTTGGCGGCGGCCAGGTCAGCCTCGTTGGCCGTCTTGAAGATTTGCCCTTCCAGCACTTTATGAAAACGTGGCGCCCCGGTGCCACCGATGGCTTTGACGGCGATCGCGGCGTGGTAACCACCTTCGCCCGGTACTACAGCGGAAACCGCTTCGAAATGATCAAAGGCTTTGCGTGCCATGTCGCAGATCCTGGCTAATTGAGAATGGAGCCATTAAACCCTCAACCGACCAGTTTGTGTACCTGCGCCTTCGACTGACCGAGGGCCTGGGCGGCCGAAACATCCTTGAAGGTGTGGAAATCCAGGCTGTTGACCACCAGGTCCTGCACCAGGTCGGCAAAAATCTGCATGGCGGGGGTGCTGAAGTACGCGGTCATGGCTTGTTGATGTGTCCAGAAACCGGACACCAGCCACAAATCGGGATCGCATTGTGAATGTTGCAGGGCAAAGCTCAGGCAACCGCTGGCGGAGCGTGACGGCTCGATCAACGCGCTCAGGCGTGCGCCGAGTTCCGCCGAACGCCCGGCGCGGGCGCGGACGAAGGCCATGTGACTGACGGGGATCTGCATAGACATGTTCAACCCTCCCAAGGAGTTGCGTGGCAGCCAGGGGCGGGCTGCGACAGGATCAAAGGTTAGGCGGCGCGCGGGGAGTGCCGTTAGTCGATTCCTGCCGGCTTGTTGCACAATCCTGCGAGTATCGCCAAATCGCCCTGAATCAACGGCTTAGACGTGTCCGAGAGATGACACAACGGTTTCAAGCAAGTTTCAGCCCGGCAATACGGCTGCGGCAACGCCGCGAAATAACCCCATGCAGAATCAGGCAAGCATCAGGCAGGATGTGTCTACCGCTGTCGATTGCACAAACTTAAGCTCTGCCCATCCACAACGCCTCACCGAGGAGCCCCGCATGTCGTCGCTCGATCACTTTGAAGCCCCGCTGGACGCCGACATGGAGAAACAGCGCGAGGAACTGGCCGCGATCATCCGCCGCAACACGACGGAGGATGGCAATTACGCCACCGCCGTCGGCTCGCTGTTCATGTCTCGCTACAGTCAAACCCACCAGTTTTCTCCGGGGCTGGCACAACCGGCGCTGTGCATCATGGCCCAGGGGCGCAAGGAAGTTCGGCTGGTCGATGAGGTCTTCACCTACGACCCGCTCAATTACCTGGTGGTGTCGGTGTCGATGCCGGTGAGCGGTCGCGTGGTGACCATCACGTCCGAAGAACCGATTCTCGCCATACGCCTGGACATCGACCCGGCGGAAATCACCGCGCTGATCGCCGACGCCGGCCCCATGGGCGTGCCCACCCGGCCCACCGGGCGTGGCTTGTATGTGGAAAAACTGGACGCCGCGATGCTCGACGCCGTGCTGCGCCTGGCCCGTTTGCTCGACACCCCGAAAGACATCGCCATGCTCGCGCCGTTGATTCGCCGGGAGATTCTTTATCGCCTGTTGCGCAGCCAGCAGGGCCATCGCCTGTATGAAATCGCCATCGCCAACAGCCAGAGCCACCGCGTCAGCCAGGCGATCAAATGGCTCAACGGTCACTATGAACAACCGCTGCGCATCGATGATTTGGCGAAGGAAGTAAACCTGAGCGTGTCGACCCTGCATCACCGCTTCAAGGCGATGACGGCGATGAGTCCGTTGCAATATCAGAAGCAACTGCGCTTGCAGGAAGCCCGGCGCTTGATGCTGGCCGAAGGGCTGGAAGCGTCGGCGGCGGGGTATCGGGTGGGGTATGAAAGCCCGTCGCAGTTCAGCCGGGAGTACAGCCGCTTGTTCGGCGCGCCGCCGTTAAGGGATCTGGCGCGGTTGCGGTTAACCGTATAGCGCCGCCGTCCTGTAGGAGCAAGGCTTGCCCGCGATTGGCTTGATGCGGTGTATCCGGTCTACCGCGTCATCGTTCATCGCGGGCAAGCCTCGCTCCTACAGGGTTGGAGTCAGGCGCTGAGTACGCGGCAAGCCTCCGCCGGCAATGTCACCGACACCGGATTGCCAATGCTCAACCCAAACCCCTGACACGGCGTGCTCAGCGCGGTAAACGACACCCCGGAACATTCCACCGTGGTTTCAATCGTCGCGCCGATGTCCCGCACAAACGTCACCTTGCCCAACAAGCGATTCCCCGCCGTGGCCTGCGGTTGCGACAGTTGCAGGTCTTCCGGGCGAATCAGCATTTTCACTTTCTCGCCCACCACAATGCTGCTGCAGATCGGCACTTCCAGCGCATCACCACCGGGCAAACCAACCTTGCCATTACCCAACGCGGTGGCCGGGAAGATGTTGCCCGAGCCGATAAAGTCCGCGACAAATTCATTGGCCGGATGCCGGTAGATCTCAATCGGCGTGCCCACCTGTTGCACCTTGTGCTCGCCCAACACCACGACGATATCGGCCATGGTCATCGCCTCGCGCTGATCGTGGGTGACCATGATCGTGGTGATGTTCAGCCGTTGTTGCAGTTGACGGATTTCCACCTGCATCGACTCACGTAACTTCGCATCCAGCGCCGACAGCGGCTCATCGAGCAGCAGGATTTTCGGCCGCGAGGCAATCGCCCGGGCAATCGCCACGCGCTGACGTTGACCGCCGGAAAGCTTGGCCACCGGACGATCAATCATTTCCTTGAGTTGAATCAGTTCCAGCAACTCCACCACCCGCGCCTGCTGATCCGCCTTGCTCACGCCACGCAGTTTCAGCGGGTAAGCGATGTTCTCCCCCACCGTCATGTGCGGAAACAGCGCCAGGGATTGAAACACCATGCCGAAGTTACGCAAGTGCGCCGGAGTGTGGCCGATGTCTTCGCCATCCAGGCGAATCTCGCCGCCGGACAGGGTTTCAAGCCCGGCGATCATCCGCAGCAACGTGGTTTTGCCGCAGCCCGACGGGCCGAGGAAACACACCAGTTTGCCCTCGGGCAAATGCAGGTTTACATCCTTTACCGCGCAGGCCGAGCCGTAGTGTTTCTCGACGTTTTCCAGAATCAGACCAGACATAAATCACCTCAAGAATCAGAACGAAACGCCACCTTCACCGACCAGCTTCTCCAGCGCCCAAATCAGGACGAAGTCGATCAGCACGATCAGCACGGCAAACGAGAAAACGGTAGGGTCGAGGGATGACACGGTGCGGCTGTACATCCAGATCGGCACGGTCATGACATCGATGGTGTAGAGGAAATAGGTCACGGTGAATTCGTTGAACGAGACGATAAATGCCAGCAGCGCTCCCGCCAGAATCCCCGATTTCATCAACGGCACCACCACATCGACAATCGCCCGGGTCGGCGAGGCGCCGAGCATTTGCGCGGCCTCTTCGACTTCGCTGCCAATCGACAACATCGCCGCCGTGCAGTTTTTCACCACGAAGGGCAGCGCCAGGATCACGTGGGCAATCACCAGTCGCGAGGTGGTCATCTGGAACGGCAGGCTGTCGAACACCAGCAGCAGCGCCAGGCCCAACACCACCATCGGGAACACCAACGGCAGCGACATCAATTGCAGGGCCACGGCTTTGCCACGGAACTCGCAACGGGTCAGTGCGTACGCCGCCGGCACCGCGATGATCGTGGCGAAGACCATGGTCAGGCACGCCACCATCAGGCTGGTGGTCATGGCTTTGCCCAGGCTCAGCACATCGCTGGCGTCCGGCGAGACAAAGGTGTGCCAGGCGGCGCGATACCATTGCAGGCTATAGCTGCTGGGCGGGAAGTCGAGGTTCGACGCGCCGCTGAACGACATCACGATCATCGTCAGGATCGGCAACACCGCCAGCAACAGAATGAAGCCCGACAGGATGCCGGCAAACTTGCCGGTTTCGCCCGGCAACAGGCCATAACGTTTCTTGGTCAACGTACTCATTGCGAAGCCTCCAGCATGCGCCGACGACGGCCCGTGATGTATTCGGACAAGGTCATGATCGCCAGCGTCGTGACAATCAGCACCACCCCGGCAGCGGACGCGGCGGGCCAGTTCATCAGTGGGGCGATCTGGTCATGCACCATCACCGCCAGCATCGGCACGCGACGGCCGCCAAGCAGCAAAGGCACCACAAAACTGCTGGCGTTGTAGGCGAACACCAACGTTGCACCGGTGATGATCCCCGGCAAACTCATCGGCAACACAACCTGGCGGAACACCTGGAAACGACTGGCGCCGAGGGTCGCGGCGGCTTCTTCATAGGTGCGCGCAACGCCGCGCATGGCGCTGGCAATCGGCAGCACGGCCAGCGGGAATGCGGTTTGCACCAGGCCCATCAACACGCCGTTCTGGTTGTACAGCAGCATGATCGGGCGCTTGATCAGGCCCAGGCCCAGCAGCGCCTGATTGAGCATCCCGGCGGGGCCGAGAATCACCAGCCAGCCGTAGCTTTGCAGCAGCAGGTTGACCAGCAGCGGCAGCAGCACCGCCGCGAGGAAGATCCGCCGGATAAACGGCGAGGTCAGCCGCGACATGGTGTAAGCCACCGGGATCGCCAGCAACACCGCGATCACCGCGCTGAACAGCGCCAGGCGCAGGGTCAGCATCAGGGATTTGAGGTAGTAGGGCTCCAGCAACTGCGCGTAACTGGCCAGGCTGAACCCGGTCCATTCCGCGCCTTTGGTGCCGACGCTCATGCGCAGCACCAGCAGGCTCGCGGCAATCAGCACGCCGAGAAACAGCATCGACGGCGAGAGGAAAAGCCATGCGCGTGCGGTCGGCGACACACCCCGGCGCGAAGGCGCTGGCGCGGCGGCGACCGGATGAGTCAGATGGGGTTGGTGTTCCATAGCAAAGGTCTCGTCAATGGAAGATCAATTGCGCTGAAGTGCTAACCCGCCCCCCGGTAGGAGCTTCCGAAGGCTGCGATCTTTTGATCTTGATCTTTTCCAAGCCACATCAAGATCAAAAGATCGCAGCCTTCGGCAGCTCCTACCGGGGGATTCGGGTTCCTTCAGTCAGGCGCAGATCAGGAAGAAAAGATTTCCGTGTAGCGACGAATCCATTGGTCATGCACGGTGGCCAGGAAGGCGTTGTCGTGCATGATCGCCTTGTCGGCAATCTGCTCTGGCGTGAGGATGTACGGGCTCTTGCGCGCTTCGGCGGAGATGATCGCCTTGGCGTTGACCGGGCCGTTGTAGATGTCTTCGGCCATTTTGCCCTGCACCAACGGGTCCAGGGAGTGGTTGATGAAGGCGTAGGCCAGGTCGGTGTCGCCCGGGCGATTCTTCGGCATCACCGAGAGCATCAGGTCGGTGTAGAAGCCTTCCTTCATGCCGAAGGTAGCGCCGAGACCGTAGTTCGGATCACGGATCTGCTTCGGGAAAAACGCCGGAGCGTACAGGCCGCCCATGTCCAGGGAACCGGTGCGGAACAGCTCGGCAATCTGGTTCGGATTTTCGCCCAGAGTGACCACGCGCTCCTTCAACTCGGCGAGTTTCTTGAAGCCCGGCTCAATGTTGTGTTCGTCACCACCGGCCAGTTTGGCGGCGATGATGATCAGGTCCATCGCTTCGGTCCAGTTCGGCGGCGGCAGGAAGATGTTCGGCGCCAGATCGGCATCCCACAGCGCGGCGTAACTGTCCGGCGCTTCCTTCTGGGTGCGGGTGCTGTAGACCAGGCTGTTGCACCACAGCAGGTAACCGATGCCGTGACCGTTGGCGCCCGTGCGGTATTTCTCCGGCACGTCCACCAGGTTGGGGATGCGGTTGAGGTCGGGTTTTTCCAGCAAGTCGGCGGCGGCCAGGCCTTCGGCGCCGACGCCGGCCAGGGTGATGACGTCGTACTGCGGACGATCACCACCGGCCTTGAGTTTGGCGACCATTTCCGAGGTACTGCCGGTGCGGTCAGCGATGACCTTGCAGCCGTACTTGGCCTCGAACGTCGCGGCGATGTTGCGCAGTGCCGCCAGCCCGGTGTCATCGGACCAGGTGAGCAAACGCAGGGTCTTGCCCTGGAAGCGGGTGTCGCTGGCGTTGGCCCGGATGAAGGGCATGCTCATGGCCGCCGCAGCGACCGACGCCACGCCCACGGTTTTGATGAATTGACGCCTGTTCAGATCATGCTGGCCCATGAAGGACTCCCTTTGTTTTTTTAAGTATGAGGTTGGTCGCAACCGTTGCATCCGCGCGGCCAGATCAGCTTCAAGCCCCCGGTTTCAAAGGACTTGAGCTGAGCCGACGGGTTCATCCTGAGGTCGTGCAAAACACCTGACTATCGATAAAAACTCATTGAAGCCATGACGCTGGCGCATGCCTCAGAACGAGGCATGCGCTCACCTTTTTCGAGCGTCTACACCGCCCGAATCACGTGTTTGATTTCCTGGAACGCCTGCAAACCCCATGGCCCCAACTCGCGGCCGAGGCTGCTCTGTTTGTAGCCACCCCACGCGGTCTGCGGAAAGATCACTTGCGGCGCGTTGATCCACACCAGGCCCGCCTGCAAGGCGTTGGCGACCCGATCCGCCGCTTCGGCATCACCGCTGACCACGCTGGCCACCAGACCAAACTGGCTGTCGTTGGCCAGGGCAATCGCCTCGGCTTCGGAGGCGAAACTGCGCACGCAGATCACCGGGCCGAAAATCTCTTCACACCACAGCGCACTGTCGAGGGGCACTTCGGTGAAAATCGTCGGCTGCAAAAAATATCCGCGGGTGAGTTCGGCGGGACGATTGCCACCGCAAATCAGCTTGGCGCCGGCACTCAGACCGCGATCGATGTGGCCGAGCACACGCTGGTATTGCGCCTGATTGACCAGTGCGCCCATTTCCACATTCGGGTCAAACGGGTCGGCCACGCGAATCGCTTCGGCGCGGGCCTGCAAACGGATCAGGAACTCGTCCGCCAGTTCATCGGCGACCAGCACGCGACTGGTGGCGGAACACATCTGCCCGGCATTGAAGAAACCACCGCCACACGCGACTTCCACCGCCAGTTCGACGTCGGCGTCTTTGAGCACCAACAGCGAGGATTTACCGCCCAGTTCCAGGCTCACGCCCTTCACGGTTTCGGCGGCGCGCTGCATCACCTGGACGCCCACCGCATTGCTGCCGGTGAAAGAGATTTTGGCGATACGCGGGTCGGACGACAGTGGCGCACCAACCGCCAGCCCCGTGCCGCAGACCAGGTTGAACACGCCGTTGGGCAAACCGGCCTCGGCAATGATCGTGGCCAGTTCCAGCTCCGGCAGCGGCGTGACTTCCGACGGTTTGAGCACCACGCAGCAGCCGGCAGCCAGGGCCGGGGCGAGTTTCCACGCGGTGGTGACCATCGGGAAATTCCACGGCACGATCAGCCCGACCACGCCGCACGGTTCACGGCGCAGGCGAGCGCTGAAGTCGTCACTTGGCAGCTCGACGGTGCTGTCCTGCTTGGCGTCGAGGCCTTCAGCCAGACCGGCGTAGTACTCGAACGTAGCGATCACGTCATCGACATCGATGGCCGCTTCGAACAGGGGTTTGCCGTTGTTGCTCGACTGCAAGTGCATCAATTGTTCGCGGCCTGCCGCCACACCAGCGGCGATCCGGCGCAGGATCGCGCCGCGCTCGGTGCCGGTGGTTTTCGACCAGTCCTTAAAGGCGATGGTCGCGGCGTTGACGGCTTGATCGACGGCGTGTGCATCACCGCCGTTCACCGTGGTGAGCAGCGCTTCGGTCGCCGGGTTGATTACCCGCAAATGTTCCTGGCCGGCGGACCATTGGCCGTTGATGTACAGGCCGTCCAGCGTGGTTGGAAAACTCATTTCGACACCGCCTTCATCCACTGGGTCTGATCGATTTCAATCAGGGTCGGGCCCTGACGATCCGTGGCCGCACGCAATGCGCTGCGCAGTTGCTCAACGCCGTTGACCGCTTCGGCGGCGCAACCCAGGGCCTTGGCCACACCGATAAAGTCCGGGGTGTAGATGTCCACGCCCACCGGTTCGATGGCGCGGTTGACCATGTATTTCTTGATCTCTTCGTAGCCCTGGTTATTCCACAGCAGCACGATCACCGGCGTGCGCGCTTCCACGGCGCTGGCCAGTTCCGGCAGGGTGAATTGCAGGCCGCCATCGCCGATCAGGCACACCACCGGCGGCCGCGACCCGCCCTCGACGCTGCCGCCGAGCCAGGCGCCAATCGCTGCCGGCAAGGCGTAACCGAGGGTGCCGTAACCGGTGGACGAGTTGAACCAGCGGCGTGGACGTTCGGGGTTGAAGGTCAGGTTGCCGGTGTACACCGGTTGGGTCGAATCGCCGACGAATACTGCGTCCGGCAATTCGTGCAGCACGGTTTCGAGGAAACGGGTCTGGGCCAATGTTGGGGCATCCCAGGTCGCGGCCAACTCTTCACGCAAACGGGCGGCACGTACCTGGCCCCAATCGTTGCGGCGCTCGGCCAGGGACTTGTGGGACAGCGCGCTGAGCAAGGCTTGCGCGGCGTTGCGCGAGTCGGATACCAGCGCTACGTGCGGCGGGTAGTTGCGCACGGTCTGGTCCGGGTCGATGTCGACGCGCAGCAGTTTGCCGGGGATTTCGAAGCCGCCGGCGAAGGTCACGTCGTAATCGGTCTCGGCCAGTTCAGTGCCGATGGCCAGTACCACGTCGGCCTCGGCGACCAGGGCGCGAGTGGCGACCAGGCTTTGGGTCGAACCGATCAGCAGCGGGTGATTGGATTCCAGCAGGCCTTTGGCATTGATCGTCAGCGCGACCGGCGCGGCGAGCAACTCAGCCAGCTCAGTCAGTTCAGCAGCGGCTTCGATGGCGCCGCCACCGGCCAGGATCAATGGGCGCTTGGCCCCCGCCAGCAGTTCGGTCATGCGCGACACGGCGGTCGGCGCGGCACCGGCGCGGTCGATGTTGACCGGGACACTGGTCAGCAAGTCGTCAGCCTCTTCGACCAGCACGTCCAACGGAATTTCGATGTGCACCGGACGCGGGCGCCCGGCCTGGAACAGCGCGAACGCACGGGCCAATACGCCCGGCAATTCCGACGCTGACATCAGAGTGTGGGAGAACGCAGCGACGCCACCGACCAATGCGCTCTGGTTCGGCAGCTCGTGCAGCTTGCCGCGTCCACCGCCCAACTGGTTGCGGATCTGCACGCTGGAGATCACCAGCATCGGGATCGAGTCGGCATAGGCCTGGCCCATCGCCGTGGTGATGTTGGTCATGCCCGGGCCGGTGATGATGAAGCACACACCGGGTTTGCCGCTGGTGCGCGCATAGCCGTCGGCCATGAAACCGGCGCCCTGTTCGTGACGCGGCGTAACGTGGTTGATGCTCGAACGGGCCAGCCCGCGATACAGCTCAACGGTGTGCACCCCGGGAATGCCGAACACCTGCTCGACCCCGTAGTCTTCGAGTAACTTGACCAATACTTCGCCGCACGTCGCCATGTCTTTGCCCTTCTTGTTCGTTTGAGACGCCGGGCCTGCGCAGTGTTTATGATGCGAAGGCAAGCCCAGGGATGGCCTCATTGGAACGGGCGACACGTAGCCGCAACAATGGATAAAAAGTCATACTAGCCATGTCCTCACGTCATACCTTGGGTCCTCATGAAACGACTGCCTCCCCTGCCCGCCCTGCACACTTTTCTGATCACCGCCCAGTGTTGCAACTTCACCCGGGCCGCCGAGCAGTTGCACATCACCCAGGGCGCGGTGAGTCGCCAGATCGCCGGGCTGGAAGATCATCTGGGTTATGAGTTGTTCATTCGCCAGGCCCGGGGCCTCGATTTGACGACTGAAGGACGGGAATGGCTGCCACGGGTGCAGCAGATTTTCGGCCTGATCGGCGAGGCGGTGGAACAGATCGGCGCCAAGCGCGAAACCCTGCAACTCAAGGCACCGACTTGCGTGATGCGCTGGTTGCTGCCGCGCCTGATGCAATGGCAAAAGGAACGCCCCGACGTGCCGGTGGAGCTGACCACCACCGTGCGCCACGGCGTGGATTTTCACCGTGAGCAGTTCGATGCGGCGGTGATCTACGGCGTGCCGCCGGACACCTCGCTGACGTCCCACCGGCTCTTCGATGAGCAACTGACGCCGGTCTGTTCCCGGCCGTTGCTCGATGGTCCAGTGCCACTGCACACACCGCAGGATCTGGAACAACACATGCTGCTGCACCCCACCCGCGACGAACGCGACTGGAAAGCCTGGCTGGCCACGGCGGATATTCAGTTGAGCAATGTCGGCAAGGGTCAGCACTTCGAGACTCTGGATCTGGCGATGTCGATGGCGTCCCAAGGGACGGGGGTAGCGATTGGCGATTGGTCGCTGATCGGCGATGACCTGAGCGCCGGGCGGCTGGTCATGCCGTTTGAATTGAAGGTGAAAACCGGGTTGGGCTATTACCTGGTATTGCCGCAGAAGCCCACACCTTCGCCGAAGTTGCAGGAATTGTTGGGATGGTTGGTGGAACAGGCTCAAGCTCGATAAAACGAAATCCCCCGTAGGAGCTGCCGAAGGCTGCGATCTTTTGATCTTGACGTTGTTTGTAAAAGATCAAGGTCAAAAGATCGCAGCCTTCGGCAGCTCCTACGGGGATCATGTGCCTGGCTTAGTAGCCGACGGCAAACCGCTGGCGCGAATGCTTCGGCGCTTCCACTTCATCGAGCAGCGCAATCGCGTAATCGGCGAAGGTAATCCAGCTGCGGCCTTCTGCGCTCACCAGCAAATCATCCTTGCCGATCCGGAACTTACCGGTGCGCTCGCCTTCGACAAACTCCGCCGACGGTGACACAAACGTCCAGTCCAGTTCCTGCTCCTTGCGCAGGTTTTCCAGGAACAAGGCACCGGCACTCGCCTCAGCCTTGTACGCCTCCGGGAAGCCTTCGCTGTCGATCACCCGACCGCCATTGGGCAGCAACAACGATCCGGCACCGCCCACCACCAACAGACGTTTAACCCCGGCCTTCTTCACCGGCCCGATCACTGCACTGGCCGGCAACGTCGCGAAGTGCGCAGCGCTGATCACCACGTCATGACCGGCCACCGCTGCTTGCAGCGCTTGAGCATCCAGCGCGTCGACGTTCTTGCTGACCACACCGGCGCGCTGGCCGATCTTCGAAGTGTCGCGGGCGATGGCGGTGACGCTGTGACCGCGACGCAGGGCTTCTTCCAACAGTTGGCTACCGGCACGACCGGTGGCCCCGATGATTGCGATTTTGCTCATGACGTTCTCCAGTTGGTATCCAGTTCAATCGGCATATTCACGGACGGCTCTTCGTAGGAGCTGCCGAAGGCTGCGATCTTTTGATCTTGATGTGGCTTGTAAAAAAGATCGCAGCCTGCGGCAGCTCCTACGGGGGTCAGTTAAGACTTTGGGTTACCACTTCATCTCGCCCTTGGCGACTTTGGCGCTCAGTTCCAGCGAGCTTTCTTCGCCCAGGGTCGGGTAGCGTTTTTTCATCGCTGCAATCAGTTCAGCAGAATCTTTGGCCTTGGCGGTTTCTTCGTCGAAGGCCTTGATGTAGTCGGCGGTGAATTTCACAGCGGCCAGGGAGCGGGCGCTCTCACCCAGGTAATGACCCGGCACGATGGTGTTCGGTTTCAGGGTTTCGATCGAATGCAGCGTCGTCAGCCAATCGGCATGGGATTGGGCGGTTTGAGTGTCGGCCATCCACACGTGAATGTTCTCGGCGACCACCACGCCACCGACCACAGCCTTGATCGACGGAATCCACACAAAGCTGCGATCCGGCTGCTTACCGTCCAGGCCCACGACCTGCAATTTCTGCCCTTCAAGCATCAGGCTGTCGCCCTTGAGCACGCCCGGCACGATGGTTTTGGCCGGCACGTCGGAGCCCATTTTCGGGCCCCAGAACGCCAGTTTGCCGTCGACGGTTTGCTTGATGTGATCGACGGTCGGCTGCGAGGCCAGCACTTTGGCGTTCGGGAATGCCGCCGTCAGGGTGTCGAGGCCGAAGTAGTAATCCGGGTCACCGTGGCTGATGTAGATGGTGGTCAGTTGCTTGCCGCTGGCACGGATTTTCTGCACCACTTGCTCGGCCTGGGATTTACCGAATTGCGCGTCCACCAGGATCGCGTCTTTTTCGCCGCTGACCAGTACCGAAGTCACCGGGAAGATCGCTTTGTCGCCCGGGTTGTAGACGTCCAGGGTCAGGGTCGAGGCGGCAGCGGCGTGGGCAGCGAAACCGAGGGTGGCGGTTGCCAAGAGAATGCGCTTGAGTGCAGTGAAACCGATCATCTGTTGCTCCGTTGTCAATGGCCCGGGTTGGCCGAAGGCTATGTTGGATCTCTGTTGGATCTCTGTTGAACTCCGTTAGGTCTCTGTTGGAGCTGGTAGGAGCTGGTAGGAGCTGTCGAGTGAAACGAGGCTGCGATCTTTCCGAGTTCACTTGAGTCTCAAGCGAAAGATCAAAAGATCAAAAGATCGCAGCCTCGTTTCACTCGACAGCTCCTACGCGCGCCGACAGGGGACAGAGCTTAGTTGCCTGACTCAGTACAAAAAATGCGATGCTTGAACATAGTTTGTTTCTAAAAGTGGGCAAATCATGGATCGTCTTCAAGCAATGCAGGTGTTTGTCTCGGTGGTGGACCTGGGCAGCCAGTCGGCGGCGGCCGATCACCTGGACCTGTCGCGGCCAGTGGTGTCGCGTTATCTGGCGGAACTGGAGGATTGGGTCGGCGCCCGGTTGATGCATCGCACCACGCGCAAGTTGAGCCTGACGGCGGCGGGCAGTGAAATCCTGCCGCGCTGCCGGCAGATGCTTGAGCTGTCCACCGACATGCAAGCGGCCATCAGCGAACCGGACGAAGCGCCCCGTGGCCTGCTGCGAATCAGCGTCAGCACCTCGTTCGGCCAGGCGCAACTGGCGGACGCCATGGCCGCTTACGTCAAGCGCTACCCCGGCGTCAGCATCGACATGCAGATGATCGACCGCACGGTGAACCTGGTGGACGAACGCATCGACCTGGCGATCCGCACCAGCAACGACCTGGACCCGAATCTGATCGCCCGCCGATTGACGGTGTGCCGCTCGGTGATCTGCGCCTCCCCCGCTTACCTGCAAGAACACCCGACGCCGCAAAGGGTCGAGGACTTGAGCCTGCACAATTGCCTGACCCACTCCTACTTCGGCAAAAGCCTCTGGCATTTCGAGCAGGACGGCGAACAGGTGTCGGTTCCGGTGCAGGGCAACATCAGCGCCAACGAGGCCAGCACATTGCTGCGCGCCACCATGGCCGGCGCTGGCGTAGCGATGCTGCCCAGCTATCAGGCTGGCGTGCACATCCACAGCGGCGAGCTGATCCGCCTGCTGCCCCACGCCGAACCCCGGCAGATGAACATGTACGCGGTCTACGCCTCACGCAAACACATGCCGGCGACGATGCGCAGCATGCTCGACTTTCTGGTGCTCCGGTTCCCCGAAGAACCGGCGTGGGATATCGGGCTTTAAAAGCAAAAGATCGCAGCCTTCGGCAGCTCCTACATTGGGGCGGTGTACACCCAGTAGGAGCTGCCGAAGGCTGCGATCTTTTGATCTTGACCTATGCTGAAAGAAGTACCCAAGGGTATTCGTTCAGAGGTCAACGCCATGAACATCAGAACAAGAAGATACATCGCCATTTTCATCACCTGCGCGGCGACACTGGCGCTGTATGGCACCGCTGCCTGGCGGGTCGAGCAACTGCGCAACCTGCCCCGTGAATTCGCGAGTTGCAACTACGAACGCTGCATTCCCCACAGCGCGACCCTCAACGCCCTTCGCTAGCGAAGAACGTCAGGCCTCGCTGTCCTGATCGGCCTTCAAACGGTCGCGAAACGCTTTGGGCGAGATCCCCACCCGTCGCCGGAACAGGCGCGTGAAGTTGGTCGGATCGGAAAACCCCAACACGTCGGACATTTCGTAAATGGTCATGCTGGTGTAAGTCAGCAAGCGTTTGGCTTCCAGCAACTGGCGCTCGTGCATGATCTGCAACGCCGGCTGCCCCGCCAGTTCACGGCAGGTGCCGTTGAGGTGGGACACGGAAATTCCCAGGCGATGGGCCAGGTCCTCGACCTTGACGTGCTGGCGATAGGTCTCTTCCACCAGTTGAATAAAGCCGTTGAGGTATTCCCGGGCGCGTTGCGGTCGCTGACTGGCGCTACGGCGCTGCAGCACCTGGCGGCTGACCCAGACCATGATCACGCTGACCAGCGAATGCATGAGCATTTCCCGGGCCGGTTGATGGCCGGTGTATTCGCTTTGCAGGGCGCAAAACAGACTGTTCAGGTATTCGCCGTCCTTGCCCGCCGGATAGCTTTCGGCCTGGGCCAGGGCGTTCACCGTGTTGCCCAGTTGCGTTTGCAAATGCGCCACCAGCGGCGCAGCCAGGGTCACCACGAAACCTTCGACGTCCTCGGAAAACCGATAACCGTGCACCGACAGCGGCGGCAGGATCAGCATCGCGGGTTCGGTCAATTGTGTGCGTTTACCTTCGATTTCAAGCTCTGCCTGACCTTTGAAAACGAAGAGTAACTGGCACAGATCAGCGTGGCGGTGGGGTTTGATTTCCCATTGATGTTCGCGGCTGCGTTTGGAAATGGTTTCACAGTGCAGCAAGTCCGGGGTCGGCCAATCCAGGCTTTCACCGTAGAGCTTGAACACCGGAATCGAAGGCAGGTCAGGCTTGTTCATCACTTCAATCCAGGCCTCGGAGTAGACGGGGCGATAATCGCACCGATTGGCAGAATGTACAGGTATCGGCTCAGTTTTCACCTTCAATTGACCGACTCGCAAGGGAAAAATGCAAGCACTCGATCCATAAAAATCATTCACCGGCTCTGGTCGCGTGAAGCTTGCGAGTCATAACAACAATGAAAATGCTGAAAACCCAAATCGCCATCATTGGTGCCGGTCCGTCCGGTTTACTGCTCGGTCAGTTGCTGCATAACGCTGGCATCGACACCCTCATTCTTGAACGCCAGACACCCGATTACGTACTCGGCCGAATCCGCGCCGGGGTCCTTGAACAAGGCATGGTAGAGCTGCTGCGCCAGGCCGGCGTGGGTCAGCGCATGGACGCCGAAGGCTTGGTCCATGGCGGCTTCGACCTGGCCCTCGATGGCCGCCAGGTGCACATCGATCTGCAGGCCCTGACCGGCGGCAAAACCGTGATGATCTATGGTCAGACCGAAGTCACCCGTGACCTGATGGCCGCCCGTCGGGACGCTGGCGCGCAGACGATTTATGGCGCCAGCAACGTCGTCCCCCACGACATGAAAACCGATGAAACCTTCGTCACCTTTGAGAAGGACGGCGAAATGTATCGCCTCGATTGCGATTACATCGCCGGCTGCGACGGTTTTCACGGCGTGGCCCGCCAGTCGATTCCCGCCGAGTGCCTGAAGGTCTTCGAACGGGTCTACCCGTTCGGCTGGCTGGGGATTCTCGCCGACACGCCGCCGGTCCACGAAGAACTGGTCTACGCCCGCCACGAACAGGGGTTTGCCCTGTGCAGCATGCGTTCGGCGACGCGCACCCGCTATTACCTGCAAGTGCCCGCCGAGGAGCAGGTCGAGGACTGGTCCGATCAGCGTTTCTGGGCTGAACTCAAATCCCGGTTGCCCCAAGCGTTGGCGGACAAATTGGTCACCGGGCCGTCCATCGAAAAAAGCATCGCGCCGCTGCGCAGTTTTGTCGTCGAACCGATGCAGTACGGGCGGATGTTCCTGGTCGGTGACGCGGCGCACATCGTCCCGCCCACCGGCGCCAAAGGCCTGAACCTGGCCGCCAGCGACGTCAGCACGTTGTTCAATATTCTGCTGAAGGTCTATCGCGAGGGCCGCGTGGACTTGCTGGAGAAATACTCCGAGATCTGCCTGCGCCGGGTCTGGAAAGCCGAACGGTTTTCCTGGTGGATGACCTCGATGCTGCACCGCTTTGACGAGCACGACGCCTTCAGCCAGCGCATCAGCGCCTCGGAGCTGGACTACTTCGTCAACTCCGAGGCCGGGCGAAAAACCATTGCAGAAAATTACGTCGGGCTTCCATACGAGGCTATCGAATAGCTTGCTACCGACTTACACTGGCGAGCATCCCCGCTCGCCTTGCTCCTTGCGGGTCCCTCACTGCCCGCAGGTTTTATCGTGACCAATCTGAACCAGCCTGAAACGCCCAAACCGGCCATTCGCAGTGTGCTGATCTCGCTCATGCTGGCGATCTTTCTCGGCGCGCTGGACCAGACCATCGTCGCCGTGTCGATGCCGGCCATTTCCGCGCAGTTCAAGGACGTCAGCCTGCTGGCCTGGGTGATTTCCGGCTACATGGTGGCCATGACCGTGGCGGTGCCGATCTACGGCAAGCTCGGCGATCTGTACGGTCGGCGCAAGCTGATGCTGTTCGGCATGGGGCTGTTCACGATCGCGTCGTTCTTTTGCGGCATGGCCCAGAGCATGGAGCAACTGGTGCTGGCGCGAATCCTTCAGGGGATTGGCGCGGGCGGGATGATTTCGGTCAGCCAGGCGATCATCGGCGACATCATCCCGCCTCGGGAGCGCGGTCGTTATCAAGGCTATTTCAGCAGCATGTACGCGGTGGCCAGTGTGGCCGGGCCGGTATTGGGCGGTTACATGACCGAATACCTGTCGTGGCGCTGGGTGTTCCTGATCAACCTGCCGCTGGGGCTCGGCGCCTGGCTGGTGGCCAATCGCACGCTGGTGGGGCTGCCGGTGCCGCAACGCAAACCGATCATCGACTACCTCGGCACGCTGTTGATGATCATCGGTTTGACCGCGCTGTTGCTCGGCATCACCCAGGTCGGCCAGGGGCATTCGTGGCGCAGCGCTGAAGTGCTGGGGCTGCTCGGTTGCGCGGTGGTGGTGCTGGCGGTGTTCGTCTGGCATGAGCGCCGCGCCCGGGAGCCGTTGCTGCCGATGCACTTGTTCGCCAATCGCAACGCGATCTTTTGCTGGTGCACGATTTTCTTCACCAGTTTCCAGGCCATTTCCTTGATCGTGCTGATGCCGCTGCGCTTCCAGAGCGTCACCGGCGCCGGGGCCGACAGCGCCGCAATGCACCTGCTACCGCTGGCGATCGGTTTGCCGATTGGCGCGTATTTCGCCGGGCGCCGCACCTCGGTGACCGGGCGCTACAAACCGATGATCCTGACCGGTGCGCTGTTGATGCCGATCTCGATTGTCGGCATGGCGTTCAGCGCGCCGCAAGACGTGCTGATGAGCAGCCTGTTCATGTTGCTCAGCGGAATCGCCAGCGGCATGCAATTCCCGACGTCGTTGGTCGGCACGCAAAACTCGGTGGAACAACGGGACATAGGCGTGGCCACCAGCACCACCAATCTGTTTCGCTCGCTGGGCGGCGCGGTGGGCGTGGCGCTGATGTCGGCGCTGTTGCTGGCGTTGTTGCAGGACTCGAGCTTCGCCCACCTGGCGGGCTCGGCGGTTGGCGAGGGCGGTTCGGGGAATGTCTTGCTCGACGGTTTGAACGCCGCGCCGGGGGATGCGCAAAACGCTTTACGCGCGGAGCTGCTGCTGACGTTTCGGCATTTGCTGATGGTCAGTGCGGCGGTGTCGTTGCTGGGGTTGGCGGCGGCGATTGCGATGCCGAACATGGTGTTGCGTGGGCGGGAGGATAAGGTTCTTTAAAGCAAAAGATCGCAGCCTTCGGCAGCTCCTACAGGGTGCACACGCTTCCTTGTAGGCGCTGCCGAAGGCTGCGATCTTTTGCTCTTCAAGGGCTGTAATAACCCACGGCCACCAGAAAATGCCCAACCTTCTTCAAGTAGGCATGCTTGTCCTCAACCTTGCCGGTCACCGGATTCTTCCAGCGATATTCGTACTCGCCGTAATCCTGCTTGGCGATCAGCGCCAGGATCGGCTCGCCCACCGGTTTGCCTTCCGGGTCGTTGACCTTGCTGAAATCGGTATTGATCAGCCGCAGATTGGTGCCGTGGGCCACATAGCGCTGGTTATCCAGGTCCACCACGAAGACGTACAAGTCGTCCTGCAAATAGCCGCCCTTGAGGGAGTTGATCGCTGTCAGGGTGCCCTTCTCGTCCTTGGTCAGGTCCACGGCAGCTTTGTTTAGCAGGGCCATCGCCTGTTCAGCCGAAGCCCGTGGCAGGTAGTAACCGACCGCCAGAATCCGCTGGCCGATGCGCTGATAGAACACGTGCTTGCGTTCGACCTTGCCGTCGGCCCAGTTCTGCCAGCGGTATTCGGCCTGCTGAATGCCGTTGCCTTCCGGCACTTTCAAGGCGTCTTTGAAGGCTTTTTGCAGATCTGGCGGCAGCGTCTCGGACACATCGCGCCCGATCAACGCCGAGGATGGCCCACCACTGGCGAGCATCACGCCGTTGGTGTCGACCACGAACACGTAACGATCCTTGTCAACGAATTCGCCCTGACGACTGAACGCCGCAAAAGCCTTGTCGCCGTTGTCGTGGTAATACGCCAAGGCCTTTTCCAGCAAGGCCCTGGCTGCCTGGCCGTCATCCTTTGGCGCCGTGGCGGCCTGAGCCTGGCCCAGGCTCAGCAACAGCATCCCCACCACCCAGGCCATCTTATGCACAACCCCCATAACGCATCCCTCGTTCTTATTGATGTTTCAAGAGCGTAGACGGCTTGGGGATATGTATGAATATTCAGCAAAACGTAGTTTGCGGGTGGTGCGTTGAGCTTTTGTGGCGAGGGGGCCCGCCCGCCACAATAGGGCGGGCCGGGCTTACTGCGCCCGGGCGTTGATTTGTTGCTGCAGATTCTGGATCTGCGCTTGAAGGGTATTGAGGTTGCGGGTGGTCTGGCCGCGGAAGGCGTCGAACTCGGCGGTGTTGGCCGTGCCTTGCGGGGCCGCCGGGCGGTTGTCCTGCTGGGCCTTGAGGATGACGATTTCCTGTTCCAGACGATCGATCGCCGTACTCGGGTTGCCCTGCTTCTTCAGCGCCGCGATATCGGCGTTGAGGTTTTTCAGCTCGGCGTCGACCTTGCTGGTGTCGGCAGGGGCACTTTTCAGGGCCGCCAATTCAGCGCTCAAGGCTTTGACCTGAGCTTGTAACTGGTTGTTGGCCGCCGTTTGCTCAGCGGTTTGCGCGGTCATTTGCGCCAGGCGCTTGTCCAGGTCGCTGGTCTGGCCGACCACCCCTTGCTGGGCCTGGCTCTGGTCCTGGAGTTTGCTTTCCAGTTGTTTGATCTGCAGCTTCAGCGCTTCGCTGTCACTGTTGACGTTGGACTGACTGGCCACGACCTTGCCGGAAATGTCCTGCAAGCGCCCCGCCGCTTCCTCGCTGATCCGCGCGAAGCTTTCCTGGGTCGCCACCAGTTGCTGCTCCATCAGCGAGATCTGCTGGAAGCTCCACCAGGCCAGGCCCGCGAAGGCAAAGAACAACGCGCCGACCAGGGCCCACAGCGGCCCGGTGCTCGGGCCTTTGACTTTCACCGCCGCCGCACTGCGGGCAGGCGCACCGGTGCGTTCACGAACGACCGGAATGGTGGGAAATTCATCGTGATCGTGAACGTCGGCACGCAGGCTCGGAACATCGTCGAAATCGTCGTTGGCATCGTTACGCATGGACATTGAGTCAACCTTTGTGGAACGCGGTGATGGCTTGATGCGGCGCAGTATACCCCCCACTGCCGCCTGGGTTGACCCTCAACCCTGAACTCGGTTCAGTGTCGGGACAGGTCCTGCGCCGTTCAGCGAATATCCTGAGCCTTCCACCAGCCGCAAAATTCGTCGAGGGCCGCCCAGAGACTGACTTTCGGATCGTAGTCCAGATAATGCCGGGCGCGACTGATGTCCAACGTGAAATTTTTGTTCATCACCTGCATGCCCAGGCGCGACAGGGTCGGCTCGGGACGCCCCGGCCACAACTTGCACACGCCTTCATTGAGCGCCGCGACGCTATAGGCCAGGCCGTAGGTGCGATAGCGCGTGACCTGCGGGACGTCCATTTTTCGCATCACGTAATTCACCACATCCCACAACGGCACCGGCGAACCGTTGCTAATGTTGTAGGCCTTGCCCAGCGCCGACCCGCCGGCCAGCAAACTGCTGAGCAACGCTTCATTAAGGTTTTGCATGCTGGTGAAATCGACCTTGTTCAAGCCGTTGCCGACAATCGCCAGCCGTCCCTTGCGCTGCATCTTCAGCAGGCGCGGGAAAATGCTCATGTCGCCGGCGCCAGTGACGAAACGCGGGCGCAGGGCGATGGTTTCGAGGCCGAATTCCTGGGCGCCAAAGACCTTTTGCTCGGCCAGGAACTTGGTCGCGGCGTAGTGATGCTTGAAGCGTTTGGGCACTTGTTCTTCGGTCAGCCCCAGGTGATCGCGGCCATCGAAGTAGATCGACGGCGAGGACAAATGCACCAGGCGCCGAACACGTTGCTTGAGGCACGCTTCGACCACGTTTTCGGTGACCTGGACGTTGCCCAGGAGAAAGTCCTGATAACGGCCCCACAAACCGACGGCGCCAGCACAATGCACCACGGCTTCGACGTCCGAGCACAGGTCGCGCACCAGTTCCGGGTCGCTCAAGTCACCCTGGATAAATTCGGCGCCACGGCGCACCAAGTGCTCGACACCCTCGGCCCGGCGACCGTTGACCCGCACGTCCAGGCCCTGCTCCAGGGCGAAACGCGCAAAGCGCCCGCCAATGAAGCCGCTTGCGCCGGTGACCAGAATTTTCATGTAGAGCTCCGATGTCTTTCGTTTTGCGTAATGCGTGAGTCTTGACGCTGCCCGTCAGTCCAACGGCACCAGCCATTGCTTCGACGAACGTACCAATTGGTCAGTGAGTAAACCCAGCAACTGACCGCCATTGCGCCAATGATGCCAGTACAGCGGCACATCGATCGGCTTATCTGGCAAAAGCTCCACCAAAACGCCGCGCTCCAGTTGCTCGCGAACCTGCAGCTCCGGCACCAGGCCCCAGCCGAGCCCGGCTTCGGTGAGGCGGATAAAGCCTTCGGACGAGGGGCATAAATGGTGTTCGAAACCGCCGTCCACGCCCAGGGAAGCAAGGTAGCGATGCTGTAGGAAATCGTCCGGGCCAAACACCAGCGCGGGGGTGCGCGGCAGCAGTTCGGCGCGCACACCATCCGGAAAATGCCGGGCCACGAACGCCGGGCTGGCCAACGCCCGATAACGCATCGCGCCCAACAACACGCTGCGAGCCCCGGCCACCGGGCGTTCGCTGGCGCAGACACACGCCGCCACTTCCCCGGCGCGCATGCGTTTTAGGCCCACGGTCTGGTCCTCCACGACCAGATCCAGCAACAAATGTTGCTCAGCGCAAAAATCCCCCACCGCTTCGGCCCACCAAGTGGCGAGGCTGTCCGCATTGAGGGCGATGCGCAGGCGTTCCGGCAGGCCTTCTTCATCCAGCGCCGGCACCAGCGTCTGCAAATCCCGCTCAAGCAAGCGCACCTGCTGCACATGGTTAAGCAAACGCCGACCGATTTCGGTGGGCGCCGGCGGCGTGACTCGCACTAACACCGGTTGGCCGACCCGCGCCTCCAGCAGTTTGATCCGCTGGGAAATCGCCGATTGCGACAAACCCAGCACTTGGGCGGCCCGTTCGAACCCGGCCTGCTCGACCACGGCGGCCAGGGCAGAAAGCAATTTATAGTCGAACATCAGTTTTCCTAATGAGCGATCAGCACTATTGGTTTTTCTTATACAGCGTCGGGCCGGAGAATGGCCAGCAAGAACTCTTGAACAAGGAACACCGACATGGCTGGCGAAACATCATTGGCAACCCTGCTGCGCAGCATGAGCCCGCAACTCAACGTCGGCGAATACGTGTTCTGCACCCTGCGCGACGGCACGCTGCCGACCGGTCTGGAGATCATCGGCAGCTTTCGCGAACAGGAAGGCCTGACGGTCATTCTGGAAAAGTCCCACGCCGAAAAGGCCGGTTTCAGCTTCGACTATGTCGCTGCGTGGATCACCTTGAACGTGCACTCGGCCCTGGAAGCCGTCGGTCTGACCGCCGCGTTCGCCACGGCGCTGGGCAAGGCCGGGATCAGTTGCAACGTGATCGCCGGTTATTACCACGACCATTTGTTTGTCGGCCAGGCCGACGCTGATCGCGCCATGCAAGTGCTGCGGGATCTGGCCGCCAACGGGGAGTAGAACGTTATGTGGCAAAGCTATGTAAACGGCCTGTTGGTCGCGGCAGGGCTGATCATGGCGATCGGCACCCAGAATGCGTTTGTGCTGGCGCAAAGCCTGCGCCGCGAACACCACCTGCCGGTCGCGGCGCTGTGCGTCGTTTGCGATGCGCTGCTGGTGGCCGCTGGCGTGTTCGGCCTGGCGACGGTGCTGGCGCATAACCCGACCCTGCTGGCCGTCGCACGTTGGGGCGGCGCGGTGTTCCTGATTTGGTACGGCAGCCAGGCGCTGCGCCGGGCCTTCTCGAAACAGAGCCTCGAACAGGGCGAAAACCAGACCGTGCGTTCGCTGCGGGCGGTGATGCTCAGTGCCTTGGCGGTGACGCTGCTCAACCCGCACGTTTATCTGGATACCGTGTTGCTGATCGGCTCCCTCGGCGCACAACAGACCGAACCGGGCGCTTACGTCGTCGGCGCCGCAAGTGCTTCGCTGCTGTGGTTTTTCACCCTGGCGCTCGGCGCCGCATGGCTTGCACCGTGGCTGGCGCGGCCGAGCACCTGGCGGATTCTCGACCTGCTGGTGGCGGTGATGATGTTTACCGTGGCGGCGCAATTAATCATCAGTGCGTGATTTATTCCAAAAGGCTCTGGAACCTCTATTCCACACAGTTGTTGCGTGGTTATGCCGCACCCCCGGTGCTATGATCCGGTTCGATGCGCCGCAAAGAGTACAAACTCCCCGGCGCTTGTCTGGCCGCCCGTGATCGGCCTTGCGCTCACCGCAACTGACCTGATTAGGAGAATCATCATGGCTTTCGAATTGCCGCCGCTGCCTTACGCACACGATGCCCTGCAGCCGCACATTTCCAAGGAAACTCTGGAATTTCACCACGACAAGCACCACAACACCTACGTCGTGAACCTGAACAACCTGGTGCCTGGCACCGAGTTCGAAGGCAAGACCCTGGAAGAAATCGTTAAATCTTCTTCGGGCGGTATCTTCAACAACGCCGCTCAGGTCTGGAACCACACCTTCTACTGGAACTGCCTGGCGCCAAACGCCGGCGGTCAACCTACCGGCGCGCTGGCTGAAGCCATCAACGCTTCGTTCGGTTCGTTCGACAAGTTCAAAGAAGAATTCAGCAAAACCTCCATCGGCACCTTCGGTTCCGGTTGGGGCTGGCTGGTGAAAAAGGCTGACGGTTCCCTGGCCCTGGCCAGCACCATCGGCGCCGGCAACCCGCTGACCAACGGCGACACCCCGCTGCTGACCTGCGACGTCTGGGAACACGCTTACTACATCGACTACCGCAACGTTCGTCCGAAATACGTCGAAGCGTTCTGGAACCTGGTCAACTGGAAATTCGTGGCTGAGCAGTTCGAAGGCAAAACCTTCACCGCTTAAGCTCGATGCCAGACAAAAAAACCCGGCTTAGGTCGGGTTTTTTTATGGGCTCAGGAAAGGTGTTGCCTGCTCTGACGCCTTCGCGGGCAAGCCTCGCTCCTACAGGGTTTGGATTGAATCGCGGTTATGCGCACGACACATAACCTGTAGGAGCGAGGCTTGCCCGCGAAGAACGATGACACGGTCAACCTGACGAAATACCTAGTCCTGCGGATCGACGATATCCAATGCCCTGTTCACGGCAAGATCCGCCAGCATGACGACCTGCGCAATGGCTAGCGCGGTGCTGCGTTGGGAACCACTCAGGTAGGTGGCGAAATCACTGGCCAGGACACTTGCCGAAGCCAATGACTCACAGGCGTGGGCCAGGAGGGTTTCGAAGTTCATGTCCTGGGAAACCTGGAACATGGGGTTGGATTTGTAGGGTGGGTCTGGGATTAATTTATCCATAAAAATCCCTCACGCGTTGAGGGCCACCACTTACCGTTCTCACGCGGCGAAGAGGTGGCAGCTATGTGCGGGGTGAGAAACCGGTTATGGACACCCGGGCCAGACCTAAGTCTGCCCGCACACAGCCGCCATAACGCATTTACGACAGGATAAGCTGGCGGCAATTATGCGTGTACGAGCGCTGTATGACCATAAGTTGCCGGGTTCTCACACTCGATCGCTGAGATGTCAGCGACAGCCAAAGACTATTAAACCGACTTCCTACGGGCAACCTGAAAACCTCGTGGGAAGCTTCTGAAACTTCCAAAAACTTTTAAACACACCCGCCCCGTAGGAGCTGCCAAAGGCTGCGATCTTTTGGCGTCGTAAGGCCCGACGAAGATCAAGATCAAAAGATCGCAGCCTTCGGCAGCTCCTACAGGGGAAGACGTACAGCCAAAAGAGAATGGTCGGCTGTCAGGCCGCCTTCGCGGGCAAGCCTTGCTCCTACAAGGTTCGGTGTACGCCCCCGCTTCTAACCACTCATCAGGCCGAGCGTTAGCTCGCCTGCAGCTCTTGATCTTGCTCTACCCGCCCCTTCGGGAGGCTGAGTGGAGGTGTTCATCTGGGGGTGGGCGCGTAGCGCCGTGCGACGAAGTCGCACACATCGAGAGGAGGTCGAAGCGAAGCCGACCGGAGGCGATGCCCCCGGATGAACACCGGAACGAAGGCACGCCGAGCCTAAGCGAGGGGCCGGACGCTCGGGGCGAGCCTTTTTTTGCTTACTTTTTTTTGGCGTTTGAAAAAAAAGTGAGTCGCCGTAAGGGCGAAACCCTAAGCCGCCGTTACCGCAGCAACGGATATGTACACAATCACCCAGAACATGGTCGGCCCAAAGGCCGCCAAGCCAAATCCCATTTTCCTACGATGAAACAAGCCAACACCCCCTTGCCCCAGAGCCACAGCGGACTAACATCAACCAAGAAGAAAAATAGTCCCCAACCGCCTCAAGTTGAAGGCCAAAACTACCGACACAGTACAAACAGGACAAATAATCAAAACAGCAGCATATTGGCCAAGCCACAGGCAAATCGCCCTGAGCTTCATTGTCCCTTTGACTGCCATCACGGGATTGCCAATACTCATGGCAACTTGATGCTACCCGCACGGAACAAGGAATAACCCTTTGAAGCTGGAACTCAAGAACAGCTTGTCGGTGAAGTTGCTCCGGGTCGTGCTCCTGTCGGCATTGATCGTCGGCGTAGTCTTGAGCTGCGCGCAGATCGTTTTCGATGCCTACAAAACACGCCAGGCCGTGGCCGGCGATGCCCAACGCATCCTCGACATGTTCCGCGACCCCTCGACACAGGCCGTCTACAGCCTGGACCGGGAGATGGGCATGCAGGTGATCGAAGGCCTGTTCCAGGACGACGCCGTGCGCCAGGCCTCCATCGGCCATCCCAACGAAGCCATGCTCGCGCAAAAATCCCGCGAGCTGCAGCACTCCAACAGCCGCTGGCTGACCGACCTGATCCTTGGCCAGGAACGCACCTTCACCACACAACTGGTGGGTCGCGGGCCCTACAGCGAGTACTACGGCGACCTGAGCATCACGCTCGACACCGCCACCTACGGCCAGGGGTTCATCGTCAGTTCGGTGATCATCTTTATTTCCGGGGTGCTGCGCGCCCTCGCCATGGGCCTGGTGCTGTACCTGGTTTACCACTGGCTGCTGACCAAACCGCTGTCGCGGATCATCGAGCACCTGACCGAAATCAACCCCGACCGCCCCAGCGAACACAAGATCCCGCAGCTCAAGGGTCACGAAAAGAACGAACTGGGGATCTGGATCAACACCGCTAACCAGTTGCTCGAATCCATCGAGCGCAACACCCATCTGCGCCACGAAGCGGAAAACAGCCTGTTGCGCATGGCCCAGTACGACTTCCTCACCGGCCTGCCGAACCGTCAGCAATTGCAGCAACAACTGGACAAAATCCTGGTGGACGCCGGCAAGTTGCAGCGCCGGGTGGCGGTGCTGGTAGTAGGCCTGGACGATTTCAAAGGCATCAACGAACAATTCAGCTACCAGACCGGCGACCAACTGCTGCTGGCCCTGGCCGATCGCCTGCGCGCCCACAGTGGTCGCCTCGGCGCCCTCGCCCGTTTGGGGGGCGACCAGTTTGCGTTGGTCCAGGCCGATATCGAACAACCCTACGAAGCTGCCGAGCTGGCCCAAAGCATTCTTGATGACCTGGAAGCGGCGTTTGCCCTCGATCACCAGGAAATCCGTCTGCGCGCCACCATCGGCATCACCTTGTTCCCCGAGGACGGTGACAGCACCGAGAAGTTGCTGCAAAAAGCCGAGCAGACCATGACCCTGGCCAAGACTCGCTCGCGCAACCGTTATCAGTTCTATATCGCCAGCGTCGACAGCGAAATGCGCCGGCGCCGCGAACTGGAAAAAGACCTGCGCGACGCCCTGACCCGCAATCAGTTCTACCTCGTCTACCAACCGCAAATCAGCTACCGCGATCACCGGGTGGTGGGGGTCGAAGCGTTGATTCGCTGGCAGCATCCCGAACATGGACTGGTTCCACCGGACCTGTTCATCCCGCTGGCCGAGCAGAACGGCACCATCATTGCCATCGGCGAATGGGTGCTGGACCAGGCCTGCAAACAGTTGCGCGAATGGCATGACCAGGGGTTCGCCGACCTGCGCATGGCAGTCAACCTGTCGACGGTGCAATTGCACCACGCCGAGTTGCCACGGGTGGTTAACAACCTCTTGCAGATCTATCGCCTGCCGCCCCGCAGCCTGGAGCTGGAAGTCACCGAAACCGGCCTGATGGAAGACATCAGCACCGCCGCCCAGCATCTGCTGAGCCTGCGACGCTCCGGCGCGTTGATCGCCATTGACGACTTCGGCACCGGTTACTCATCACTCAGCTATCTGAAAAGCCTGCCGCTGGACAAGATCAAGATCGACAAGAGTTTCGTCCAGGACCTGCTCGACGACGACGACGATGCGACCATCGTTCGGGCGATCATCCAGTTGGGCAAGAGCCTGGGCATGCAGGTGATTGCCGAAGGCGTGGAAACCGCCGAGCAAGAGGCCTACATCATTTCCGAAGGCTGCCACGAAGGTCAGGGCTACCACTACAGCAAGCCGCTGCCGGCGCGGGAGTTGAGTGCCTACTTAAAGCAGGCCCAGCGCAGTAACGCGGCGATTTTGTAAAAATCAAAAGATCGCAGCCTCGTTTCACTCGTCAGCTCCTACATGGATTGCATTCCCCGTAGGAGCTGCCGAAGGCTGCGATCTTTTGATCTACGGCACCACAACCCTGCGAATAAGAAATATTTCCAAGCACACCCTTTACACATAATGCGAAAGATTTGCATTATGTCGCAGTTTTGCGCGCCCCCGGCGCCATTCCACCCCCTATCGAAGCAGGATGTTCGCCATGATTCGTATGCCTCTGGCTACCGCCAGTCTGTTGGCCATCGCTATTTCCCTCGCCGGTTGCGGCGAAGGCAAAGACAAGACCGCCGCAGCGCCAACGCCTACGCCGGCCGCCAGCACCACTGCTGCTGCGCCAGTTGCCGCACCAGCCGCCGCCGGTAACGTCGACGAAGCTGCCGCCAAAGCCGTGGTCGCGCATTACGCCGACATGGTCTTCGCCGTTTACAGCGATGCCGAATCTACCGCGAAAACCCTGCAAACCGCCGTCGACGCCTTCCTCGCCAAGCCGAACGCCGACACCCTCAAAGCCGCCAAGGCTGCCTGGGTCGCCGCTCGCGTTCCTTACCTGCAGAGCGAAGTGTTCCGCTTCGGCAACACCATCATCGACGACTGGGAAGGTCAGGTGAACGCCTGGCCACTGGACGAAGGCCTGATCGACTACGTCGACAAATCCTACGAACACGCACTGGGTAACCCGGGCGCCACCGCCAACATCATCGCCAACACCGAAGTTCAGGTTGGCGAAGACAAGGTTGACGTCAAAGACATCACCCCGGAAAAACTCGCCAGCCTGAACGAGCTGGGCGGTTCCGAAGCCAACGTTGCCACCGGCTACCACGCCATCGAATTCCTGCTCTGGGGCCAAGACCTGAACGGCACCGGCCCAGGCGCTGGCAACCGTCCTGCGTCCGACTACCTGGAAGGCGCCGGCGCTACCGGCGGTCACAACGATCGTCGTCGCGCTTACCTGAAATCCGTGACCCAACTGCTGGTCAGCGACCTGGCAGAAATGGTCGGTAACTGGAAGCCGAACGTGGCCGACAACTACCGCGCCACCCTGGAAGCCGAGCCTGCCGAAACCGGCCTGCGCAAAATGCTGTTCGGCATGGGCAGCCTGTCCCTGGGCGAACTGGCGGGCGAGCGCATGAAGGTTTCCCTGGAAGCCAACTCCCCGGAAGACGAACAGGATTGCTTCAGCGACAACACCCACAACTCGCACTTCTACGATGCCAAAGGCGTTCGTAACGTGTACCTGGGCGAATACACCCGCACCGACGGCACCAAAATGACCGGCGCCAGCCTGTCGTCCCTGGTGGCCAAGGCCGACCCGGCTGCCGACACCGCACTGAAAGCGGACCTGGCTGCTACCGAAGCCAAGATCCAGGTCATGGTCGATCACGCCGCCAAGGGTGAGCACTACGACCAGTTGATCGCCGCAGGCAACACCGCCGGCAACCAGATCGTGCGTGACGCCATCGCCTCCCTGGTGAAGCAGACTGGCTCGATCGAACAAGCCGCTGGCAAACTGGGCATCAGCGACCTGAACCCGGACAACGCTGATCACGAGTTCTGATCAACGCTGGCTGAATAAAAAGGCGACCTCCGGGTCGCCTTTTTCATGCCGATCGTATGCGAACTACTGTGGGAGCGAGCCCGCTCGCGAAGAGGCCATCACAGGCAACACCTGCTGTGCGGTCGATGCCGCTTTCGCGAGCAGGCTCGCTCCCACATTGGATTGCGGTGAACCTGTAGGAGCGAGGCTTGCCCGCGAAGACGGCCTCACATTCAATATTTTTGGTGACTGATACACCGCTTTCGCGAGCAAGCTTCGCTCCTACAGGTGAGCGCGGTTACCTGTGAAAACCTGTCCCACATCAACCAAACGATAATTCCTCTTATTCAATCTCCCCTGCCCTGTTAGACTTTGCGCCCTTGTTTTGCTCGTCTTCCGGGAAGTCTGATGCCGCCGTTGTCTCTTCGTTTGTGCACCCTGTTCATGGCCCTGGGCCTGAGTGCCTGCGATGACGCCCCGCGTTTTACCAAGGCCGAACCCGGTGAAGCCCGCTCCGGTGGCAGCGCGACCGTGCGCAAGACCGATCAGAATTCGTTTTCCCTGCCCTCCGCCAACCTGCCGCCGTCACGGCGCGTGGACTTCAGCGTCGGTAACAGTTTTTTCCGCAGCCCCTGGGTGATTGCGCCGTCGACCACCACCGCCCGGGATGGCCTCGGCCCGTTGTTCAACACCAACGCCTGCCAGAACTGCCACATCAAGGACGGTCGCGGCCATCCGCCGACGCCTGATGCGGCGAATGCGGTGTCGATGCTGGTACGCCTGTCGATCCCCGATACGCCGGCCTACGCCAAGGTCATCGAGCGCATGGGCGTGGTCCCGGAGCCGGTCTACGGTGGTCAGTTCCAGGACATGTCGATCCCCGGCGTTGCCCCGGAAGGCAAGGTGCGGATCGACTACACGCCAGTGCCGATTCGCTTCAAGGACGGCACCGAAGTCGAACTGCGCAAACCGGTGTTACAAATCACCCAGCTAGGCTACGGCCCTATGCACCCCGACACCCGTTTCTCGGCGCGGGTTGCCCCGCCGATGATTGGCCTGGGGCTGCTCGAGGCGATTCCCGAAGCAGCGATCCTGGCCAACGCCGAAGCTCAGGCAAAAGACAAAAACGGCATCGCCGGACGCCCGAACAAAGTCTGGGACGACGCCGAGCAGAAAACCGTCCTCGGACGCTTTGGCTGGAAGGCCGGGCAACCGAACCTCAATCAACAGAACGTTCACGCGTTCTCCGGCGACATGGGCCTGACCACCAGCCTGCGACCGTTCGATGACTGCACCGACGCGCAAGTCGCGTGCAAACAGGCGCCCAACGGCAATGGTCCGAATGGCGAGCCGGAAGTCAGCGACAACATTCTGCGCCTGGTGCTGTTCTACAGCCGCAACCTCGCCGTCCCGGCCCGCCGCGATGTCGGCGCGCCGCAAGTGCTGGCCGGCAAGAACCTGTTTTTCCAGGCCGGTTGCCAGTCCTGTCACACGCCGAAATACACCACCGCCGCCACGGCCGCCGAACCTGAACTGGCCAATCAAGTGATTCGCCCCTACAGCGATCTGCTGCTGCATGACATGGGCGACGGTCTGGCGGATAACCGCACCGAATTCCAGGCCAGTGGCCGCGACTGGCGCACCCCGCCGCTGTGGGGCATTGGCCTGACGCAAGCGGTCAGTGGCCACACCCAGTTTTTGCATGATGGCCGCGCGCGCAATCTGCTCGAAGCCGTGCTTTGGCATGGCGGCGAAGCGAGCGCGGCGCAGCAACAGGTTTTGTCTTTCAATGCCGAGCAGCGCGCTGCGTTGCTGGCGTTTTTGAATTCTCTTTAAACACTTATAAAAGAATCGGGAGCCCGACATGTTCCGTCCCAAATTGTTGTTCACCAGCCTTGCAGCCCTCGCCCTCGGCGCCTGTTCGCCCCAGGACCCGCAAGCCGTCACCTCGGCGGCCATCGCCAAGCAAGTGATCCTGCCGACTTACAGCCGCTGGGTCGAAGCCGACCGCCAACTGGCCGTCAGCGCTTTGGCCTTCTGTGAAGGCAAGGAAAACCTCGACACCGCCCGCGCCGACTTCCTGCACGCGCAAAAAGCCTGGGCCGAGCTGCAACCGTTGCTGATCGGGCCGCTGGCCGAAGGCAACCGTTCGTGGCAGGTGCAGTTCTGGCCGGACAAGAAAAACCTGGTGGGCCGTCAGGTCGAGCAACTGGTCACCGCCCAGCCGCAGATTGATGCCGCTGCCCTGGCCAAATCGAGCGTGGTGGTTCAGGGCCTGTCGGCCTACGAATACATCCTGTTCGACAGCAAGATCGACATGGCCGATGCCGCGCAGAAAGCCAAGTACTGCCCACTGCTGACCGCCATCGGCGCACGTCAGCAGCAACTGGCCGAAGAGATCCTGTCGCGCTGGAACACCACCGACGGCATGCTCGCGCAAATGAGCAAATTCCCGAACCAGCGCTACGCCGATTCCCACGAAGCGATCGCCGATCTGCTGCGGGTTCAGGTCACCGCGCTGGACACCCTGAAGAAAAAACTCGGCACGCCGATGGGTCGTCAGACCAAGGGCATTCCGCAACCGTTCCAGGCTGATGCCTGGCGTAGCCAGTCGTCGCTGCAAGGGCTGGAAGCCAGCCTGGCTGCGGCGAAAACCGTCTGGGTCGGCGTCGACAACAAAGGCCTGCGCGGTCTGTTGCCGAGCGAGCAGAAACCATTGGCCGACAAAATCGACGCCGCGTATGCCGCCGCGCTGAAACTGTTCGCCAGCAACCAGCGCTCGCTGACCGAAATGCTCAACGACGACGCCGGTCGCCAGCAACTCAACGATCTCTACGACAGCCTCAACCTCGTCCATCGCCTGCACGAAGGCGAACTGGCCAAGGCGCTGGGCATTCAACTGGGCTTCAACGCCAACGACGGTGATTGATGAGGGCAAGTGCCATGCTGCGACGTCAGGCTCTGACTTTAGGTAGTTTGCTGCTGGGAGCAGTGACACTGGGCGGCTGGACGCTGTTCAAGCACAAGGACAAGAGCCCGCTGCTGCTGTCGGCGCGGGACGATACCGACGGCCAGCATTACGCCGTCGGTTATCGGCTGGACGGTACCCGGGTGTTCGCCACCCAGGTCGGCCAGCGTTGCCACGACATCATCAATCACCCGACGCTGGCGATCGCGCTGTTTGTGGCCCGTCGTCCCGGCACCGAGAGCTATTTGATCGACCTGCGCGACGGCACGCTGCTGCAAACCGTGACCTCGCAGCCGAACCGGCATTTCTACGGTCACGCGGTGATTCACAAGGATGGCGAGTGGCTGTACGCCACCGAGAACGACACGTCCGATCCCGGCCGGGGCTTACTGGGTGTGTATAAGTTCGACGGTGAGCGACTTATCCACAGCGGCGAAATGGCGACCCACGGCGTCGGCCCGCATCAAGTGTCGTGGATGCCCGATGGCGAAACCCTGGTGGTGGCCAACGGCGGGATTCGCACCGAGGCCGAAAGCCGGGTTGAGATGAACCTCAACGCCATGGAACCGAGCCTGGTGTTGATGCAACGGGACGGCACGTTGTTGAGCAAGGAAACCCTCGCCCAGCAAATGAACAGCGTGCGCCACCTTGGGATCGCCAGTGACGGCACCATCGTCGCCGGCCAGCAATTCATGGGCCCGTCCCATGAGTCGTCGGAGCTGCTGGCGATCAAGCGTCCGGGCCAGCCATTCGTCGCGTTCCCGGTGCCGGAACATCAGTTGCAAGCCATGGGGCATTACACCGCGAGCGTCGCGGTGCACAGCGAATTGCGCCTGGTCGCGCTGACTGCGCCTCGGGGCAACCGGTTCTTTATCTGGGACCTGGACAGCGGTGAAGTGCGCCTGGATGCGCCATTGCCGGACTGCGCCGGGGTGGGCGCCGTGGCCGACGGATTTGTCGTGACCTCAGGCCAGGGGCGTTGCCGGTTCTACGATTGCCGCCAGACAGATCTGGTTGCAAAACCGCTGGAGCTGCCGGCGGGGCTCTGGGATAACCACCTTCACTTGATGGCGTGAGCAACATCAAAAGATCGCAGCCTGCGGCAGCGCCTACACAGATCGCGTTTATCGGTTATTGCGTGTGAACCCGATCCCGTAGGAGCTGCCGCAGGCTGCGATCTTTTCCGCCTGCCCCCCAAAACATCAATTGGAATCCCCCCCGTACTCAGAGTAATGTTCCCGCCTGTCTCACCTGATTTTCTCCAAGGAAGTGGAAATATGCTGCGTCGCCGCATGCTGATCATGTTGGGTGTTGTGTTGCTGATCGTGCTGGCCCTGGGAGGCTACAAGGCCTTCTCGATTTACACGATGATCCAGGGTTTCGCCAAGCCGAAACCGCCCATCAGTGTCGCCGTGGCCACGGCCGCCGAACAGCCGTGGCAAATGCGCTTGCCCACGGTTGGCACGCTCAAGGCGTTGCAAGGGGTGAACCTGAGCTTGGAGATTTCGGGCACGGTCAAAGACCTGATGTTTGAATCGGGACAAAAGGTGAAGGCCGGGCAGCCGCTGCTGCAACTGGACAGCGCCGTGGAGAGCGCCCTGCTCGAAACCGCCCAGGCCGACCTCGGTCTGGCGCAACTGGATTTCGGCCGTGGCAGTCAGTTGGTGGACAGCCGGGCGATCTCCAAAGGCGAGTACGACCGGCTCTCGGCGCAGTTGCAAAAGAACAAGGCCACGGTCAATCAGCTCAAGGCGTCCCTGGCGAAAAAACGCATCCTCGCCCCGTTCAACGGCACCATCGGCATTCGTCAGGTGGATGTCGGCGACTACCTCGCCAGCGGCACCATGATCGCCACCCTGCAAGACCTCAGCAGCCTCTACGTCGACTTCTACATCCCCGAGCAATCGGTACCGAAAATCGCCCTCGGCCAACCCGTGCAAGTGATCGTTTCGGCCTACCCGACGCAGAACTTCCCCGGCACCGTCAGCGCGATCAACCCGAAAGTCGAAAACAGCACGCGCAATATTCTGGTGCGCGCCACGCTGGCCAACCCGGAGGGCAAGTTGCTGCCGGGGATGTTCGCCAGCCTGCAAGTGATGCTGCCAGATCCGCAGCAGCACATCGTCGTCCCGGAAAGCGCGATCACCTACACCCTCTACGGCAACTCGCTGTACGTGGTCGGGCAGAAAAAAGCCGAGGACGGCACGCTCGAAAAAGATGAGAAGGGCCAACCGATCCTGATCGCCGAACGGCGCTTCATCGAAACCGGCGAACGCCGCGATGGCCTGGTGATGATCAACAACGGCGTGCAGAGCGGCGAACAAGTGGTCACGGCCGGCCAGATCAAACTGGACAACGGCGCACACATTGCCATCAGCGCCGACAAGACCCTGACCGATAAGAACAGTCAGCCACGTACTGACTGATCAAGGAATCCTCATGGCTTTTACCGATCCGTTCATCCGCCGCCCGGTGCTCGCCACCGTGGTCAGCCTGTTGATTGTGCTGCTGGGCTTCCAGGCCTGGAGCAAGTTGCCGCTGCGCCAATACCCGCAAATGGAAAACGCCCTGATCACGGTGACCACCGCCTACCCCGGGGCCAACGCCGAAACGATCCAGGGCTACATCACCCAACCGATGCAGCAAAGCCTGGCCAGCGCCGAGGGCATCGACTACATGACCTCGGTCAGTCGCCAGAACTTCTCGGTGATCTCGATCTACGCGCGCATCGGCTCCAACAGCGACCGCTTGTTCACCGAGCTGCTGGCCAAGGCCAACGAGGTCAAGAACAAGCTGCCCCAGGACGCCGAAGACCCGGTGCTGAGCAAGGAAGCGGCGGATGCCTCGGCCCTCATGTACATCAGTTTTTTCAGCAAGAACCTGAGCAACCCGCAGATCACCGATTACTTGTCCCGGGTCATCCAGCCCAAACTGGCGACGCTGCCAGGCATGGCCGAGGCCGAGATTCTCGGCAACCAGGTGTTCGCCATGCGCCTGTGGCTCGACCCGGTGAAACTCGCCGGTTTCGGTTTGAGTGCCAGCGACGTGACCAACGCGGTGCGCCAGTACAACTTCCTTTCCGCTGCCGGCGAAGTGAAAGGCGAGTACGTGGTGACCAGCATCAACGCCAACACCGAACTCAAGTCCGCCGAGGCCTTCGCCGCGATCCCGCTCAAGGTCTCGGGCGACAGCCGCGTGCTGCTCAGCGATGTGGCACGGGTCGAGATGGGCGCCGAGAACTACAACGCCATCAGCTCGTTCGGCGGCACGCCGTCGGTGTACATCGGCATCAAGGCCACCCCCGGCGCCAACCCGCTGGACGTGATCAAGGAAGTTCGCAAGATCATGCCGGAGCTGGAAGCCCAGTTGCCGCCCAACCTGAAAAGCGAAATCGCCTACGACGCCACGCTGTTTATCCAGGCCTCGATCAACGAGGTGATCAAGACTTTGTTCGAAGCGGTGCTGATCGTGATCGTCGTGGTGTTCCTGTTCCTCGGCGCGCTGCGGTCCGTGGTGATCCCGGTGGTGACCATTCCGCTGTCGATGATCGGCGTAATGTTCTTCATGCAGATGATGGGGTACTCGATCAACCTGCTGACCCTGCTGGCCATGGTGCTCGCCATCGGGCTGGTGGTGGACGATGCCATCGTGGTGGTGGAAAACATTCACCGGCACATCGAGGAAGGCAAGACGCCGCTGGACGCCGCCATCGAAGGGGCTCGGGAAATCGCCATGCCGGTGATTTCCATGACCATCACCCTGGCGGCGGTGTATGCGCCGATTGGCTTCCTGACCGGCCTTACGGGCGCACTGTTCAAGGAGTTCGCCCTGACGCTGGCAGGGGCGGTGGTGATTTCCGGGATCGTCGCCCTGACCCTGTCGCCGATGATGTGTGCCCTGCTGCTGCGCCACGATGAAAACCCCAGCGGTCTGGCCCATCGCCTGGACCTGATTTTCGAAGGCCTCAAGCGCCGCTATCAGAGCATGCTGCACGGCACCCTCAATACCCGGCCGGTGGTGCTGGTGTTTGCGGTGATCGTGCTGTGCCTGATTCCTGTGTTCCTCAAATTCACCAAGTCGGAGCTGGCGCCGGACGAGGACCAGGGCATCATTTTCATGATGGCCAACGCGCCGCAACCGACCAATCTCGACTACCTGAACACCTACACCGACGAGTTCATCACGATCTTCAAGGAGTTCCCGGAGTACTACTCCTCGTTCCAGATCAATGGTTTCAACGGCGTGCAATCGGGCATTGGCGGTTTCCTGCTCAAGCCGTGGAACGAGCGCCATCGCACACAAATGCAAATCCTGCCTGAGGTCCAGGCCAAACTGGGGAACATCCCCGGTTTGCAGATTTTCGGCTTCAACTTGCCGTCTCTGCCGGGCACCGGTGAAGGGTTGCCGTTTCAGTTCATCATCAACACCGCCAACGACTATGCGTCGCTGCTGGATGTGGCGGACCGGGTGAAAAAACGTGCGCTGGCGTCCGGCAAGTTTGCCTTCGTCGATATCGACCTGGCGTTCGACAAACCGGAAGTGGTGGTGGATATCGACCGCGCCAAAGCTGCGCAGATGGGCGTGTCGATGCAGGACTTGGGCGGCACCCTGGCGACGTTGCTGGGTGAGGCGGAAATCAACCGGTTCACCATTGAAGGGCGCAGCTATAAGGTCATCGCCCAGGTCGAACGGGCGTATCGGGATAACCCCGACTGGCTGAACAATTACTACGTCAAGAACAGCCAGGGCGAACTGCTGCCGCTGTCGACCCTGATCAAGGTGAGCGACCGGGCGCGACCACGGCAGTTGAACCAGTTCCAGCAACTCAACGCGGCCGCCGTGACCGGTTTCCCGCTGGTCAGTATGGGTGAAGCCATCGAAACCGTGCGCCAGATTGCCCAGGAAGAGGCGCCGGCCGGTTTCGCCTTTGACTATGGCGGCACGTCACGCCAGTTCGTTCAGGAAGGCAGTGCGCTCTGGGTCACCTTCGCCCTGGCGCTGGCGATCATTTTCCTGGTGCTGGCGGCGCAGTTCGAAAGCTTCCGCGATCCGCTGGTGATTCTGGTCACGGTGCCGCTGTCGATTTGTGGCGCGTTAATTCCGTTGTTCCTGGGCTGGTCGAGCATGAACATCTACACCCAGGTCGGGTTGGTGACGCTGATCGGGCTGATCAGCAAGCACGGCATCCTGATCGTCGAATTCGCCAACAAACTGCGCAAGGAAAAGGGCCTGAGCCCACGGGAGGCCGTGGAGGAAGCGGCAGCCATTCGTCTGCGGCCGGTGTTGATGACCACGGCGGCGATGGTGTTCGGCATGGTGCCGCTGATTCTGGCGACCGGTGCGGGGGCGGTCAGCCGGTTTGATATCGGGACGGTGATTGCCACCGGGATGTCGATCGGGACGTTGTTTACCCTGTTCGTGTTGCCGTGTGTGTACACGTTATTGGCGAAACCCGATAAACCTTAAAGTCAAAAGATCGCAGCCTTCGGCAGCTCCTACAGGGCGGACATAATCCCAATGTAGGAGCTGCCGAAGGCTGCGATCTTTTGACGCCCGAAAAAAAAGACCTCGCATTGGCGAGGCCTTTTATTTTGGCTTCAATCGGTTCAACTTTGCGGCCTCAATCCCTGTGAAAGTCCGAACATGAACAACAACAAGTCATGATCAGGTTGTGTGGCCACGGCTACCTTGGCAACCCGTGGCAACGGGCAATGAGCACCATCGCTCATTGCGCTGAGGACTTGCGTGCGGGGCTGCTCCCAGGCAGCCACCGCCAATGAAGCAACTGCCAAGGCTCCTACCAAAAACAAACCTCGTGCAATTTCGAGTTTCATCGCTATAAACCCTTGATAGCGCTGCCAAACGCCGTCTCATAAAAGTAGACCAGGTTTTTCCAGTCTGTATCGCTGAACGACGAGTGGCGACGCAATTGCTTCAGGTCATGCGCCGCAGCGCGCTGGGCGGATAGACGCTGCCGGCACTTCTCCAGATCAATCAGCGCCACTTCAACAACGGCCGCATCCCCTTCGCCAGTTACCCGCACGAACACGTGCTTGATGTAGATGCAGCTGTGCTGCCAGCGGCCCTTGTGCATGCGGGCCAGGTTCTCGGCCAACTCCTTGAGGACGCGTTCATGCACCACTTCGCCATGACGTTCGCGACCACCACCGGCGTACCAGTGTTCGATTTCCTCGAAACCGTCCAGGGACTTGGTGACCAGCAACGCACGCCATTTGTGCACCGGGTCGCGCTGGGCACCGCAGAACACCATTTCCGGAACGCGCACGCCCAGTGCCGTCAGGCCGATCAGCGCATCACGCTCGCGCAACACGGTCGGTCGACCAAAAGGGTGCAACCAACTGCGATAGATATGCCCGGTCTGACGCTTGGCATATAGCAACTGTCCATTACTGCCCTTGACGCGTTGCACGCCACTTTCTCCACCGCGACGAACGTTGGGCTCTTCTACCCACTCACCGCGCTGGTTCCAGAAATAGTCGAAGCGGTCCTGGGGAGCGACTTCCGTTTCTGCTGCACATTGCACTGCCATCCTGTTACCTCTTGCGTAATACGTAAACTCGCCACATGGCATAGAGCGGTAAAAAGTCCAGTTGTTCCTGGATACGGAAACCCGCCTGTTCGAATTCCTTTTCAACCGTGGCGGCCGGTAACACAAATCGATTTTGGTAACCTTCCTGCCCGCGTGCTTTCTCGGCGCGCTTGCGTTTCCAGGCCTTGAAATTGCCGTCCACCCACAACGAAACGATCACGCTGTCACGGGTGACGCGCTCGAACTCGCGCAGAATCGCCAGTCGATGCTCGGCTTCACCAATGTGATGGAGCAAACGCATGCAGAAAATGCTGTCGACGGCGTTATCGGGCAAGGCAATGTCGAATGCAGAAGTGTGCAAGGGTTGTACCCGTTTTACCACTTCGGCAGGTTGCGACTGGGTCGCAATTTTCAACATTGACTCGGAGTTGTCGGCTCCGATGATCACGCGGTTGGGTTTTTCTGCCAGCAACGGCCAGAAACGCCCTGCACCGCTCGGTAGGTCGAGGACCAGCCCCGGCTCGCCGGCCAGGGTCAGTGCCTTGCGAGCCAGTTGTTCGTCACGCCAGTGGGACAATCGACGACCGAAGCCTTCCTGATGCTTGCGCAGGTATTTCTGCGCGTGTTGATCGTCGTACTTTTCGGAAAAATCCAGTTTGATCGGGCCTGCCATCATCAAAGTCTCCTGAATTGCTGATGACAACCACCTTAGGTAGCGCCATGTCAGCATCAGGTCAGAGCTTTGTGAAAACTTCGTTGTGTAAAAGCGGGAAGTATTTCAGGGTTTTACAGGGTTGAAATGATGGCGCGGGGCCACCCTTTTGAAAGATCGCAGCCTTCGGCAGCTCCTACATAGGGATGACGTACCTCCTGTAGGAGCTGCCGAAGGCTGCGATCTTTTCAGCTCAATCAGATCCGAGGCGTGCCCAGCTCCACCTCAAACCGGCAGCCATTGGGCTCCATGGTGGTCAGGCTGACGGTCCAGCCCTGGTTCTCGCAGATCCGCTGCACCAGCGACAAGCCCAGCCCCAGGCCTTCACCGCGTTTTTCGCTGCCGCGCACGAAGGGCTCGAACATCGCCTCGCGTTTTTCCTCGGGAATCCCGACACCGCTGTCTTCGACACGGAATCCGGTGGCCGTGAGGGTCAGGCGAATGAAGCCGCGTTCGGTGTAGTGCAACGCATTGCGCAACAGGTTGCCCATTACCGCGTGCAACAGGGTCGCGTTGTAGCCCTCGTTAGACGAGCGGCCCGGTTCGAAGTCGAGGGTCAGGCCTTTGGACTCGATCGGCTCACGCCACAGATTGAGCAAGCCGTCGGCGACCTGACTGACGGTCTGCTGCGGCGACATGCTGGCGTCTTCACGCTGGGCACGGGCGAGCATCAGGAAGGTTTGCACCAGTTCGCGCATTTCCTCGCAGGCCCGGGCAATTCGCTCGACCTGAGCGCGACCACGCTGGTCGATGCCCGGGTTCTCCAGCAGCAGTTCGCAAGAACTGGCCAGGACCATCAGCGGCGTGCGCAATTCATGGCTGACGTCACTGGTGAACAGGCGCTCACGAGTCAAGGCCTGACGCAGACGTCCCAGGGTGGCGTCGAAAGCCACCGCCAGTTCGCCCACTTCATCGGCGGCGTAGTCCGGCGCCAGGGGCGGCGCCAGGCCCAGCAACTGATCGCGGTGGCGTACCTGACGGGCCAGCCGCACCACCGGTGCCATCACTTTGCGCGCCAGAATCCAGCCCAGAAATACTGCCAGCGCCAGGCTCAGCACGAAGCCCACCAGCACCACGGCAAACAGCACCCGCTCGCGCTCTTCGAAATCACTTTGATCTTGCAACAGCACGTAACGCCGACCGTCGACGATTTCGACCATCGCGTGGTACGACAGTTGTTCGCGAAACACTTCGTGAAAACCGGCGTCCAGGTGCCGCAGATCCTTGGGCAACTCGAAGTCCCCCTGCCCGCCGCTGAAGTAGAACAACTGGTCGGGTTCGGGACGGTGGCTCCAGTCCGAAACACTGTCCATCAGCAGCAGGCGCTGCAAATCGCCGCCCAGCCCTGCCGAAATCAGTTTCTCTTCGACCAGGTGCACGGTCGCCACAATCCCCATGGCGAAGGCCCCGGCCACCAATGCGCTCATCAGCGCAAAGGCGATGATGATCCGTTGAGCGAGGCTCTGCCTAAACTCCATCACGGCCCTCGGCCAAGCGATAGCCCACACCGTGCACGGTTTGCAGCAGTGGCTTGGCAAACGGTTTGTCGATCACCTGGCGCAGTTGATGAACGTGGCTGCGCAGGCTGTCACTGTCCGGGCAGTCATCGCCCCACAGGGCTTCTTCGAGGATTTCACGGCGCAGCACGTGGGGGCTTTTCTGCATCAGCACGGCGAGCAACTTGAGGCCGACCGGGTTGAGTTTCAGCAAACGACCTTCGCGGGTCACTTCCAGTGTGTCGAGGTCGTAGCTCAAGTCGCCGACCTGCAACGAACGGCGGCCGCCACCCTGGGTACGGCGCATGACCGCTTCGATACGCGCGGCCAGTTCAGACAGGGCGAACGGTTTGATCAAGTAGTCATCGGCGCCGGACTTGAAGCCCTGCAACCGGTCATCCAGTTGATCCCGGGCGGTGAGCATGATCACCGGGGTGTCGCGGCGGGCGTCTTCACGCAGGCGCTTGCACAGGGTGTAGCCGTCGATGCCGGGCAGCATGATGTCGAGCACGATCAAGTCGTAATGCTCGGTGGCGGCCAGGTGCAAGCCCGACAAACCGTCCTGCGCGCAATCCACGGTGTAGCCCTTGAGCCCCAGGTAATCGGCCAGATTGGCGAGGATATCGCGGTTGTCTTCAACCAATAGAATTCGCATGGGCACTCCTCCGTACACAGTAACAGCCGTCATGGCCCGCGCAGCTTAAGGCCTCGAGTGGCTTAGGGCTAGGGCCGGGTATCGCTGGCATCAATTCGTTCAACTAAAGGTCAGGTTTGACAAGTTTTTCACTATCGGTTCACACCCTCATTACAGGAGTGCGGATAGACTCGCGCGGCTGATAATAAAAGGAATGTAACCAATGGATGTTTTCAAGACTGCGCCTATGCGCTTTCTAATGCTCGTCACCGGTGCCTGGCTGGTGATTTTCTTTCTGACCCGAACGGTTTTGCTGCTCACTCACCTGGATGAGGCCGGCAGCGGCTTTCTGTCGGTTTTTGGAATCGGGCTTCTATACGACCTTGGCTTCCTCGCCTATGCGGCTTTGCCGATGGGTCTTTATCTGCTGCTCTGCCCGCCAGCCTTGTGGCGCCGCCGGGGCCATCGCTGGTTTTTGCAAGGGCTGCTGACGGTCAGCCTGTTCGCCATGCTGTTCACCTCCGTGGCCGAATGGCTGTTCTGGGATGAGTTCGGCGTGCGCTTCAACTTCATCGCCGTCGACTACCTGGTGTATTCCGACGAAGTCTTGAACAACCTGCTGGAGTCGTACCCGATCGGCACGTTGCTGAGCGTCCTCGCCGTGCTCGCCGTGGTCCTGAGTTTCGTGTTGCGCAAGCCGTTCAATGCCGCGCTGGACGCCCCGCTGCCATCACTGCGCCCGCGTCTGCTCAATGCCTTGGGCCTGTTGATCGTCGCGGGCCTGAGCCTGCAACTGCTCAGCCAGGACGCCCCCCGCGCCCAGGGCGGCAACGCCTATCAGAACGAACTGGCGAGCAATGGCCCGTATCAGTTCTTCGCCGCATTCCGGAATAACGAACTGGATTACCCGCAGTTCTATAAAAGCCTGCCGCCCGACGTTGTGGCCCAGCAGATTCGCGCCGAGCTGAGCGAGCCGAACGCCCGTTTCGTCGGCCAGGACCCGCAAGACATCCGCCGCAACATCGACAACCCGGGCACTCCACGCACACCGAACATTGTGCTGGTGACCATCGAAAGCTTCAGCGCCAAGTACATGGGCAGCAACGGCGACGAGCGCAACCTGACGCCGAACCTCGACGCCCTGCGCAAACAGAGCCTGTATTTCAACAATTTCTACGCCACCGGCACCCGCACTGACCGAGGCCTGGAAGCCATCACCCTGGCCATTCCGCCGACCCCGGGGCGCTCTATCGTCAAGCGCGTGGGTCGTGAAAGCGGTTTCGCCAGCCTGGGCCAACAGCTCAATGCCGTCGGTTACGACAGCGTATTCGTCTATGGCGGGCGCGGTTACTTCGACAACATGAACGCGTTCTTCAGCGGCAACGGTTATCGCGTGGTCGATCAGAGTAGCGTCGATGAAGCGGAGATTCACTTCAAGAACGCCTGGGGCATGGCCGACGAAGACCTCTACAACCAGACCCTGAAACTGGCCGACGCCGATTACGCCAAGCAGCAGCCGTTTTTGTTGCAACTGATGACCACGTCCAACCATCGTCCTTACACCTACCCGGACAACCGGATCGACATCAAGTCCGGCAACGGTCGCGACGGCGCGGTGAAGTACACCGACTACGCCATCGGCCAGTTCCTTGAGCAGGCGCGGCAGAAGCCGTGGTTCGACAATACGATTTTCGTGTTCGTCGCCGACCACACGGCGGGCAGCGCCGGCAAGGAAGACTTGCCGATCAGCAACTATCAGATTCCCTTGTTCATCTACGCGCCGAAACTGATCGATGCCCGGGAAACCGCGCAACTGGCCAGTCAGATCGATCTGGCGCCGACCCTGCTGGGTTTGTTGAACATGGACTATCAATCGACATTTTTTGGCCGCAATCTGTTGCAGGACAATCCGTTGCCACCACGGGTGGTGGTCGGCAACTATCAACACTTGGGGCTGTTCGACGGCAAGGACCTGGCGATCCTGAGTCCACGCCAGGGGCTGCGCCGGCATGACGAGGCGCTGACCGAAAGCCGTGAATCGAAGGCACAAGCCAGTGATCCGTTGATCACTCGTGCGATTACCTATTACCAAACCGCCAGTTATGGCTTCAAGCAACAGCTGCTTGGCTGGAAAGCGCCCAAGGAGGGCGACCACCAAGTCAGCGAACGTTAACCGAATGGCCCCGGGCTGATGCCCCGGGGCTTTTTCCCCTGTTCAGGATTCACCATGTCATCAACTGCTGTTCGCCCCGCCTCCAAGCCACTCAATTTCTGGGTGTGCCTCGGGGTTCCCGCCCTTGCGGCGATCGTTCTGGTGCTGCTCGAACTGACCGATCTGGACATGGACCTGGCCAAGCTCTTTTATGACCCGGTGGCCGGCGATTTCATTGGCCGTCACAGCTACTTCCTGGAAGACATCCTGCACGACCGGGCCAAGGAAGTGGTCATCGCTTTCTCGGTGTTTGCAGTGATTGGTTTCATCTGCTCGTTTTTTGTCGAACGACTCAAACCGTTCAAACGGGAACTGGGTTGCCTGGTGCTGTCCCTCGGCCTGGCGACGTCCTTCGTCACGCCGGTCAAAGTGGTGACGTCGGTGCAATGCCCGTGGAGCCTGGAACAGTTCGGCGGCCACGAAACCTACAGCGAGCTGCTCAGCCCGCGTCCGCACACTGATAAGCCCGGCCGTTGCTGGCCTGGTGGTCACGCGGCCACCGGTTTCACGTTGTTTGCGCTGTTCTTCGTGCTGCGCGACCGCCGTCCACGGCTGGCCCGCAAGGCATTCATCTTCGCCGCTGCGCTGGGCACGGTGTTTTCCATCAGCCGGATGATGCAGGGCGCGCACTTCTTCTCCCACAACGTGTGGACGGCGATTTTCTGCTGGCTGATTTGCCTGGGGTCGTATTACTACATCCTGTATCGACCGGCGAGCAAGGTTGAGCAAGTGACCAAGACGCAACCGGTTAGCGCCTGAAGATCAAAAGATCGCAGCCTTCGGCAGCACCTACAAGGTGGCCTAATGTAGGAGCTGCCGAAGGCTGCGATCTTTTGACGTTGATCTTTATATGAGGCAATAAAAAACCCCGCCTGCTTTCGCAGGCGGGGTTTTTCAATACAGGGGTAAGGCTGGCTTACATCATGCCGCCCATGCCACCCATACCGCCCATGTCTGGCATACCGCCGCCAGCACCGCCTTCTTCCTTGATCTCGGCGATCATGGCTTCGGTGGTGATCATCAGGCTGGCGATGGAAGCCGCTGCCTGAAGAGCCGAACGAGTCACTTTAGCCGGGTCCAGGATACCCATTTCGATCATGTCGCCGTATTCGCCGGTAGCAGCGTTGTAACCGTAGTTACCCGAACCCTGCTTGACCTTGTCGACAACTACGCTTGGCTCGTCGCCGGAGTTGGCAACGATCTGGCGCAGTGGCGCTTCAACAGCGCGACGCAGCAACTGGATACCAACGTCCTGATCAGCGTTGTCGCCTTTCAGTTCGGAGATAGCCTGCAGGGCGCGAACCAGTGCCACGCCGCCGCCAGGTACCACGCCTTCTTCAACGGCTGCACGGGTAGCGTGCAGGGCGTCTTCAACGCGGGCTTTCTTCTCTTTCATTTCAACTTCGGAACCAGCGCCAACCTTGATCACTGCAACGCCGCCGGACAGCTTGGCCAGACGCTCTTGCAGTTTTTCACGGTCGTAGTCGGACGAAGTGTCAGCCACTTGCTGACGGATTTGCAGAACGCGAGCCTGGATATCAGCTTCAACGCCGGCGCCGTCGATCACGGTGGTGTTTTCTTTGGACAGGATCACGCGCTTGGCATTACCCAGGTGTTCCAGGGTAGTGCTTTCCAGGCTCAGGCCGATCTCTTCGGAGATAACGGTACCGCCAGTCAGAACAGCGATGTCCTGCAGCATGGCCTTGCGACGGTCGCCAAAGCCTGGAGCCTTGACGGCTGCGACTTTAACGATACCGCGCATGTTGTTCACAACCAGAGTCGCCAGGGCTTCGCCTTCAACGTCTTCGGCCACGATCAGCAGTGGACGGCCGGCTTTGGCGACGGCTTCCAGTACTGGCAACATTTCGCGGATGTTGGAGATTTTTTTGTCGACCAGCAGGATCAGCGGACCGTCGAGCTCGGCGGTCATGGTCTCTGGCTTGTTGACGAAGTACGGGGACAGGTAGCCACGGTCGAACTGCATGCCTTCAACAACCGACAGTTCGTTTTCCAGGCCCGAGCCTTCTTCAACGGTGATCACGCCTTCTTTACCGACTTTTTCCATGGCTTCGGCAATGATGTCGCCGATGGAGTTGTCGGAGTTGGCCGAGATGGTGCCGACCTGAGCGATCGCCTTGGTGTCAGCGCAAGGCTTGGACAGGGCTTTGAGCTCTTTGACGATAGCGATGGTCGCTTTGTCGATGCCGCGTTTCAGGTCCATCGGGTTCATGCCGGCAGCGACGGCTTTGAGGCCTTCGTTGACGATCGACTGAGCCAGAACGGTAGCGGTGGTGGTGCCGTCGCCTGCGTCATCGTTGGCACGGGAGGCAACGTCTTTGACCAGCTGCGCGCCCATGTTTTCGAAGCGATCTTTCAGCTCGATTTCTTTGGCTACGGAAACGCCGTCCTTGGTGATGGTCGGAGCGCCGAAGCTCTTCTCGATGATCACGTTACGGCCTTTAGGGCCCAGGGTCGCTTTTACTGCGTCAGCCAGGACGTTTACACCGGCGAGCATTTTCTTGCGGGCGGAGTCGCCGAATTTAACTTCTTTAGCAGCCATGATCGATATTCCTTAAATACTTTGTAGTAGCGGGAAAATGAGCGGGGAATCAGCCTTCGATAACAGCGAGAATCTCGTTCTCAGCCATTACCAGCAGGTCTTCGCCGTCAACTTTCACGGTGTTGCTGCCGGAGTACGGGCCGAACACAACCTTGTCACCCACTTTGACGGCCAGTGCACGCACTTCACCGTTTTCCAGCACGCGGCCGGTGCCGACAGCGAGGATCTCGCCGCTGTTGGCTTTTTCAGCAGCCGAACCTGGCAGGACGATACCGCCAGCGGTTTTCTTTTCTTCTTCGCTGCGACGGATGACGACGCGGTCATGCAGAGGACGAAGCTTCATTGTCGATCTCTCCTAATTGTGGTTTTCATCGGCCGGTGTATTCCCGGCGGGTTTAACAAATCCGGCGGTGCCGGGTGCGGTTCGTCAAGCGAACCGCGGAAGTCTGTCTGGCATGATCGCCAGAAACCTTGCGGTGACCGTTACATAAGGGCGCACAAGCTTATTACAAGGGCGAGCCCGCAAATTTTTTCATGTGGCTGCCCGCAAACGAACACGGCACCCGAGGGTGCCGTGTGGCTGAAACGCTTTACTTCGGATCGCGGTGCTCGAACTCGCCTTCAATCACGTTGGGCTCGCGGCCCAGCGGTTGCTGACGTGGAGCGGGACCGCCCCGGGGCTGCAGGTCATCCGCGAAGGCACGTTGGCGAATCGCCTGTTCTTCGGCGCGCTGACGCATTTTGTTCGCCAGCAGACGGCGAGACAGCGGCAACAGCATGATCAGGCCCAGCACGTCGGTGACGAAACCCGGCAGGATCAACAAACCGCCCGCCAGGGCCAGCATCAGGCCTTCAAGCATGGTCTGGGCCGGCAGTTCACCACGGTTCAGGCTTTCACGGGCCCGCAGTGCGGTCGCCAGACCGGCGATACGCAGCACGAACACGCCGAGCATCGAGCCGAGAATGATCAGCAGCAGGGCCGGGAAAAACCCGATGGCCCCGCTGACCTTGACGAATACGAACAGCTCCAACACCGGAAACAGTACAAAGAGCAATAAAAAAGGGCGCATCAAATGGTTCCTCAACGCAAGAATGCCTTGCCAGTGTTCCCTAGATGACGTCGCCGATTCGTGAATTCAAGCGTCGGCCGCTTCATTTTTCGGCCAATGCTCGGCGTGAGCCAGGAAAACCAAGGCTTCGCGCACTTGTGTCGGCGTATTACAAGGCGCCTGAAACGGCAGCCAGTACAGGCCCTGGCCGATGCGCAGGTGCATGCCCTCGGTATCGATGCCGGCCAGTTGCGCCGGGGCCGTGGTCGGCAAACCGGCCAGTTCGACATAGTGGGCAATGGCTTTGGTGTGATCGGCATTCATGTGCTCGACCATGCTCACTTCCGCCTTGCCCGCGAACGGGTTGGCCAGGGTCAATTGATCGACCCAATGAATCGCGCCGAAACCGCCAATGTAGCGATGACGCACCGGCTTGAGCACCCAAAAATCAAAATCGTGGGCCTTGTGATAGCTCTGGGACTCCGGGAAATAGCGGTAGTAACGCTCGGCGGCGGCTTCGATGGCTGCCTCATCCTCGAGCTTTTCGGCTTCGGCGAGGTAGGTCAGGCGACCGACGGCTTGTGCGTCTTCAGCCCCACGCTCGCCGACGAACAGCGAGCATTTCGGATCTTTTTGCAGGTTGTGGGTGTGCTGGGCGATGCGGCTGATCAGGATCAGCGGCCGGCCCAGTTCGTCCAGGCAGTACGGAACCACCGAACCAAACGGGAAACCGGGCATGGCCTTGGAGTGGGTCGAAAGCACCCCACGGTATTCCTTGAGAAGCAATTCTCGGGCATTCTTGGCCGCTTCAACGCTCAATTTATGACTCCTTATAAAGAATCCGTCGAAAAAACGGACAGGCGTCTGGGGATAAGTTTCCAGCACGCCATCGGGCGGTTCTCATGTGCAACCAGGCCACATCAGGTGCAAATCGAGAGGCCCTCTAAAGGAAACCACTTTCTGACCTGCTATTGGGGCATGCGAATGCAACTCACTGACAAAGTAATCATTATCACTGGCGGTTGCCAGGGTTTAGGCCGTTCGATGGCCGAGTATTTCGCCGGCAAAGGCGCGAAACTGGCGCTGGTCGATCTCAACCAGGAAAAGCTCGACGACACCGTTGCCGCGTGCAAGGCCAAGGGCGTCGAAGCCCGCGCCTACCTGTGCAACGTCGCCAATGAAGAACAAGTGACGCACATGGTCGCCCAGGTGGCCGAAGACTTCGGCGCAATCCATGGCCTGATCAACAACGCCGGGATCTTGCGCGACGGCCTGCTGCTCAAGGTCAAGGACGGCGAAATGACCAAGATGAGCCTGGCCCAGTGGCAGGCAGTGATCGACGTCAACCTGACCGGCGTGTTCCTGTGCACCCGTGAAGTCGCGGCGAAAATGGTCGAGCTGAAAAACAGCGGCGCGATCATCAATATTTCGTCGATCTCCCGGGCCGGCAATGTGGGCCAGACCAACTACTCCGCCGCCAAGGCTGGCGTGGCAGCGGCGACCGTGACCTGGGCCAAGGAGCTGGCACGCTACGGCATTCGTGTGGCGGGCATCGCGCCCGGTTTTATCGAAACCGAGATGACGCTGGGCATGAAGCCGGAAGCGCTGGAGAAGATGACCGCCGGGATTCCGCTCAAACGCATGGGCAAACCGGACGAGATCGCCCATTCGGCGGCGTACATTTTCGAGAACGACTATTACACCGGTCGGATTCTGGAGATGGATGGCGGGTTGCGTATCTAGAGCAAGATCAAGAGATCGCAGCCTCGTTTTACTCGACAGCTCCTACACGGTTTGGGCATTCCCCTGTAGGAGCTGTGTAGGAGCTGTCGAGTGAAACGAGGCTGCGATCTTTCAACAGTCGACGCCGATCAATCGTCACTAATGGTGATATTCGGCATCGCCGGCGTCGCCGCTTCCTGCAACACAATCCGCGCGCCGACATGGCGGGCCAGTTCCTGGTAAACCATGGCAATCGGGCTGTCCGGCTCAGCGATCACCGTCGGCTTGCCGCCATCGGCCTGTTCACGAATAGCCATCGCCAGCGGCAACGAGGCCAGCACTTCAACGCCGTACTGGTTGGCTAGCTTCACCCCACCGCCCTCACCGAACAGATGCTCGGCATGCCCGCAGTTGGAGCAGATGTGCACGGCCATGTTTTCCACCACGCCCAGCACCGGAATGTTGACCTTGCGGAACATTTCCACGCCTTTGCGCGCGTCCAGCAAGGCCAGGTCTTGAGGCGTGGTGACGATCACGGCACCGGCCACCGGGACTTTCTGCGCCAGGGTCAGCTGGATGTCACCGGTGCCTGGCGGCATGTCGATGACCAGGTAATCCAGGTCGCCCCACGCGGTTTGTGTCACCAGTTGCAACAGCGCACCGGACACCATCGGCCCGCGCCAGACCATCGGCGTGTTGTCGTCGGTCAGGAACGCCATGGACATCACTTCGACGCCATGGGACTCGATTGGTACGAACCACTTCTGATCCTTGACCTTTGGTCGGGTGCCTTCGGGAATGCCGAACATGATGCCTTGGCTCGGACCGTAGATATCAGCGTCGAGAATCCCCACCTTGGCGCCTTCACGGGCGAGCGCCAGCGCCAGGTTGGCAGCGGTGGTGGACTTGCCCACGCCGCCCTTGCCGGACGCCACGGCCACCACGTTCTTGACGTTGGCCAGGCCCGGAATCTGTGCCTGGGCCTTGTGCGCAGCGATGACGCTGGTGATCTCGACGCGCGCGCTCGTCACGCCGTCCAGGCCCTGAATGGCCATTTCCAGCATCTGTGCCCAGCCACTCTTGAACAGACCGGCGGCATAACCGAGTTCGAGCTGGACGCTGACGCGATCGCCCTGGATGTCGATGTTGCGCACGCACCCGGCGCTGACCGGGTCCTGGTTCAGATAAGGGTCGGTGTATTGGCGAAGGACGGCTTCCACCGCTGCGCGATTGACGGCGCTCATGGGCAACTCCGATAACAAGACTGGAAAATCAGGCGGGTATCGTACCTGTTCTGATCGTTTCGCGGGTTGCCGAAAAGATCGCCACCTTGTAGGAGCACGGCTTGCCGGCGATGGCGTCCTCAGGCCCGCTATCGCCGGCAAGCCGTGCTCCTACAAGTGACTCACTCAATGAAACAGGCTCACAAGGTGAAAAATATGCGCCAGCGCTTTATAGTGGCCGACCTCTGTTTCATCAAGTAGCCGAGCCCCATGTCCGAGCCACGCAAGATCCTCGTCACCAGCGCCCTGCCCTATGCCAATGGTTCGATCCATCTTGGCCACATGCTGGAATACATCCAGACCGACATGTGGGTGCGCTTCCAGAAGCACCGCGGCAATCAATGCATTTATGTCTGCGCCGACGACGCCCACGGTTCGGCGATCATGCTGCGCGCGGAAAAGGAAGGCATCACCCCGGAACAACTGATCGCCAACGTCCAGGCTGAACACAGCGCCGACTTTGCCGAGTTCCTGGTGGACTTCGACAACTTCCACTCCACTCACGCCGAAGAAAACCGTGAGCTGTCGAGCCAGATCTACCTGAAGCTGCGCGACGCCGGGCACATTGCCCAGCGCTCGATCACGCAGTACTTCGACCCGGAAAAGAAAATGTTCCTGGCCGACCGCTTCATCAAGGGCACCTGCCCGAAATGCGGCACCGAAGACCAGTACGGCGACAACTGCGAAAAATGCGGCGCGACCTACGCCCCGACTGACTTGAAAGATCCGAAGTCGGCGATCTCTGGCGCCACCCCGGTGCTCAAGGACTCCCAGCACTTCTTCTTCAAACTGCCGGACTTCCAGGAAATGCTGCAAGCCTGGACCCGCAGCGGCACCCTGCAAGACGCCGTGGCGAACAAGATCGCCGAATGGCTGGACGCCGGCCTGCAACAGTGGGACATCTCCCGCGATGCGCCGTACTTCGGCTTCGAAATTCCGGGCGAGCCAGGCAAATATTTCTACGTGTGGCTGGACGCGCCAATCGGCTACATGGCCAGTTTCAAGAACCTCTGCGCCCGTCGTCCGGACCTGGACTTCGACGCGTTCTGGGCCAAGGATTCCACCGCCGAGCTGTACCACTTCATCGGCAAGGACATCGTCAACTTCCACGCCCTGTTCTGGCCAGCGATGCTTGAAGGCGCCGGTTTCCGTAAACCGACCGGCATCAACGTGCACGGCTACCTGACCGTCAACGGTCAGAAAATGTCCAAGTCCCGTGGCACCTTCGTCAAGGCCCGGACGTACCTGGATCACCTCTCGCCGGAATACCTGCGCTACTACTACGCGGCCAAGCTGGGCCGGGGCGTCGACGACCTGGACCTGAACCTCGAAGACTTCGTACAGAAGGTCAACTCCGACCTGGTGGGCAAAGTCGTCAACATCGCCAGCCGTTGCGCCGGTTTCATCCAGAAAGGCAACGCCGGTGTGCTGGTGGCGGGTAACGCTGCGCCGGAACTGACCGACGCGTTCCTGGCTGCCGCGCCAAGCATCGCCGATGCCTACGAGGCGCGCGACTTTGCCCGGGCCATGCGCGAAATCATGGGCCTGGCCGACCGCGCCAACGCCTGGATTGCCGACAAGGCGCCATGGTCGCTGAACAAACAGGAAGGCAAGCACGACGAAGTCCAGGCCATCTGCGCCCTGGGCATCAATCTGTTCCGCCAACTGGTGATCTTCCTCAAACCGGTGCTGCCGCTGCTGGCCGCCGACGCCGAGGCGTTCCTGAACGTCGCGCCGCTGACCTGGAACGACCACGCCACGCTGCTGAGCGATCATCAGTTGAACGAGTTCAAACCGTTGATGACCCGCATCGACCCGGTAAAAGTCCAAGCCATGACCGACGCCTCGAAAGAAGACCTGACCGCCAGCGCTACCGACACTGGCGCCGCTGCCCCGGCCGGCAACGGCGAACTGGTCAAGGAACCACTGTCACCGGAAATCGAGTTCGATGCGTTTGCCGCCGTCGATCTGCGTGTTGCGCTGATTCTCAAGGCCGAAGCAGTGGAAGGCGCCGACAAGCTGCTGCGCCTGACCCTGGACATCGGGGATGAGCAACGCAACGTGTTGTCCGGGATCAAGAGCGCCTACCCGGACCCGTCCAAGCTCGAAGGTCGCCTGACGATGATGATCGCCAACCTCAAGCCGCGCAAAATGAAGTTCGGGATCTCCGAAGGCATGGTGATGGCGGCCGGCCCTGGCGGTGAAGAAATCTACCTGCTGAGCCCCGACAGCGGCGCCAAGCCGGGTCAGCGCATCAAGTAAGGCTCGATCCGCTCAACCGATCCCACAGTCGTGCCCGGCATGACTGTGGGATTTTCATGTCTGGCCCATAATTACTCTCAACTCTGGCCTCACCGTGTAGGAGCTGCCGAAGGCTGCGATCTTTTGATCTTGCCTTTTCAAGATCAAAAGATCGCAGCCTTCGGCAGCTCCTACGGGGTTAATCAGCAGCCTGCAACATCGTGTGAATACGGACGATCATGACCGAACTGCTTCTAACGCTTATCAGCGCCGCCCTGATCAACAACCTCGTGTTGCACTGGCCGCTGGGCGTCGATCCGCTGTTGACCACGCAGCGCAGGCAGGTTCACGCACTGGGCATTGCCACGGCGAGCCTGATGTTGATCGTCGGCATGCTCGGTTACGCGTTCTATCATGGGTTGCTGGTGCCGCTGGAGCTGACGGCCCTGCGCCTGTTCGTGTTCCTGCCGCTGAGCGTTTTGCTGATCGCTCCGTTGTTGAAACTGCTTTCACGGTTACTTCCAAAGCTCTCTTTCGATGGCCTGTGGCCATTGCTGCTCGGCAATGCCGGCGTCCTCGGGCTGACGTTGATCAACGCTCAGGACGACAAGGGGTTCTTCCACGCCACCGCCCTGAGCCTCGGTGCCGGGCTCGGTTTCTGGCTGGTGCTGAGCCTGTTCAGCGACTTGCAACAGCGCACACTCGATAACGATATTCCCCTGCCCTTTCGTGGCTTGCCGATCCAGTTGATCGGCGCCGGACTGATCGCAGTGGCCTTTCTCGGATTCAGCGGACTGATCAAAACATGAGTCTGATTCAACGCATCGACGCCCTCTTGCCCCAGACCCAATGCGGCAAGTGTGGCCATCCCGGATGCAAACCCTACGCCGAAGGCATCGCCCAGGGCGAGCCGATCAACCAGTGCCCGCCGGGTGGCAGCGAAACCATCGCGGCCTTGGCCGAACTGCTGAAAGTGCCGGTGCTGGAACTGGACACCAGTCGCGGCGCGGCACCGGCGCAGATCGCCTACATTCGCGAGGCCGAATGCATCGGCTGCACCAAGTGCATCCAGGCCTGCCCGGTGGACGCCATCGTCGGCGCGGCGAAGTTGATGCACACGGTGATCGTCGACGAATGCACCGGTTGCGACCTGTGCGTAGCGCCGTGCCCGGTAGATTGCATTGAAATGCGCCCACTGCCGCTGGCCACGGTGCTGCCGATTGTCGGCGGGCTGGCGTTCAGCCTTGAAGAGCAACGGGCCCGGGCCACCAAGCGCAATCGTGCGCGGCGGCGGTTCGAACAACGCAACGCCCGCCTGCAAGGTGAAGAGCAACAAAAAATCGCCGAGCGCCAGGCTCGCGCTCAACGCGCCGCGCAACCCAGTGAAGTCACCCTCAACCCGGTACAGGCTGCCCTTGAGCGGGTTCGCGCGCAGAAAGCGGCGAGCGCTGACGCCGCGTTGAAAAAAGCCAAGATCGATGTCGCGATGAGCCGCGCGCAATTGAACAAATCGCTGAAAGCTTTCGGGCATCCGCCAACCTTCGAGCAGCAGTCGCAATTGATCGTTTTGCAGCAGCAATTCGAAGTCGCCGAGCAAGCGCTGGCGCAACTGGAAAGCACCGCCCCACCGGTTCCGGCCCCTGTTGCCCCGGCGAAAGATGCGGAGCTGAAACGGGCGAAGATCCAGTTGGCCATGCGCCGCGCCGAACTGAAAAAAGCGCAGACCGCCGAAGCGCCGACAGAACAGATCAGCGCCTTGGAGCACGCATTGAAAAATGCCGAACAGGCCTTGCACGACGCTGAAGCCGTCAGCGATCAACCTTTGCCTGACCTGATACGCGTCGAAAAACGCCCCATCGACAGCCAACTTCGACAGCTGAAAACCGAATTGGCCTACGCCCGCGCCGACGTCAGCAAACTGGGACGCCGCGCCGACACTCCAACCGAGCAGATGGACAAGGCCCGCGCCCGCCTTCAGGAAGCCGAACGCCTGATGGAGGCTTATGTCGCCCCTTGAATCGGTGGACGAACGCCTTCAGCAGGCCATGAAGCTGGTGTTGCTGGCCACGGTGCCGGGAGCACTGGCGTTGTTTTGGCTGTACGGCTGGGGCGTATTGATCAACCTGATTCTGACGGCGGTGACCGCGCTCGCCGTGGAGGCCGCCGTGCTCAAGCTGCGCCAGCGCCCGCTCGGGCCGACCTTGAGCGACGGCAGCGCGTTGGTCACCGCGACGCTGCTGGCGCTGGCGTTACCGCCGTACTGCCCGTGGTGGCTGACGGTCACGGCCGCTGCCGCCGCGTTGTTGTTCGGTAAGCATCTGTACGGCGGTGTCGGCAAGAACCCATTCAACCCGGCCATGCTCGGTTTTGCCCTGGTGCTGGTGACGTTCCCGCAACCGATGACCCATTGGCCGTCATCCCATGGCATGGACTTGCTCGGAGGCCTATCCCAGGTCTTCGGTTTCAGCGTCAGCCAGACCCCGGATGCGTGGGTCCAGGCCACGGCGCTGGACAGCCTGCGCATCAACAAAAGCTTGACCATGGATGAGCTGTTCGCCGGCAACCCGGCGTTTGGCCGGTTTGGCGGCCACGGTGTGGAATGGGTCAACCTGGCGTTTCTGGCCGGCGGCGCGTTTCTGTTGCAACGGCGGGTGTTCAGTTGGCATGCGCCGGTGGGCATGCTGGCCAGCCTGTTTATCATCAGCCTGCTGTGCTGGAACGGTTCGGGTTCCGACTCCCATGGCTCGCCGCTGTTTCATCTGCTGACGGGCGCCAGCATGCTGGGCGCCTTTTTTATTGCGACGGAGCCAGTGTCCGGCGCAAAAAGTGCCGGCGCGCGATTGTTATTCGGCGTGGGGGTCGGATTGCTGACTTATCTGATTCGAACCTGGGGCGGCTACCCCGACGGCGTGGCGTTTGCGGTCCTGCTGATGAACCTCTGCGTGCCGGCACTGGAGCGGTTTGTCGCCGCCCGGCAGGAGCGAATCTCTCCATGAACCGAGCAATGAGCGTCGCGACATTGGTGTTATTGGCCGGACTGGGCATCGGCGCAACCTACGTTGTGCAAAACCTCAGCGCGGCACGCATTGCCACGGAACAACGCCTGATCGACAGCCGCACCCTGCTGGATATGCTGCCTCCCGGCAGCTACGACAATCAGCCGTTGGAACAGCCGCTAGCCCTCGAAAACCTTGCACTGACCAACAGCACGCTGCTGACGGGTTACCTGGCGACCAAGGGTGGCCGACCCAACGCCGTGTTGCTGCGCAGTCAAACCCTCGGTTACGCCGGGGCCATCGAGTTGTTGATCGCCATCGATGCCAACGGCAAGCTCTTGGGGGTCAAGACGCTCAAACAGACAGAAACACCAGGGCTGGGCGGCCGACTGGCCGACTGGCCGAATACGTGGCTGCAACTTTTTACCGGAAAATCGCGCACCGAGCCCGCTGACAATGGCTGGGCGTTGAAAAAGGATCAGGGACAATTCGATCAAATGGCCGGGGCGACCATCACCTCAAGAGCCGTGATAAACGCGATCCACGATGCCTTGCGCTACTTTGACGAACACCGGCAACAACTGGTCGGGAGCATTCCCCATGAATAAGGCGTCGCTACAGAACTCATTGATGCTGGCGCCGCTGGTGGGTGCCACCGGCTCGCTGATGAGCGCCTTGGGCCTGTGGATGATGTTCGTGGTGGTGATAGGGGCCTATGCCTTGGGGATGGGCGCCTTGCGTCCCCGGCTCGCCTCATCGACGCATTTGATTGCTGGCGTGCTGCTGGCAGCCACGTTGACCGCTTGTGTTGAACTCGCCGGGCAATCCTGGTCATTGCAATGGCAGCAACACTTGGGGCTGTATGCCGGGTTGATCGCCTTGCAATGCGTCGTGCTGGACAACAACGGTTTTTTCCAGAGCCCAGGACGTGATCGTCTGCGCCTGTGTGGCCTGTTCGGCCTGCTGATGGTCGTCCTGGGCCTGCTGCGCGAAATCATCGGCAACGGCACTCTTGGTGCTCATCTGACCTGGCTGATGGGTGGGGCGGATTGGCCCGGTTGGGTGCTGACCGTCGACGGCGGTCTGCGCCTGGCGACACTCGCCCCTGGCGGATTCATATTGCTGGGGCTATTGATCGCCGCCAAACAAGCCTGGCATCGTCCGACGCCCTCAAATTGATCGCTTTCGAGGAAACGCATTACCCATGAATGCCGCAAAACGTTATGAAATCTTCCGCAGGCTTCACGAAGACAACCCGGAACCGAAGACCGAACTGGCCTATTCCTCGGCATTCGAACTGCTGATCTCGGTGATTCTGTCGGCGCAGTCCACCGACGTTGGGGTCAACAAAGCCACGGCCAAGCTGTACCCGGTGGCCAATACGCCAGCGGCGATCTATGCCTTGGGCGTCGAAGGCTTGTCGCAGTACATCAAAACCATCGGCCTGTTCAACAGCAAGGCCAAGAACGTGATCGAAACCTGTCGCCTGCTGATAGAGCGCCATGGCGGCGAAGTCCCGCAAACCCGCGAGGAGCTTGAGGCGTTGCCCGGCGTCGGGCGCAAGACCGCCAACGTGGTGCTGAACACCGCGTTTCGCCAACTGACCATGGCGGTGGACACCCATATTTTCCGGGTCAGCAACCGCACCGGCATTGCCCCGGGCAAGAATGTGGTCGAGGTGGAGAACAAGCTGATGAAGTTCGTGCCCAAGGAATTCCTGCTCGACTCCCATCACTGGCTGATCCTCCACGGACGCTACGTTTGCCTGGCGCGCAAGCCTCGTTGTGGTAGCTGTCGGATCGAAGACTTGTGCGAATACAAGCAAAAGACTTCGGACGATTGACGCACTATTGGGTTTATTGATTTACCGATTGAAAAAATCTTTTTTACCCGCCGGGAGAATGTCGATATAAGGAGCGCCAAAGGCAGTCTTAGCCTGGAGTAACAAAATGAGCACTGGCAAAGAGCAATTGGACGTAGAAGACGACTTCACCCCCGTTGAAGCCGATGACGCTGAACCGGTGGTCGAGGTAGCGAAAACCAACCTGAGCAAGCGCCGCACCATCGACAATCTGCTGGAGGAGCGCCGACTGCAAAAGCAATTGGCCGATTACGATTTTGATCTATGACACCTAAAAGCCTCCCGAAATGGAGGCTTTTTACTATGTGCCGATCGTCACTGCATCCGGCAGAACGTGGAAGCCGTCATACCAGGCCATTACGCTGGGCCAGTTCGATAAGGTCCACCAGTGAGCGCGCATTAAGTTTTAACAATAACCGGGTCTTGTAAGTACTGACGGTCTTGTTGCTGAGAAACATTCCATCGGCAATCTCCTTATTGGTCTTTCCCCGGGCCAGTTGTTGCAACACCATCATCTCCCGCCCCGACAGACGATCCACCATATCGGCTTCACTGGCATTACCCAAACTGGCGCGAACGGTATGCAAGGCTTGATTGGGAAAGTAACTGTAGCCTGACAACACAGCCTTGATAGCACTGAGTAATTCTGTGAGGTCCTGTTGTTTGCAAACATAACCGGCGGCACCCGACTGCATGCAGCGCATTGAAAAATGTCCGGGTGCCTGGGAAGTCAGCACCAGCACTTTTAAAGGCAGCGCTACTGAAGTCAGACGCGCAATGACTTCCAGCCCATCCAGTTTCGGTATTCCAATATCCAGAATGACAATATCCGGCATATGCTCACGGGCTAGTTGCAAGGCATCCACGCCATTGTCTGTTTCGGCGATAACTTCGTAGCCATGACGTTCCATTAGCAAACGCACCGCAAGACGAATGACAGGGTGATCATCCACGATCAGCACTTTATTCATGGGCAAGTCCAATTTTCGCTGTTCGAATTTTTAGAGCCCGCACAATAGCCTAGTCGTTTCACCCATGGCATGCCGCTCCGCTCAAGCACCCACACCGAGAGACATTCCCTACAAGCAACGCGGATCAATCCTACAAAAAAACCTTGAATTTGAGGCGTTTTAAAACAGGAGACCTTAATAAGAGGCGGCTCTCAAAGAGCTTTTTTGTATCGCTTTACAACCAACAAACGGCCTGAGCATAAGCCGCTCAACGGCTTCCGTACCGGCGATCAACGGGGCCCCACTTAAAAACAACTGCTGTTTCCCAGCTGAAAATTCATACCGAAACAACAATTAAATCTTTTCTCCATGGTTTGTTAACTCAAGCAACGCAGCCCGAAAAACTTTTGATACAAGAACACCCGACATATAAAAATCACCAGCACTACAGTAAACCCATACCCATACATTCACTCCTGAAAAGTGGAGTCAACCTAGAAACAGTACCGTCCCTTAAAACAACACAAAAACACTTTTATTCACACGAGAAAAAGACACCACCTTATGAGTCACCACCATGATGAAATTCAAAAAAAGAATCTCAAACCCTATGACTGTTATTGCAATATTCGCCGCACTGTCCGAGACTTCCGCGGCCATCTCGCTACCCTTTCTGGATAATAACCAACGGGAAATCTATGTCTGGTTCTTGATCAGCTTTCCGTTTTACCTGCTCTTTCTTTTCTTCCTCACGCTCAACTTAAACTACCGCTCACTTTATGCCCCTTCTGACTTTGAAAAAGAAAAAAACTTCGTCAAAGTCATCGACAACACCGTGCGATCGGACAGTAAAAAACAGCCGTGCGCAAAGGATTCGCCTGCAAAGCTGGACGAATCCATGACCACTCCGACATCAGAACGCTCTCTCCCAGGCCTTTCAGCCCAGCTTTACCGGGCCTGGAAACCCCGGAGGCCACCGTCACAGGCCAACTGCTGGGTGCAGCACAACGTCTTGTTTTCAGCACACATGAAAGACCTGAGCATCATTGATGCCCGCAAGATGACGGCGAAAGCGGATATCACCACCCTGCTGGACAAAATCCGGGAGCCACGTGAGCCCGCCACGAAAGTGGTCGTGTTTCTTGCTTATAGCGAGTCGGAGAGATTATTGAAGGAAAGCACACACAAGTATTCAAAACACAGGAAGAAAGGCGCATGCCCAACCTTCTGGGTTGTTTACAACTTGAATTCACAGGGCGTGACAGTGCTGGATGAGGATTGATAACCGCCGTGTTCCGGAGTGGGAAGCCAGAACAGGAAAGGAACAGGCAACGACAAGATGCCAGGCAGAACACACTTTTTAGCGTTGTGGCCCTGTCGACGACAGGGCCACAATTTCACTTACCGACGCAAAGGTCTCAGAACAGCTTGCGACCTTTGTTGGCGGCAATGCGCATGCGCAAGGCATTGAGCTTGATGAAGCCCGCCGCATCGGCCTGGTTGTAGGCGCCGCCATCTTCTTCGAAGGTGGCAATGTTGGCGTCGAACAACGACTCATCGGACTTGCGACCGGTGACGATCACGTTGCCTTTGTACAGTTTCAGGCGCACAACGCCGTTCACGTGGGCCTGGGACGCGTCGATCATCTGTTGCAGCATCAAACGCTCAGGGCTCCACCAGTAACCGGTGTAGATCAGGCTGGCGTATTTCGGCATCAGCTCGTCTTTGAGGTGAGCCACTTCGCGGTCCAGGGTGATCGATTCGATCGCACGGTGAGCGCGCAGCATGATGGTGCCGCCAGGGGTTTCGTAGCAGCCACGGGACTTCATGCCCACGTAACGGTTCTCAACGATGTCGAGACGGCCGATACCGTGTTCGCCACCGATACGGTTCAACGTCGCCAGCACGGTGGCCGGGGTCATTTCGACGCCGTCCAGTGCAACGATGTCGCCGTTACGGTAGGTCAGTTCCAGGTACTGCGCTTTATCAGGAGCGTTCTCCGGGGAGACGGTCCATTTCCACATGTCTTCTTCGTGCTCGGTCCAGGTGTCTTCCAGCACGCCGCCTTCATAGGAGATGTGCAGCAGGTTGGCATCCATCGAGTACGGGGATTTCTTCTTGCCGTGGCGCTCGATCGGGATGTTGTGCTTTTCAGCATAATCCATCAGCTTTTCACGGGAGAGCAGGTCCCATTCGCGCCAAGGCGCGATCACTTTCACGCCTGGCTTGAGCGCGTAGGCGCCCAGTTCGAAACGCACCTGGTCGTTGCCCTTGCCGGTCGCGCCATGGGAAATGGCGTCGGCGCCGGTTTCGTTGGCGATTTCGATCAGGCGTTTGGCGATCAACGGACGAGCGATGGAAGTACCCAGCAGGTACTCGCCTTCGTAAACGGTGTTGGCACGGAACATCGGGAACACGAAATCACGCACGAATTCTTCGCGCAGATCGTCGATGTAGATTTCTTTTACGCCCATGGCCTGAGCCTTGGCGCGGGCCGGCTCGACCTCTTCGCCCTGACCCAGGTCAGCGGTGAAGGTCACCACTTCACAGTTATAAGTATCCTGCAGCCACTTGAGGATCACCGAAGTGTCCAGGCCGCCGGAATACGCCAGAACGACCTTGTTTACGTCCGCCATGCCATCACTCCACGGGGTTCTACGGAAAGCCGTGAAGTCTACCGGTCATACGGAATAATTTACAGAGGCGCGACAGCTTATGACGACGAAGCGACAGATTATGTCGAGCGAGCGACGATTTCAGCGGCTTCAGGAAGTCGCTGCGGCGCTCGCGGCAGAGGCCGATTGCGGGGCCGGCTTCTCGGCGGGCGCCACGCGTTCGAGACGCACGGCGACCCGGCGATTCTTGGCCCGGTTGGACGCGTTGGTGTTCGGCGCCAGCGGATAGCGCTCACCGTGGAAACGCATGGTGATCTGCGATTCCTGGATGCCATTGGCCTTGAAGAAGTCCATCACCGCCAGCGCCCGGCGCCGCGACAGTTCACGGTTGGTCAGGCGATTACCGCTGTTGTCGGAGTGCCCGTCAAGTTCGATGTGATTGACTGTCGGGTCGGCTTTCATGAACTCCAGCATGACCTGCAACTTGGCCTTGGCGGCGGGGTCCAGGTCGACGCCTTCGCCCGGGAAACCGACTTCCGATTGTTTCACCTGTTCAAAATTCTGCGGCAAGAGCTTGGCCACGCAACCTTGATAGTCATTGAAGGCCTTGCTGAACTTGACGGGCAGCAGACGCACTTCCGACACCCGACCATCGCCCGAGGCACGCCGAATGACCGGGCTGCGGCCGTCCATCAACCCGCTGATCAGGCGCCCGGCCTGCACTTGCGAACTGTTGAACAGCACATTGCCGCTACCGATATTCACCGACCCCAGGTTGATGTCGCCACGCCCCGGTTGCCAGGGTGCAGCCGCCGCCAGCAAGGTCGCCGAGCCACCGCCGATCACCGAGTTGTAGGCTTTGAGACGGAATACCGCCTGCTCGCCGGCACGCCGCACGAACTCGCCCGAGCCGAAATCGGTGATCGGTTGAGCCAGTCGGCATTCGAACTTGTCACCTTCGACCGTCCACTCGATGCTCTCCAGACGGGTCTGGAAAGTGAGCGCCATCGCGGGAAGGCTGGCAAACACACTGAGCAAGGCTAAATAACGCTGGCGCACGGGAGGCTCCACTGGCTTCTACAACAAAAAGACCGATACAGATGTTTAAGGCATACCTATTGGATATCGGAAGCTTGCTGCAAAACTTGATAGCGGGTGCCTGCATCAGTCTTTTCCGGTAGCATTCCCCTCAGTTTGACCCGCCTGGAATCCCCTCATGTCCGACCGCCTGACCCTGCTGCGTCCCGACGACTGGCATATTCATCTTCGCGATGGTGCTGTTTTGTCCAATACCGTTGCGGATGTCGCGCGCACCTTTGGTCGCGCCATCATCATGCCCAACCTGGTACCTCCGGTGCGCAACGCCGCTGAAGCCGACGGCTATCGCCAGCGGATTCTCGCTGCACGCCCGGCCGGCAGTCGTTTCGAACCGCTGATGGTGCTCTATCTGACCGACCGCACCCAGCCCGAAGAAATTCGTGAGGCCAAGGCCAGCGGTTTCGTTCACGCCGCCAAGCTGTACCCGGCCGGCGCCACCACCAACTCGGATTCTGGCGTCACCAGCATCGACAAGATTTTCCCGGCGATCGAGGCCATGGCCGAAGTCGGGATGCCGTTGTTGATCCACGGTGAAGTCACCCGTGGCGATGTCGACGTCTTCGACCGCGAAAAAATCTTCATCGATGAGCACATGCGCCGTGTGGTCGAGCGTTTCCCGACGCTCAAAGTGGTGTTCGAACACATCACCACCGCCGACGCCGTGCAGTTCGTCAACGCGGCCTCGGCCAACGTCGGCGCGACCATCACCGCCCATCACCTGCTCTACAACCGCAACCACATGCTGGTGGGCGGGATTCGGCCGCACTTCTACTGCCTGCCGATTCTCAAGCGCAACACGCACCAGGAAGCCTTGCTCGACGCCGCCACCAGCGGCAGCGAGAAGTTCTTCCTCGGCACCGACTCGGCGCCCCACGCCCAGCATGCCAAAGAAGCCGCGTGTGGCTGTGCCGGTTGCTACACCGCTTACGCAGCAATCGAGATGTACGCCGAAGCCTTCGAACAGCGCAATGCGCTGGACAAGCTCGAAGCCTTCGCCAGCCTCAACGGCCCGCGTTTCTACGGCCTGCCGGTGAATACAGATCGCATCACCCTGGTCCGCGACGAGTGGACCGCCCCAACCAGCCTGCCATTTGGCGAGCTGACCGTAATCCCGCTGCGCGCCGGTGAAAAACTGCGCTGGCGCCTGCTGGAGGAACACGCGTGAGTGAAGACCATTTCGACGACGAACAGGACGGTCAAGGCGGCGGAGGCGGTCCTCGTCATCCAATGGCGGCCCGATTCCGTGGCTACCTGCCGGTTGTCGTCGACGTAGAAACCGGTGGTTTCAACTCGGCCACCGACGCCTTGCTGGAAATCGCGGCGACCACCATCGCCATGGACGAAAAAGGCTTTGTGTATGCCGATCACACTTACTTCTTCCGCGTAGAGCCTTTTGAAGGCGCGAACATCGAAGCGGCGGCCCTGGAGTTCACCGGGATCAAGCTCGATCACCCGCTGCGCATGGCCGTCAGCGAAGAAACCGCGCTGACCGATATCTTCCGTGGCATCCGCAAGGCCCTGAAAGCCAACGGTTGCAAACGGGCGATCCTGGTCGGGCACAACAGCAGTTTCGACCTGGGTTTCCTCAACGCCGCGGTTGCGCGTCTGGACATGAAGCGCAACCCGTTTCATCCGTTCTCCAGCTTCGACACTGCCACCCTCGCGGGCCTGGCTTACGGTCAGACCGTATTGGCCAAGGCTTGTCAGGCAGCGGACATCGACTTTGACGGTCGCGAGGCCCACTCGGCTCGCTACGACACCGAGAAGACCGCCGAGCTGTTCTGCGGCATCGTCAATCGCTGGAAACAAATGGGCGGCTGGGAAGATTTCAACGACTGAGTCAGTCGCCGGATTTTATTCCGCCCACAAAAAAACCGGCCTCAAGGGCCGGTTTTTTTATGCCTCGAACGGTGCTTACAGCGCAGCAGCGTTTTCGGTCAGATAAGCCGCGACGCCTTCGGTCGAAGCGGTCATGCCTTTGTCGCCTTTTTTCCAATTGGCAGGGCAAACTTCGCCGTGCTCTTCGTGGAATTGCAGCGCGTCGACCAGACGGATCAGCTCTTCCATGTTACGGCCCAGCGGCAGGTCGTTGATGATCTGCGAGCGGACAACGCCTTTGTCGTCGATCAGGAATGCGCCACGGAACGCCACGCCGCCTTCGGATTCAACGTCGTAGGCCTTGGCGATTTCGTGCTTCATGTCGGCAGCCATGGTGTAGCGAACCTGGCCGATACCGCCATTGTTCACCGGGGTGTTGCGCCATGCGTTGTGAGAGAAGTGCGAATCGATCGATACCGCGACCACTTCAACGTTGCGTGCCTTGAAGTCAGCCATGCGGTTGTCCAGAGCAATCAGCTCGGATGGGCAAACGAAGGTGAAGTCCAGTGGGTAGAAGAACACCAGGCCGTATTTGCCTTTGATGGCCGACGACAGGGTGAAGCTGTCTACGATTTCGCCATTGCCGAGTACGGCCGGTACGGTGAAGTCAGGGGCTTGTTTGCCTACGAGTACGCTCATTGGATATCTCCTGGTCAAATAACGTGAAGCAATGGATTGGTGTCAGCCTGCCACCCTCAGGCGACAGCGCTGTGACACAAACCCGCTTCGCAAGGACCGAACATCATACACGGCGTTTTTGAGCTGTCCTTAACGGTTTTTACCGCTGGGTTAAATTTGCAGACGCGACGGTGGGTGGCAGATTGCCCCGGCCTGAACCGTTCGTCAGGCATCGGCCGATGTTGCATCAGGTTTACAGAAAGCACTTTGACAATCATTCTCGTTAACATTAAGATCCACCGCAATTGAGTCACAACCAGCGACGGTTCTCACTTATGTATGTCTGCCTCTGCACTGGCGTCACCGACGGTCAAATCCGCGATGCAATCTATGAAGGTTGCTGCAGCTATAAGGAAGTCCGTCAGGCCACCGGCGTAGCGAGTCAATGCGGTAAATGTGCCTGCCTTGCCAAGGAAGTGGTGCGCGAAACCCTGACCAAGCTGCAAACCGCCCAAGCCGCGATTCCCTTTCCTGTTGAATTTACTGCCGCATAATTACCGTATTTCAAAGAACCGGACTGATGTCCGGTTTTTTTATGCCCGTAAATCAACCGCTTAGGCTCAAGACGCGGAACACAAACATTCTTATTCCGATTAATTTTCATATAAGTTTCAATAACTTAGGTTTGACACTCTTAATTACGCGGCTCAAACTCTGCCTTATAGTCAGTTAATACAGGGCAGGACCCCATCATGAAAGGCGACATTACAGTCATCCAGCATCTCAACAAGATCCTTGCCAATGAGCTGGTCGCGATCAATCAATACTTTTTGCATGCACGCATGTACGAAGATTGGGGCCTGAACAAGCTCGGCAAGCATGAGTACAAAGAATCCATCGACGAGATGAAGCACGCGGACAAGCTGATCAAGCGCATCCTGTTTCTTGAAGGCCTGCCGAACGTCCAGGACCTGGGCAAGCTGCAGATCGGCGAGCACACCAAGGAAATGCTTGAGTGCGACCTGCGCATCGAACGCACCGGTCACGCGGATCTCAAAGTCGCGATCGCCCACTGCGAAACCGTTGGCGACTTCGGCAGCCGTGAACTGCTTGAAGATATTCTTGAAGCCGAAGAAGAACATATCGACTGGCTGGAAACCCAACTGGGCCTGATCGATAAAGTCGGTCTTGAGAACTATCTGCAATCGCAGATGGGCGAAGAGTAAGAGCTGTGTAGGAGCTGTGTAGGAGCTGTGTAGGAGCTGTGTAGGAGCTGTCGAGTGCAACGAGGCTGCGATCTTAACGATGACAGCAGCGACATCGCAGTAACTTACCAAGCGCAATAAAAAGCCCCGCCTCTTTAAAAGAGAGCGGGGCTTTTTACATGCTGAAGATCAAAAGATCGCAGCCTTCGGCAACTCCTACAGAGGAGCCTGTGCCTTAGGCTTCGGTCTTGGCAGCAGCCGCTTTTTCAGCCGCGGCTTTGATCGTGGCCTGAAGCGAACCGTCTGCAGCCATCTCGGTCATGATGTCGCTACCGCCGACCAGTTCACCACCGACCCACAGTTGCGGGAAGGTTGGCCAGTTGGCGTACTTTGGCAGGTTGGCGCGGATTTCCGGGTTTTGCAGGATGTCCACGTAAGCAAACTTCTCACCACACGCCATCACGGCCTGCGCGGCTTTCGCGGAGAAGCCACACTGCGGGGCATTCGGCGAGCCTTTCATGTAAAGCAGAATGGTGTTGTTAGCAATCTGCTCTTTAATCGTTTCGATGATATCCATGGAACACCTCGGCTGAACTTTCCGACTCAAAGGTCGGCACGGTGGCGCATTGTAACGGAAAGCCGAGCGCCATGCTCGGTCTCCCCGACAGACACGCTCAAGCGGCCGCCACCGTCACCGGCACACCATTCAATGCCGCATTCCCCGACAACTCATCGAGCTGGCATTCATCCGTCAGGTCGTTGGCGCTGGACCCCGGCTGGCTGCTGGCAATCGTCATCTGCACACCCGGGCGCGCATGCCCCCAACCGTGGGGCAGGCTGACCACGCCTTTCATCATGTCCAGACTGCCAAGCACTTCGACTTCAATCACCCCGACCCGCGAGCTGACCCGCACCCGCTGCCCGTCATTGAGCCCACGGCTGACCAGGTCCTCCGGGTGCATCAACAGTTGATGCCGAGGCTTGCCCTTCACCAGACGGTGATAGTTGTGCATCCACGAGTTGTTGCTGCGCACATGCCGGCGGCCAATCATCAGCAATTCATCAGCAGCCGGGGCTTGCAGGGCGGCGAAACGTGCCAGGTCAGCCAGGATCGCGGCCGGTGCGGCCTGGACGCGCTGGTTCGACGTCTTGAGTCGTGTCGCCAGGTTGGATTTCAGCGCGCCCAAATCAACGCCATGGGGATGATCGAATAGGGTCGTCAGCGACAACTTATGTTCGGACGCATCGCCATACAGCCCCGTGCGCAAACCACGGTCGATCATCTGCGCCGGTGCAATGGTCGGCTTGAGTTCCTTGCCGGTCTTGGTGGCGAACGCCTTGGCCAGGCCGACAAAAATCTCCCAGTCGTGCAGCGCGCCGGCCGGTTTGGCCAGGATCGCCCGGTTGAAGCGCGAAACGTTGCGCACGGCAAACATGTTGAACGTGGTGTCGTAATGATCGTTTTCCAGCGCCGAAGTCGACGGCAAGATCAGGTCCGCGTAACGCGTGGTTTCATTGATGTACAGGTCGATACTGACCATGAACTCCAATCCATCCAGCGCTTGCTCCAGTTGCCGGCCGTTGGGCGTGGACAACACCGGGTTGCCCGCCACGGTGATCAGCGCCCGCACCTGCCCTTCCCCGCCGGTCAGCATCTCTTCGGCCAGGGCCGACACCGGCAGTTCGCCGCCGTACTCCGGACGCCCGGACACCCGGCTCTGCCACAGGTTGAAATGCCCGCCCGAGGTGGAGGCCACCAGATCCACCGCCGGCTCGGTGCACAGCGCACCGCCCACTCGGTCAAGATTGCCGGTGACCAGATTGATCAACTGCACCACCCAATGGCACAGCGTACCGAAGGCTTGAGTCGAAACGCCCATGCGCCCATAGCAAACCGCCGTCGGCGCCGCCGCGAAGTCCCGGGCCAGCTGGCGGATCTGCTCGGCAGGCACCGCGCACAGCGGGCTCATGGCTTCGGCAGTGAAACCGGTGACCGCCGCACGCACCTCGTCTAGACCGTCCACCGGCAAATGGCTGTCGCGGGTCAGGCCTTCGGCAAACAATGTGTTGAGCAACCCGAACAACAGCGCAGCATCGCCGCCGGGGCGAACGAACAAATGTTGATCGGCAATCGCCGCCGTTTCGCTGCGGCGCGGATCGACCACCACCACTTTGCCGCCCCGGGCCTGAATCGCTTTCAGGCGTTTCTCAACATCCGGCACGGTCATGATGCTGCCGTTGGAAGCCAACGGATTGCCACCGAGGATCAGCATGAAATCGGTGTGATCGATGTCCGGGATCGGCAACAGCAAGCCGTGGCCGTACATCAAATGGCTGGTCAGGTGATGGGGCAATTGATCGACCGAGGTCGCCGAAAAGCGGTTGCGGGTTTTCAGCAGGCCGAGAAAGTAATTGCTGTGGGTCATCAGCCCATAGTTGTGCACGCTGGGGTTGCCTTGATAGACCGCCACCGCGTTCTGCCCGTGACGCTCCTGAATCCCGGCCAGGCGTTCGGCGACAAGATTGAAGGCGTCTTCCCACGCGATAGGCTGCCATTCGCTGCCAACTCGCAGCATCGGCTGGTGCAGGCGATCCGGGTCATTCTGGATGTCTTGCAGGGCCACGGCTTTGGGGCAGATGTGACCGCGACTGAACGTATCCTGAGGATCGCCCTTGATCGAGGTGATCTGCACCTGGCCGTCGGTTTCAGTGGTTTCGATGGTCAGGCCGCAAATGGCTTCGCACAGGTGGCAGGCACGGTGATGGAGAGTCTTGGTCATGGCCAGTCTCTGTTTTGTTTTGGGCGGGCAATAGCGGCCGCGGGAACAAAACTATGGCGCGTGCCCCGCCGCTGCGCCAGCGACGTTCGTCTTGTGAATCGGCGGCCATCAGGCCAGCCGATGGCTGAGCGGATTCAGTTCGGCGGTAACCGGGGCGGCACCTGTAACTGGATTTCCTGGATGGTTTCGATCTGCTCGTGGGCGACATGCACGCCGGTGAGTTCACCGATCAGTCGCCAATGCTCATCGAGCCCGGAACTGATAGTGGCCATGCGGTCGATCATCCGTCGACCGGCGGCCTTGGTGACTTCATCGTTACTGCGCATCAACTCGAAGGACATCGAGGTCATGGACGCGGTGAGGTGGGTCAGGGACCGGGCCGTGAGCCCGAGTAATTCCATTAATTGCTGTTCTTTCGATTCCATTCTCAAGTCTTCCTGCGTCGCTCGTCAGCTAGTTATAACCCAGCACTTTGCATTAGCAAATGTTTCAGACGAGACACAGAGTCCAGAAATGCAATGCGTTCTCACTGAGCCTGAGAAACTGCCAGTGCTTTCTTCTTGAATGGCGAGATCAGAGCCGTCCATATACCGCCGATAGCCAGCCAAAGCATGACCCCTGATCCGATCAGGATGATCGCTTTTTGGTTTGCCAGGATGCCCAGCTGATGAGGTTCGGCCTGATAAACCTGCAATGCGATATCAATGACACTCACTACGGTAAACCACGCAACCACCAATGCAGCGCCGTGCTTGAGATCAGGCGTAGATCGGGCCAGCAGCGAAGCCCCCAGATAAATACCCATTGCGATCAATCCGCCAATTACCAAAAACTGGGTCGAATCAATCTGCAATCGCATCATCCTTGAAATTCTTCACACCGACAAAAGCGCCAATGATGGCGCCTACCACTGCACTCGGAACGCCTGGGTAAATCGTACTTGCGATAAGTGCGAAGCCCATCACGGTGGAAATCACAGCCATATCAAACGCCGGAGACACACGACGCAGACGTGTCAGGCCTATGTTTCCGGTTTTATTGATCGACATACAGAACTCCCTCCTTGGGTGTTTGACTGGACCGGCTCGAGGATTGGCAATGCGGCCGATAATACCGGACGAGCACACCACTACCGGCACGCAAAACCGTAACAACAAGCAACGCGCGCCATTGAAACCTGACCCTTATTGGCCTGGGCCGCAGCCGCTGATTTGCAAACCCGCTTCGGCACCGTGTACAAATGCGGCACTTGGCTATGAATCTGGAAACATCGCAGTCACTGGAAAAATAAGCCTCCTATTGGTAAGACGCGACATTTAATTATAAGATCGCGCCTTTCCCTATTTCGTCGCCCCGTGCGGCTTACGCCGCAGGTCTCGCCCGTTTTTCAGTTAAACAAGGCTTTGAGTATCTGCGGTCTGTTGCAAAAAGGTAGTCAATGATGAGCGCAAGGCACTTTCTCTCCCTGATGGATTGCACGCCCGAAGAGCTGGTCAGCGTGATCCGTCGAGGCGTTGAGCTCAAGGACCTGCGTAACCGCGGCGTACTGTTCGAGCCTCTGAAAAACCGTGTCCTGGGGATGATCTTCGAGAAGTCCTCGACCCGCACCCGCATCTCGTTCGAAGCCGGCATGATCCAGCTCGGCGGCCAGGCGATTTTCCTCTCGCCCCGCGACACCCAACTGGGGCGTGGCGAGCCGATCGGCGACTGCGCCATCGTTATGTCGAGCATGCTCGACGCGGTGATGATCCGCACCTTTGCCCACAGCACCCTCACCGAATTTGCCGCCAACTCTCGCGTTCCGGTCATCAATGGCCTGTCCGATGACCTGCACCCGTGCCAGTTGCTGGCCGACATGCAAACCTTCCTTGAGCACCGTGGCTCGATTCAGGGCAAGACCGTGGCCTGGATCGGCGACGGCAACAACATGTGCAACAGCTATATAGAAGCGGCGATCCAGTTCGACTTCCAGTTGCGTATTGCCTGCCCGGAAGGTTACGAACCAAGCCCAGAGTTCGTGGCCAAGGCCGGCGATCGTGTGACCATCGTCCGCGATCCACAGGATGCCGTGCGTGGCGCGCATCTGGTCAGCACCGACGTCTGGACCTCCATGGGCCAGGAAGAAGAAACCGCCAAGCGCCTCAAGCTGTTCGCCCCGTTCCAGGTCAATCGCGCCCTGCTCGACCTGGCCGCGACGGACGTGCTGTTCATGCACTGCCTGCCGGCTCACCGTGGTGAAGAAATCAGCCTCGACCTGCTGGACGACCCACGCTCCGTCGCGTGGGACCAGGCAGAAAACCGTTTGCACGCACAAAAGGCCTTGCTTGAGTTTCTGGTCACGCCGGCGTACCACCACGCATGAGCCAGCCATTACTGCTCAACCTGCGCAACCTTGCCTGCGGTTATCAGGACCAGCGGGTTGTGCAGAACCTCAACCTGCACTTGAACGCCGGCGACATCGGTTGCCTGCTGGGCTCTTCGGGCTGCGGCAAGACCACCACCCTGCGGGCCATTGCCGGTTTCGAGCCGGTGCACGAAGGTGAAATCCAGCTGGGCGGCGAGACCATCTCCAGCGCCGGTTTCACCCTCGCCCCGGAGAAACGCCGAATCGGCATGGTCTTCCAGGACTACGCGCTGTTCCCGCATTTGAGCGTGGCCGAGAACATCGCCTTCGGTATTCGCAAGCATCCGCAAAAGGATCGCGTCACCGAAGAGTTGCTGGAACTGGTCAACCTGAAAAACCTCGGCAAGCGCTTCCCCCACGAGTTGTCCGGCGGTCAACAGCAACGCGTTGCACTGGCCAGGGCCCTCGCGCCGGAACCGCAATTGCTGCTGCTCGACGAACCCTTCTCCAACCTTGATGGCGAATTGCGCCGCAAGCTCAGCCATGAAGTGCGCGACATTCTCAAGGCCCGTGGTACCAGTGCGATTCTGGTGACTCACGACCAGGAAGAAGCCTTCGCGGTCAGCGATCACGTGGGAGTATTCAAGGAAGGTCGGCTGGAACAGTGGGACACGCCCTACAACCTGTATCACGAACCGCTGACGCCGTTTGTGGCCAGTTTCATCGGCCAGGGCTACTTCATTCGCGGCCAGTTGAGCAGCCCGGAGTCGGTGCAGACCGAACTCGGCGAGTTGCGCGGCAATCGTGCTTATACCTGGCCGATTGGCGGCGCAGTCGATGTGTTGCTGCGGCCAGACGATATTGTTTATGCGCCGGACAGCGCACTGAAAGCGAAGATTGTCGGCAAGACGTTCCTCGGTGCCTCGACGCTTTATCGGCTGCAACTGCCGACCGGCGCGCAACTGGAATCGATTTTCCCGAGTCATGCCGACCATCAGGTCGGTGCCAACGTGGGGATTCGTGTGGCAGCCGAACACCTGGTGTTGTTCCAGGCATCCGGCAGCACGGCGGCGCAAATTCCGGCCGTTGAATCCGGTGTCCGCCGCTTCAGCACCGCAAACTGACACACCTTCCCTGTAGGAGCAAAGCTTGCTCGCGATGAACGATAACGCGGTGTGACGGAAACACCGCGTCAAGCCAATCGCGGGCAAGCCTTGCTCCTACAGGTGCAGCGTTCCGCGCGCAACGAGCGTCGCATTCCCGCCAATCTTCACCCGCTCTCCGTCCAGCCGACAGAACAACTCCCCGCCCCGCGCCGAACACTGATAAGCCGTCAGACTCGACTTGCCCAAGCGTTTCGACCAGTACGGAATCAAGCTGCAATGGGTGGAACCGGTCACCGGGTCTTCGTTGATGCCGATCGCCGGCGCGAAGTAGCGGGACACAAAATCATGCCGACTGCCCTTGGCCGTGACGATCGCACCCAGCCAGGGTAGCTTCGCCAGCGCCGTCATGTCGGGCTGACAATCGAGCACCGCCTGCTCGGATTCCAGCACCACAAACAATTCATTCGAACCGAGCACATCCACCGCTTCCACGCCCAGCGCACGCTCGATGTCCAGGGTCACAACGACTTCCGACGGCACAATGGCCGGGAAATCCAGCCACAACCGCTCGCCTTCACGGCTGACACTCAACGGGCCGGACTTGCAGATGAAATCCAGACGCTCGACCGGCTCCTTGTAGATTTCAAACAGCACGTAAGCGCTGGCCAATGTCGCGTGCCCGCACAGCGGCACTTCGGTGGTCGGGGTAAACCAGCGGATATGCCAGGCCGACCCTTCACGCACCACGAACGCCGTTTCGGCCAGATTGTGCTCGGCGGCGATCTTTTGCATCAACTCATCGGCGAGCCAGGCATCGAGCCGATACACCATCGCCGGATTGCCACTGAATGGCCGATCACTGAACGCATCGACCTGATGAAATTCAAGCTGCATAACCTTCTCCTTAAGTCAGGTCAGCGAGCATGAAGCCGCCCTCCAAATGGCACCAGTGACAGAGCCGGCAAATTAACGCCATACAGAGCCGTGTCAGGTGCGGCCGATATCGGCGAACGTCGCCTGGGTGTGCTCGGCCAAGACCGCCGGCGCCAACTCCACCTCCAGGCCCCGTCGCCCGGCACTGACAAAAATGCTGGCAAAAGGCTGAGCCGAGAGATCGATGAAGGTACGCAAGCGCTTCTTCTGCCCCAGTGGGCTGATCCCCCCCAGCAGATAACCCGTCGCACGTTGCGCTGCGGCTGGATCTGCCATCTCAGCCTTTTTCACCCCGGCGGCATGTGCCAGATGCTTTAAGTCCAGCGTTCCGACGACCGGTACCACCGCCACCAGCAATTCGCCTTTCTCGCTCGCCGCCAGCAACGTCTTGAACACCTGCGCCGGGTCCAGTCCCAGTTTTTCCGCAGCCTCCAGCCCATAGGACGCCGCCTTCGGATCATGTTCGTAACTGTGCACCCGATGTTCGGCGCGAACTTTTTTCAACAAATCCAATGCGGGGGTCATGACAGCTCCAGGCTTGGCGGCAGAAGAAAAATACTGCCCCGGATTCTAGGACATTGATCAACAAAAGGCTCTATTGCGGCGCTATTTCAAAGGGTTGGCGCGGCCATCCGCAGCCAGGTTGATGCCCGCCCGACAGGTCACGCACAGGATCATTCATGCGACGAATAGTTTAAATATGACTGACGGTTCACTTTCGACCTTTGACATCAGCGTTTCTTGTCTATATTTTTTCGAATGCGAATACTGTAGGAATGATCTACAGGTCGTACTCGGCAGTAAACCAAGATCAGGATGGGGATTCTGTCTCGGTGAAAATCGCGCTTTGACCAAGATGACAAAGCGCCAGACAACAACAAAAAAGAGGTTTTCGATGACAACTGCTTTGAAACAACCATCGCTCTCGAGCCAATGCATGGCTGAGTTCCTGGGGACTGCGCTGTTAATCTTTTTCGGTACGGGTTGCGTTGCCGCGCTCAAGGTGGCGGGTGCCAGCTTCGGCCTGTGGGAAATCAGCATCATCTGGGGCGTTGGCGTCAGCATGGCGATCTACCTGACCGCCGGTGTGTCCGGGGCTCATCTCAACCCCGCCGTCAGTATCGCCCTGAGCATTTTCGCCGACTTCGAAAAGCGCAAACTGCCCTTCTACATCCTCGCCCAAGTGGCTGGCGCGTTCTGCGGGGCGCTGTTGGTTTACACGCTCTATAGCAATCTGTTTTTCGATTACGAACAAACTCACCATATGGTTCGTGGCACTCAGGCCAGCCTGGAGTTGGCGTCGGTGTTCTCCACCTTCCCCCACCCGGCCCTGTCCACGGCCCAGGCATTCCTGGTTGAAATGATCATCACCGCGATCCTGATGGGCGTGATCATGTCCCTGACCGACGACAACAACGGCTTGCCTAAAGGCCCGTTGGCCCCGTTGCTGATCGGCCTGTTGATTGCGGTGATTGGCAGCTCCATGGGCCCGCTGACCGGTTTCGCGATGAACCCGGCGCGTGATTTCGGACCCAAGCTGATGACTTTCTTCGCTGGCTGGGGTGAAATTTCCTTCACCGGCGGGCGCGATATCCCGTATTTCCTGATTCCGATTTTTGCACCGATTGTCGGTGCCTGCCTCGGTGCTGCTGGCTATCGCGGGCTGATTGCCCGTCATCTGCCGAACGCCGAACCTGCTACAAAGGACGTAACACCGGCCATTGACGGCAAACCAAGAACGTCTTGATACCGTTGGCGCGTGATCCTGCCATTTGATCCCGCGCCTGACCTCACTCCCTTATTTCGTCCAAGGCAATCGACATGACCGATATTCAGAATAAGAACTACATCATTGCCCTCGATCAGGGTACGACCAGCTCCCGCGCGATCATTTTCGACCGCGACGCGAACGTGGTCTGCACCGCACAGCGCGAATTCGTCCAGCATTACCCGCAAGCCGGTTGGGTCGAGCATGACCCGATGGAAATCTTCGCGACCCAAAGCGCCGTGATGGTCGAGGCCCTGGCTCAGGCCGGCCTGCATCACGACCAGGTTGCCGCCATCGGCATCACCAATCAGCGCGAAACCACCGTGGTCTGGGACAAGACCACCGGCCGCCCGATCTACAACGCGATCGTCTGGCAGTGCCGCCGCAGCACCGAGATCTGCCAGCAGCTCAAACGCGATGGCCACGAACAATACATCAGCGACACCACCGGCCTGGTCACCGACCCGTACTTCTCCGGCACCAAGCTCAAGTGGATTCTCGACAACGTCGAAGGCAGCCGTGAACGCGCGCGCAACGGCGAACTGCTGTTCGGCACCGTCGACAGCTGGCTGATCTGGAAATTTACCGGCGGCAAAGTCCACGTCACCGACTACACCAACGCCTCGCGCACCATGCTCTTCAACATCCACACCCTGGAGTGGGACGCGAAGATGCTGGACGTGCTGGATATCCCGAGCGAGATGCTGCCGGAAGTTAAATCGTCCTCGGAAATCTACGGCCACACCAAAAGCGGCATTGCCATTGGCGGTATTGCCGGCGACCAGCAAGCAGCCCTGTTCGGCCAGATGTGCGTCGAGCCAGGCCAGGCGAAAAACACCTACGGCACCGGCTGCTTCCTGCTGATGAACACCGGCGACAAAGCCGTGAAGTCCAAGCATGGCATGTTGACCACCATCGCTTGCGGCCCGAAAGGCGAAGTGGCCTACGCGCTGGAAGGCGCAGTGTTCAACGGCGGTTCGACCGTGCAGTGGCTGCGCGATGAACTGAAAATCATCAACGACGCCCACGACACCGAATACTTCGCCAACAAGGTCAAGGACAGCAACGGTGTGTACCTGGTGCCAGCCTTCACCGGTCTGGGCGCTCCGTACTGGGACCCGTATGCCCGTGGCGCGCTGTTCGGCCTGACTCGTGGTGTACGCGTGGATCACATCATCCGTGCCGCGCTTGAATCGATTGCCTACCAGACCCGCGACGTACTCGACGCCATGCAACAGGACTCCGGCGAACGCCTCAAGTCCCTGCGCGTGGACGGCGGCGCCGTGGCGAACAACTTCCTCATGCAGTTCCAGGCCGACATCCTCGGCACCCAAGTCGAGCGTCCGCAAATGCGCGAAACCACCGCACTGGGCGCCGCTTACCTGGCCGGCCTGGCATGCGGCTTCTGGGGCAGCCTGGACGAGTTGCGCGGCAAGGCTGTCATCGAACGCGAATTCGAACCGGCCCTGGAAGAAAGCGCGAAGGAAAAACTCTACGCCGGCTGGAAAAAAGCCGTCAGCCGCACCCGCGACTGGGAACCTCATGAAGGGGCTGAATAAGCCAACGTAAGTACTCGTATCGGTATGTAACTGGTAGGGAGCAGATTCCTGCGGCATCATGGGCAAATTTTGCACGGCAGCCCAAAGGAAGCCCCATGAATCTGCCTCCCCGTCAGCAGCAAATCCTCGAACTGGTCCGCGAACGCGGCTATGTCAGCATTGAGGAAATGGCTACGCTGTTCGTCGTTACACCGCAAACCATCCGCCGCGATATCAATCAGCTCGCGGAAGCCAATTTGTTGCGTCGCTACCACGGCGGCGCGGCCTACGATTCCAGTGTCGAAAACACCGCCTACGCCATGCGTGCCGACCAGATGCGCGATGAAAAGCAGCGTATCGGCGAAGCCATTGCGGCACAGATTCCCGATCACGCCTCGCTGTTCATCAATATCGGCACCACCACCGAATCGATTGCCCGGGCGCTGCTCAACCACAATCACCTGAAAATCATCACCAACAACCTGCACGTGGCCTCCATGCTCAGTGCCAAGGACGATTTCGATGTCCTGCTGACTGGCGGCAATGTGCGGCGCGACGGCGGCGTGGTGGGTCAGGCGAGTGTCGATTTCATTAACCAGTTCAAGGTGGATTTCGCCCTGGTCGGCATCAGCGGGATTGATGAAGACGGCAGCCTGCTGGATTTCGATTATCAGGAAGTGCGGGTGTCCCAGGCGATCATCGCCAACGCGCGGAAGGTGATCCTGGCGGCGGACTCCAGCAAATTCGGGCGCAACGCCATGATTCGCCTGGGGCCGATCAGCCTGATCGATTGCCTGGTCACCGATCAGCAACCGGTGCCGGCGCTGGCGCAGTTGTTGAGTCAGCACAAGATTCGGCTCGAGGTGGTCTAAGGCTTTCAGCCTTTAAAAGATCGCAGCCTTCGGCAGCTCCTACGGGTTCACTCACCTCTGTAGGAGCTGCCGAAGGCTGCGATCTTTTGCATTTAATGTTCGTAAATTTTCCTTTCCCCGTCCTTCGATCAGTATTTTCAATCGAAGCGGGCTGGCTGTGGGCGGCTTTATGGGCTACCATTTTCGCAAATGAACATTAATGTTCGAATTCCAATACAGAAATCATAAAAAGCCCGAGGCCAGCCGATGCCCACTTCTACCTTGCCTACGCCCCCTCTCGCCGAGGTCTACGATATCGCCGTCATCGGTGGTGGGATCAATGGCGTGGGGATCGCAGCGGATGCCGCCGGTCGCGGTCTTTCGGTGTTCCTTTGTGAAAAAGACGACTTGGCCAGCCACACGTCATCGGCCAGCAGCAAGCTGATCCACGGCGGCCTGCGCTACCTCGAACATTATGAATTCCGTCTGGTGCGCGAAGCCCTGGCCGAACGCGAAGTGCTGTTGGCCAAGGCCCCGCACATCGTCAAGCAGATGCGCTTTGTGCTGCCGCATCGCCCGCACCTGCGTCCGGCCTGGATGATCCGCGCCGGCCTGTTCCTGTACGACCACCTCGGCAAGCGGGAAAAACTGGAAGGCTCGAAAAGCCTGAAGTTCGGCCCGGACAGCCCGTTGAAAAGCGAAATCACCAAAGGCTTCGAATACTCCGATTGCTGGGTCGACGATGCCCGCCTGGTGGTCCTGAACGCCATGGCCGCCCGCGAGAAAGGCGCCCACGTTCACACCCAGACCCGTTGCGTCAGCGCCCGTCGCACCAAGGGCCTGTGGCACCTGCACCTGGAACGCGCCGATGGCAGCCTGTTCTCGATCCGCGCCAAAGCGTTGGTGAATGCCGCCGGCCCATGGGTTGCCAAGTTCATTCGTGACGACCTGAAAATGGATTCGCCCTACGGCATCCGCCTGATCCAGGGCAGCCACTTGATCGTGCCGAAACTGTACGAAGGCGAACACGCGCACATCTTGCAAAACGAAGATCAACGCATCGTGTTCACCATTCCGTACCTGAACCACTTCACCCTGATCGGCACCACCGACCGCGAGTACACCGGTGACCCGGCGGCTGTCGCGATCACCGAAACCGAAACCGATTACCTGCTCAAAGTGGTCAACGCCCACTTCAAGAAGCAAGTCAGCCGCGACGACATCCTGCACAGCTATTCCGGTGTGCGTCCGCTGTGCAACGACGAATCCGACAACCCGTCGGCCGTGACCCGCGACTACACCCTGGCGTTGTCGGGCAGTGGCGAAGAAGCACCGCTGCTGTCGGTGTTCGGCGGCAAGCTGACCACTTACCGCAAACTGGCCGAATCGGCGCTGGCGCAACTGGCCCCGTACTTCTCGCACATCAAGCCGACCTGGACCGCTACGGCGACTCTGCCCGGCGGCGAAGACATGACCACGCCGCAAGCACTGTGCGCGAAGATTCGCGACACGTTCGACTGGATACCGACTGAAATCGCCCGCCGCTGGGCCACCAGCTACGGCAGCCGCACCTGGCGCATGCTCGAGGGCGTGCAAGGCCTCAGCGACTTGGGTGAGCACATTGGCGGCGGGCTCTACACCCGCGAAGTCGATTACCTGTGCAGCGAAGAATGGGCCACCACCGCCCACGACATCCTGTGGCGCCGCAGCAAGCTCGGGCTGTTCACTACCCCTGACGAACAGCAGAAACTGGCGGCCTACCTGAGTAAGGTCGAGCAGAACCGCAGCAAGATCGAAGCGGCCTGATCGGGAAACCGGTTAAACGAAAAGCCCCTGAATCTCACGATTCAGGGGCTTTTTGCATTCTGCCAGACACCACCGCCCCCGTAGGAGCAAGGCTTGCCCGCGATGGCGTCCTCACAGAAAGGAATGTAGTGCCTGATACACCGCTATCGCGGGCAAGCCTTGCTCCTACAGATCTACGGTGCATTACATTCGGTTTTCCGAACGCGACCTGCCGGTCAATTCGGTTAACCGGATTATTCAGCGCCCGTTTAATCGCCATAAAACTTTAATCCCCTTATAAATCAATACGTTGATCCGTATCACCTGGCTTGGCATGAGTCATGCTCTACACTCTGGGACGAATGTACTGCCGTGCCCGATCTTCAGGAGCATCCAGGCGTTCGAAGCACAAAAGGGCCGACGAACTGGCTCCATAAAAAAAACAATGTCGAGGAAAATTTGATGCGCATCGTTCCCCATATCCTGGGCGCAGCCATTGCTGCCGCTCTGATTACCACTCCAGTTTTCGCGGCCGAACTCACCGGCACACTGAAGAAGATCAAAGAGTCCGGCGTGATCACCCTCGGGCATCGTGACGCTTCCATTCCGTTTTCCTACATCGCGGACGCTTCCGGCAAACCGGTCGGCTACTCCCACGATATCCAGCTGAAAATCGTCGAAGCCATCAAGAAAGACCTCGACCTGCCGAACCTCCAGGTCAAATACAACCTGGTCACTTCGCAAACCCGTATCCCGCTGGTGCAGAACGGCACCGTGGACGTCGAGTGCGGCTCCACCACCAACAACGTCGAGCGTCAGCAGCAAGTTGACTTCTCCGTCGGCATCTTCGAAATCGGCACCCGCCTGCTGTCCAAGAAAGACTCCGCATACAAGGACTTCGACGACCTCAAAGGCAAGAACGTCGTGACTACTGCGGGCACCACGTCCGAGCGCATCCTCAAGTCGATGAACGCCGACAAGCAGATGGGCATGAACGTCATCTCCGCCAAAGACCACGGCGAGTCCTTCCAGATGCTGGAATCGGGCCGCGCCGTTGCCTTCATGATGGACGACGCCTTGCTGGCCGGTGAAGCCGCCAAAGCCAAGAAGGCTGATGACTGGGCCGTCACCGGCACCCCACAGTCCTACGAAATCTACGGCTGCATGGTCCGCAAGGGCGACGAGCCGTTCAAGAAAGCCGTCGACGACGCGATCGTGGCCACCTACAAGTCGGGCGAGATCAACAAGATCTACGAAAAATGGTTCATGCAGCCAATCCCGCCTAAAGGCCTGAACCTGAACTTCCCGATGAGCGACGAGCTCAAGAAACTGATCGCCAGCCCGACCGACAAAGCGGCTGACGACAAGAAGTCCTGATTCCTGACTAACCTTACCCTCTGACCGGGCCCCGCCCGTTCAGAGGGTTGTCACTCCCTGCTGGCATATTCTGGAAACACTCGAACCGGTGGCTGTCGAGCCGATCGCGTGTGCCTGATCTTCAAGGTCAGGCGGGAACGGAGCTTCCCCAGGCGGGCACTTGTACATTGATCGATCCGAGGGGAGACCCTAATGAATTACAACTGGGACTGGGGCGTGTTCTTCAAGTCCACCGGCGTGGGCAGCGAGACCTATCTCGACTGGTTCATCTCCGGTCTGGGCTGGACCATCGCCATCGCCGTCGTGGCCTGGATTGTTGCCTTGATACTGGGTTCGATCCTGGGTGTCATGCGCACCATACCGAACCGCATCGTATCGGGCATCGCGACCTGCTACGTCGAACTCTTCCGTAATGTGCCGCTGCTGGTTCAGCTGTTCATCTGGTACTTCCTGATACCCGACCTGCTGCCGCAAAACCTGCAGGACTGGTACAAGCAAGACCTCAACCCGACCACCTCGGCTTACCTGAGTGTTGTCGTGTGCCTGGGCCTGTTCACCGCTGCACGGGTTTGCGAACAAGTGCGCACCGGCATCCAAGCGTTGCCCCGTGGCCAGGAATCGGCCGCTCGCGCCATGGGTTTCAAGCTGCCACAGATCTACTGGAACGTGCTGCTGCCCCAGGCCTACCGGATCATCATTCCGCCGCTCACCTCGGAATTTTTGAATGTCTTCAAGAACTCGTCCGTGGCCTCGCTGATCGGTCTGATGGAGCTGCTCGCGCAGACCAAACAGACTGCCGAGTTCTCCGCCAACCTGTTCGAAGCCTTCACCCTGGCCACGCTGATCTACTTCACCCTGAACATGAGCCTCATGCTGCTGATGCGCTTGGTCGAGAAGAAAGTCGCCGTCCCGGGCCTGATCTCGCTAGGGGGTAAATGATGGAATTCGATTTCTCGGGCATCGTTCCGTCCCTGCCGGGTTTGTGGAACGGCATGGTCATGACCCTCAAGCTGATGGTCATGGGCGTCGTCGGCGGGCTGATCCTCGGCACGATCCTGGCGCTGATGCGCCTGTCCCATAACAAACTGTTGTCGCGCCTTGCCGGCGCCTACGTGAACTACTTCCGCTCGATCCCGCTGCTGCTGGTGATCACCTGGTTCTACCTGGCGGTGCCGTTCGTGTTGCGCTGGATCACCGGCGAAGACACCCCGATCGGCGCGTTCACCTCGTGCATCGTGGCCTTCATGATGTTCGAAGCGGCGTACTTCTGCGAAATCGTCCGCGCCGGCGTGCAATCGATTCCCAAGGGCCAGATGGGCGCTGCCCAGGCACTGGGCATGAACTACGGCCAGATGATGCGTCTGATCATCCTGCCGCAAGCGTTCCGCAAGATGACCCCGCTGTTGCTGCAACAAAGCATCATCCTGTTTCAGGACACCTCGCTGGTCTACACCGTCGGCCTGGTGGACTTCCTCAATGCTTCGCGCGCCAGTGGCGACATCATTGGTCGCTCCAATGAGTTCCTGATCTTCGCAGGTCTGGTGTACTTCACAATCAGCTTTGCCGCCTCGCTGCTGGTCAAGCGTCTGCAAAAAAGGTTTGCCGTATGATCTCTATCAAGAACATCAACAAGTGGTATGGCGACTTCCAGGTACTGACTGATTGCAGCACCGAGGTCAAAAAAGGCGAAGTGATTGTGGTCTGCGGCCCGTCGGGCTCGGGCAAATCGACCCTGATCAAATGCGTCAACGCCCTGGAACCGTTCCAGAAAGGTGACGTGATCGTCGATGGCACCTCCATCGCCGACCCGAAGACCAACCTGCCGAAACTGCGCTCGCGGGTCGGCATGGTGTTCCAGCATTTCGAACTGTTCCCGCACCTGACCATCACCGAAAACCTGACCATCGCGCAGATCAAGGTGTTGGGCCGCAGCAAGGAAGAAGCCACCAAGAAAGGCCTGCAACTGCTGGAGCGCGTCGGCTTGTCCGCTCACGCTCACAAGCACCCCGGCCAACTCTCCGGTGGTCAGCAGCAGCGCGTGGCAATTGCCCGGGCTCTGGCCATGGACCCGATCGTCATGCTGTTCGACGAACCGACTTCGGCCCTCGACCCGGAAATGGTCAACGAAGTGCTCGACGTGATGGTGCAACTGGCCCACGAAGGCATGACCATGATGTGCGTGACCCACGAAATGGGCTTCGCCCGTAAAGTGGCCGACCGTGTGATCTTCATGGACGCGGGCAAGATCATCGAAGACTGCCCGAAAGAGGAATTCTTCGGCGACATCAGCGCCCGCTCCGAGCGTGCGCAGCACTTCCTCGAGAAGATCTTGCAGCACTAAACACCACACAGCCGCCCCCGTAGGAGCTGCCGAAGGCTGCGATCTTTTGATCTTGATCTGCTGGGATTCTCAAAGAATCAAGATCAAAAGATCGCAGCCTTCGGCAGCTCCTACGGGGTTGCTCAGGCTTGTAGTGGTTGACCCAAGGCATCTGTGATGAAATGCGACCCCACTCTCTATCGCGCCGCGCCGCCATCACTCGCCGTGAAACCCCGTCTGATTCGTCATCTGTTCCTGCCGCCGCTGGTCATCGCCCTGATGATCGGGTTGGGTTACATCGGCTTCTGGGTCAGTGAACACTACGGCATCCGCAGCCTCAGCGAGAACGGCCAGCGTCAGTTGGAACTGCACGCCCGCGCCGTCGAGAGTGAGATCAGCAAGTACACCTACCTGCCCAGCCTGCTGGAACTTGAATCCAGCGTGTCAAAACTGCTGGACGACCCGTCGCCGCAAATCCGGCAAACGGTCAACGATTACCTGGAAGGCCTGAACCGGCGCAGCCGCAGTCGGGCTATCTATGTGATGGACACCACCGGTCGCGTACTGGCCACCAGTAACTGGCGCGATGTCGACAGCTACCTCGGTGAAGACCTGTCCTTCCGAGCCTATTTCCAGAGCGCCATACGTGGGCAGCCGGGGCGGTTCTACGGCATCGGCAGCACCAACGGCGAACCCGGTTATTACCTGGCCCACGGCCTGGAAGAACACGGCAAGATCATCGGCGTGGCCGTGGTCAAAGTGCGCCTCGAAGCCATGGAAGAACGCTGGCAACGGGCGCGTCTGGAAGCGTTCGTCAGCGACGAGAACGGCATCATCATTCTCTCCAGCGACCCGGCGCGCCGGCTCAAGTCCGTGGTGCCGCTGAGCGACGAGACCAAGGAAAAACTCGCCCGTAGCCTGCAGTACTACTGGTTCCCGCTGAACGAACTGCAACCCCTGGCCCGGGAGACCCTGGCCGAAGGCGTGGAGAAACTGACCTTCCCCGCCAACAGCGAACTGGCCTCCGACGAACAGGACATCAGCTACTTGGCCCAGACCCGGCCGCTGAGCGATACGCCGTGGAATTTCACCCTGCTCACGCCCCTCGCGGATTTGCGCCGGGAAGCAATCAACCAGGGCATTCTGGTGGCCGTGGCGTTTGCCCTGGTGGCGTTCCTGCTGATCGCCTGGAACGAGCGGCGCAAGGTCATCGCCACCCGCCTCGCCGCCCGGGAAGCCTTGCAGGAAGCCAACAATCAACTGGAGCGTCGGATTACCGAACGCACCACCGACCTGCGCGCCAGCAACGAACGGCTCAAGGGCCAGATCCGCGAACGACGGCAAGCCGAAGAGACCTTGCGCCGGGCCCAGGATGAACTGGTCCAGGCCGGCAAACTGGCGGCCATCGGCCAGATGTCGACCAGCATCGCCCACGAACTGAACCAGCCGCTGGCCGCGTTGCGAACGTTGTCCGGCAACACGGTGCGCTTCCTGGAACGTGGTCAGCTGGACATCGCCAGCACCAACCTGAAAACCATCAATGAACTGATCGACCGCATGGGCCGGATCACTGCCAGCCTGCGCTCCTTCGCCCGCCGCGGCGATGACAAGGGCCAGGCCAGCCTCGGCAAAGCGGTGGACGCTGCGCTGCAACTGCTCGGCGGTCGCGTAGAAAGCGCACACCTGCAGCAACATCGCGACTTCCAAGATATGCAGGTGCAAATCGACCAGACGCGCCTGGAGCAGATTCTGGTCAACCTGATCGGCAACGCCCTTGACGCCATGCAGGCGCAACCGCTGCCAGAGTTGTGGCTGGAAGGCGAAGAGTTCGATGGCAAATATCGCCTGCGGGTGCGCGACAACGGCCACGGCATCGACGCCGAAGCGCGCAAGCATCTGTTCGAACCGTTCTTCACCACCAAACCCGGCGAACAGGGCCTGGGCCTCGGCCTGACCCTTTCCGCCAGCCTGGCCGCGGCCACCGGCGGCCACTTGGGTGTCGAACACCCGGCCAGCGGTGGTACCACCTTCGTCCTCAGTTTACCGTTGGTAAGCCCCACTCCCGCCGAGCCAATATGAACAACGACCTTAGTGTGCTGATCGTCGAAGACGACCCCCATGTGCTGCTCGGCTGCCAACAGGCGCTGACCCTGGAAGACATTCCCTGCATCGGCGTGGGCAGCGCCGAAGAAGCCCTGGAACGGGTCGGCGAGAACTTTGCCGGGATCGTCATCAGCGACATTCGCCTGCCGGGCATCGATGGCCTGGAGCTGCTGACCCGGCTCAAGGCCCGGGACCGCAGCCTGCCGGTGGTGCTGATCACCGGCCACGGCGACATCTCCATGGCGGTGGGCGCGATGCAGAAAGGCGCCTACGACTTCATGGAGAAACCCTTCTCCCCGGAACGCCTGGTGGACGTGGCCCGCCGCGCCCTGGAACAACGCAGCCTGGCCCGGGAAGTCTCGTCGCTGCGCCGGCAACTGGCCGAGCGCGATTCCCTCGAAGGACGGATCATCGGCCGCTCGCCAGCCATGCAGAACTTGCGCGAATTGATCGCCAACGTCGCCGATACCTCGGCCAACGTGTTGATCGAAGGTGAAACCGGCACCGGCAAGGAACTGGTCGCCCGTTGCCTGCACGATTTCAGCCGCCGCCACACCAAGCAGTTCGTCGCGCTGAACTGCGGCGGTCTGCCGGAAAACCTGTTCGAAAGCGAAATCTTCGGCCACGAAGCCAATGCCTTCACCGGCGCCGGTAAACGGCGGATCGGCAAGATCGAACACGCCGACGGCGGCACGCTGTTCCTCGATGAAGTGGAAAGCATGCCGCTGCCGTTGCAGATCAAACTGCTGCGGGTGTTGCAGGAGCGCACCCTTGAACGCCTCGGTTCGAACCAGAGCGTGGCGGTGGATTGCCGGGTGATTGCGGCGACCAAATCCGACCTGGTGGAATCGAGCAAGGCCGGGGAATTCCGGAGCGATTTGTATTACCGCCTCAACGTCGTCACCCTGGAATTGCCGCCGCTGCGCGAACGTCGTGAAGACATCCTGCAACTGTTCGAACATTTCCTGCAGCAGTCATCCCTGCGTTTCGACCGCGCGGTGCCGGAGATGGACAACCAGACCCTGTCGCACCTGATGAGCCACGACTGGCCGGGCAACGTGCGGGAATTGCGCAACGTCGCCGAGCGTTTCGCCCTCGGCTTGCCGGCGTTCAAGAAGACCGGCACCAGCAGCAATCAGGGCCTGGGGTTTGCCGAAGCGGTGGAAGCCTTCGAACGCAACCTGCTCAACGACGCCTTGCAACGCAGCGGCGGCAACCTGACCCAGGCCAGCCTGGAATTGGGGATGGCCAAGACCACGCTGTTCGACAAAGTCAAGAAATACGGGCTGAGCCACTGATGGACCTGATTCTTAAAGCAGCACTGGGCGCGGCGGTGGTGTTGATCCTGGCGGCGCTGGCCAAGACCAAAAACTATTACATCGCCGGTTTGGTGCCGCTGTTTCCGACCTTTGCGCTGATCGCCCATTACATCGTTGGCAAGGGCCGCTCGGTCGACGATTTGAAGACCACCATTGTGTTTGGCATGTGGTCGATCATTCCGTACTTCGTTTATTTGGCGACGTTGTACGTGATGGTGGACCGGATGCGATTGGAGGCTTCGCTGGCGGTGGCGGCAGTCGGCTGGTTGATCGCCGCGACCGTGCTCGTGACTGTTTGGGTTCGTCTTCACGCCTAAGATCAAAAGATCGCAGCCTTCGGCAGCTCCTACAGAATTGCGCGCCCCCCTGTAGGAGCTGCCGAAGGCTGCGATCTTTTGATTCTCCAAGGGCTGGCCCGGCCCTTGCATTTACCCCCAAAGCCCTCTCGGCCGGCCTTCATGCTGGATGAACCCCGGTGTCGGAGAGCGCCCGCCAAAGGGTGAATCCTGACCGTGACCTTCTTAGATCCCGACCTGACGCTGACCGTCATCCTGCTGGTCGCCTTTTCCATCGCGCTGGACGTCATCGGCCAGCTCTGTTTCAAACTCGGCCTGGACCGTTTGCCAGAACTCGAGGGCGGTTTTCGCCTGAACGCATTCTGGGGCCAGGTGTTCAACGCCCCGTTGCTGTGGGCCGGGATCGGCGCCTACACGCTGGAGTTTTTCGTCTGGCTGGAAGCCTTGTCCCGCGCCCCGTTGAGCCTGTTGTTCCCGGCCGGGGCCCTGGCCTATTGCGGCGTGGTGCTGGCAGGCAAAGTGGTGCTCGGTGAAACCGTCAGCCGCCGGCGCTGGCTCGCGACGCTGGTGATTACGGTGGGCGTGATGCTCGTGTGTGTCGGCCATGCGTGATTCTGAACCGATGGACTGGCTGTATGGGCGACTGGGCACCGTGGTGCTCTGGGCGTTGCTGATTATTCTGGAAAGCGCCGGGCAGATCGCAACCAAGGTCGGCGGCGATCAAATCGGCCAGATGAGCTTTACCCTGCACTGGCTGCAATCGGTGATCGTCGATCCCGGCGTGCTGTTCGCTGTGGGCTGTGGCATCGGCGCGTTCTTCGTGTGGATGCTGATTTTGCGCCGTAGCAGTTTGTCCCTGGCGTTTCCGCTGAGTTCGCTGGTGTTTGTTGGGGTGTTGCTAGGGTCGTGGCTGGGGCTGGGCGAGCAGATCAGCCTGCTGCACTGGGTGGGTGTGGCGGTGATTATTGGCGGGATTGCGCTACTCGCCGAGGGTGAACAAACCTGACTCAGCAGGTTTGATCCCCCCGAACGCTGCGATGTTAGATCAACAGATCGCAGCCTCGTTTCACTCGACAGCTCCTACGGAGCTATTGCCAGGCGCGGTCAATGTAGGAGCTGCCGAAGGCTGCGATCTTTTGATGTGGATTCCGGGGATTAAAAGATCGCAGCCTCGTTTCACTCGACAGCTCCTACAGAGCCATTGCCAGGCACGGTCAATGTAGGAGCTGCCGAAGGCTGCGATCTTTTGATCTTGATTC